>JBDUAQ010000212.1:0-5324 GCA_040004575.1 bacterium
TTCAGGAAATTGAGACATGTTAGTCCAATGTCCAACGTCCAATGTCCAAAGTCAAATTACAAGAATAACTCTCGATTTTTACCTGTTGACTTTGGACTTTCGACGTTGGAATTAGTTTTCGGGTGATTCGACCAGGACCTGCACGCCGCGCGTTGAGGGCAAGCAACTGATGATTTGTGCGCGGTCAATCTTAGTCATATCGCTGCCGGCAGCGTGCCAGAGCTTCACCCAAAAAGTTCGTGTCTCGCCGTGGATAGCGAAGGTGGAACCATCGAGCATCACGGGCACAGGTTCAGCGGTGGTGCCGTCTCGCAACTCCTCAAGCAGCTCCGGTACGAAGGGCTTGAATTGATCAAACTGCACCAGCACGTCGCGGTCTGCTATTTCAGCGGGCGGCAACTCCACCGGCTCGCTTGATTCAAGCAACAGGCGTGTTTCGGTTTGTTCGTTGCGTTTTTTTACAACAGGCATCTTTACTCTTGTCCAAAGTCCAATGTCCAAAGTCCAAAGTCAAGACCAATCAGAAAGACTCTGGACCTTGGACGTTGGACTTTGGACTCTCATGTCAGTCTCTTTCGCAAATAGCCTTCAAGCTCCGGGATCTTGATTCGCTCCTGTTCCCAGGTGTCGCGATCGCGCACGGTCACTGCCTCGTCTTCCAGCGATTGATGATCGACCGTAACGCAAAACGGCGTTCCGATCTCATCTTGTCGCGCATACAACTTGCCAATGCCGCCCGTGTCGTCATAGACCGCGCGCATTGAAGGTTGCAGCGAGCGCTTGATAGATTTCGCCAGCGCGACAAGTTCGGGCTTGTTCTTCGCCAGCGGCAGGATGGCAGCTTTGATCGGCGCGAGCGACGGATGAAGTCTTAGGATTACGCGCGTCTCGCCTTTGTCATTCGTCTTCTCCGAATAGGCGTCCATTAGAACGGAGAGCACGGTTCGATTAACACCGGCTGCCGGCTCAATCACATATGGATAGAACCGTTCCTTGTTTGCCTCATCGAAGTAGGACAGGTCTTCGGTCGAATCCGGATTCAGCCGCTTCCCTTCCGCGTCTTCCGGTTTCTTCGAATGCGTGCGCAAGTCGAAATCGGTGCGATTGGCGATGCCCATCAACTCGTCCCACTGTCGTTCTTCCTCTTCGCGCTCCGGAAAGAAGCGATACTGGATGTCGACAGTGCGCTTGGCGTAGTGGGCCAGTTCCTCTTTTGGCTGCTCATAGAGGCGCAGGTTGTCTCCGGAAATTCCCAAGCTGGTGAACCAGTTGTAGCAGGCATCGATCCATTCCTGATGCGCCTTCTCGTCCTCGCCAGGTTTCACAAAGTATTCCATCTCCATCTGTTCGAATTCGCGTGTGCGGAAAATGAAGTTGCCGGGCGTAACTTCGTTGCGAAACGATTTGCCAATCTGCGCCACGCCAAATGGAAGTTTGCGCCGGCTAGTCGTCAGCACGTTGGCAAAGTTAATGAAGATACCCTGCGCTGTTTCCGGGCGGAGATAGACGAGTGAAGCGTCATCGTCCTCGGACGCAGCTCCAACGTGCGTCCGAAACATGAGGTTAAAAGGTCGCGGTTCAGTTAAGTTCTTAGAACCGCAGCTTGGACATTTTCCATCGACTAGTTTGTCGGCGCGCAAACGGGTGTTGCACTCGCGGCAGTCGACCAGCGGATCGCTGAACGTATCTTCGTGTCCGCTGTATTTCCAAACCAGACGATTCAGGATGATCGACGAGTCGAGCCCTTCAATGTCATCGCGCTCGTAGACCATCCAGCGCCACCACGCCTGCTTTACGTTGTTGCAAAGCTCAACGCCGAGCGGACCGTAATCCCAGGCGCTGCCGAGTCCGCCGTAGATTTCGGAGGAAGGAAAGACAAACCCGCGCCGCTTGGCAAGCGAGACAATTGTTTCGATGTTTGGAGCTGTCATATTGGTGAATGGTGAATAGTAAATGGTAAGCGTCGAAAACGTAAACCGAGTGCGTACGGACGACTATTCACCATTTACCATTTACCGCAACGAAAAAGAGGAGCACCGCGGCGCTCCTCTAATCAACCGTAAAGACTCGCTTGGTTTCGTTGTTACTTCGATGCCGGCGCCGCAGGAGCGCTGACGTTGACGTTTACCTTAGTCGCGCCGCCGCCAAACAAGCGATTTCTAAAAACAAGCGCCACGGCCAGAATCACAATCACGAAGATCACCAGGACTGCGACAACACCTGCGCTGCCACCACCATCTCCATTGTCTCCCATAAACACTCCTTTCGTTTGTAGGGGGATTTGTGAAACTGATTAGAGGGGGTACGAAGATTGTTATCACAAGCCCCTGCCAGCGTCAATCACGTTCATACCAATCAAGTGATTTGCTAGGACCACTGGCGTCCCGCCCGCAATGAGCGCAAAGCGCGAAAATGTAGATGGAAGAAGTTCTTGGAAAACACTGCGCGCCTGCGGCGCGTTGCGGGCGGGACGCCCGCGGTCCCAGTTAAAAAGCAAAAGGAGACAAGACTCGGGTCTTGTCTCCTTCTGGTAGGGTTATCGCGCCAACTGATTTAGCGCGTGTGGTCTAGTCTCTGCCGCGTCTGCGTCCGCCGCGCCGCCCTGGGGCAGCAGCCGGCCTGGCGTCGCCTGCCTGCACGGTCGGAGTAGGTTGGGGTGGGGTAGCTCCGCTCGGAACAATCCACATCTCAACGCAATCTTCTTCCCGGAAGCCACCATTTATTATAGTGATACGAGACCCGTCGATTCCTCGATCCGTAGTCAGGTATTTTAGTGCAAGGTCGCCCAGCAGATCTGCCTGGCCGATGCGACTGGAGCGACCACCATACACAATGACGTAGGTCTTAGTGGTTGGATCGTTTTGCAGTTCAACCGCAAGCGTGTCGAGACGAGCTTTTACATCGTCACGCGAGCAACTGCAACAGACGTCAAACTGCCGGGAAGGATGGACGATAATTTCAGGCGGTCTGACGTAAGTGGAAGCCTGTGCGGTTTGACGGCAGGCAGCGTCGCCCGAACCGTCATCCACAACCGCCGTCGCCGTGACGCGCTGGCCGCCCAGACCGGTTGAGTCGACAGTAATCTTGTTGCCAACATTGGTCAGAATTTTCGCGGTGCCTGGGTTCAAGGTCCAGGTGTAGTTAAGCAGGGCGTTGCCGCTGTAGGCCGTGTCCGTGCTGAAGGTTATTACGTCTCCTTCTTTTACCTCCGCGTCAACCGAGAGGCTGACCGGATAGGGGCAGGGAGAGTTGGCCACCGGCGGCGATGACCTGAAGTTGATCGCCACACACTTAATGCGACCGGCTTGCAGATCGATTTCACGAGTCCACCTTTGGCCGTTCGGTAAAGTGATTACGACCGTGTGTAAACCAGGATCACGATCGAAGCTGCGGTAGTCGGTGGTGGTTACGCCCTCAGCCCGGCCATCAATCGCAATGGGTAGTCCAGCAGGCGTGCTCAGAATTTTGATCGAACCATACTTCGCCAGTTTCCGCTTCTTGGCATACGCAGTCGAAGCCGGATTGGCCATGCAGAATGTGAGCGCCAGGAGTGCTGCTAGCGCGAGCTTTCCGTAGGTTCGCGGTTTCATAAAGGTTGCTCTCGACATTTGGTTTAGCCCTCCTCCGTGGTCTGCTGCTGAGTTTGCAGTTTGCCTTTGGCATACCTTCTACGCAACCCAGCTCCGAATGCGGCCAGACCTGAACCAAACAGAAGCAAGGATGCCGGCTCGGGAATTTCCGCCGTGGGAGGCGGAGTTGGCGTAGTGGGCGGAGTAGGAGTTTGGCAATGGTCGCAACCGTGTATGAAGAAGAATGGTATTGCGGCTAAGAATAAAAGGGGCCACTTGGGAAAGCCGCCACCGGGAACTGTTATCTCACCGCAGTCGCAAATTGTTCCTTCGACATCTCCTTGATCGACGACATCAACACCCGCTTGCGGGTCAGCACTCACGGCAACGCCGGCCAGCAGCGTGCGAGCGGAGTCGCTGGTGACGACGTCTCCAGTGGACGTGTCGGGAATCTCGGCGGCGTCGCCGGCAGCCGACTGCTGTGCAGCCGAAGCAACTGGTGAAGGTCCTTCTCCCTCGCTTACCGAAGAATTCGTCGTTTGGGAAATACTGCGGAGCCGAAGCTCAGGAGGATTTTGGTAGCTGCCAAGTACTTGTATCACCTCGCTAATGGCCACGGGCGCCGCGTGTGTGGGCGCACCGGTCACTAGCAAGATGGCGAGTATCGCAGCAATGGGGCGAAAGGCTCGGCTCAACATGGGTTTGAAGTTCCTCCTCGTCTCTTTCCCTGGCTCAAAACGCTGGAAAGGGTATGCATCGTAAACTATTTGGCCATCGCGTGGAACCCAGCAAATACTATGGTTTCTGGATTACCTCGCGGACGGTTCACTGGTTGATAGGAAAAGAGACTTAATGAAGAAGGGATTCCATTTTCAGGGTAGGCGATTGCGAGCTTCTAAATTGAATAAAAAAGGGGGTTTGCGTGGATGGAAACCCCCTTTGTCTTCCTTCAGAACCGAAAGCGGTAGTCGACCGAATCTTTGGTTTACCGTTAGCAATTCCCTCAAGAAACCTCTTGCCACGGCTCCCGGTTCTGAAGATTCTTCAAACCTTACTCAACATCGTGAGCGCTGACTGAGTCGCCCGCGTTCGCTGCCTCGGCTTTGCGGTCCTCATCACGCAAGACAGCTTTTCGCGAAAGCTTGATCTTGTTGCCTTCCTTGCCGATGCATTTGACGATGATCTGCTGGCCTTCCTTCAGCTCATCTCGCACGTCTTTGACGCGGCGATCCGCGATCTCGGAGATATGGAGCAAGCCGTCGGTTCCGGGAAAGATTTCCACGAACGCGCCGAAGTCGACGATACGGGAAACTGTCCCGACATAGGTCTGTCCAATCTCAGCCTCGGCTGTGATTCCGCGAATGCGCGCAACCGCAGCCTCAGCAGCTTCACCGCTCGCTGTGGCTATGGAAATCGTACCGTCGTCAGAGACGTCGATCTTGGCGCCCGTTTCTTCCACCAGCGCCCGTATCATCTTGCCGCCTGGTCCGATGACGTCGCGAATCTTGTCCGGATTAATCTTGATCTGGATGATTCGAGGCGCGTGGGCTGAGATATCCGGCCGTGGTTCGGCGATGGCCTGCTCCATCACGCTAAGAATATGCAGGCGTCCTTTCTTTGCCTGCTCGAGCGCTTCAGCCATGATCTGCGCATTGATGCCGCCGATCTTGATGTCCATCTGCAAGGCAGTGATGCCGCTCTTAGTTCCGGTGACTTTGAAGTCCATATCACCGTAATGATCTTCGGCGCCGGCGA
>JBDUAQ010000053.1:0-17929 GCA_040004575.1 bacterium
GAAGATAGGCGCGGAACAAAATGCCGCCTAGCAGGTCAGGGCGGTGTTCATTCTGCCGGAAGTCGTAAGATTAATCGAAGCGCTATCTTTTTACTGCCTAGTTGAAAGACCTTCATAACGCCAGCCATGAAGAAGATTAGTCCAAGCACAAGACGCGCGAACAAGATTGCCCAGCTTCGGTCGATATTGTTGGTTGGACGGTTGGAATTCTCACTCATGTTAGATTTTACCACTTTTGGTCTATCGGGTTTGATGCTGGTGGTCACTCTCGACAGGCAACCCGGCATCGATCCAGTCCTGCTTTCCTTCGGCGTAGTCGCGCACGTTTGTGTAACCCATCGCCGCCAATTCACGGGCGGTCGCTTCCGAAGCGTGTCAAGTTGGGTTGGCGCAGTACACGACAATCTCCGCGTGCTTGTCGAGCAAGAGAGTAGAAGCCAACTCCTTTAGTTGATCAGGTGGCAGATTGATCGCGTGCGGTAGATGCGCATGTTGATAAGCTACGTTGGCGAGCGTCTCGACAAGCAGAAAATCGTCTTTGCGATCAAGCTTCTGCTTCAGTTCATCGCGGGAAATTGTTTGGATCATCATAATCTCCGTGGCATCTATTGATAAGCCTCGCAGCTTTGTCGATAGCTAGACTCGGCCGTGTGTTTGCCTTTGAAGGCTTCATTGACCCTGTATAATACCGCCTTACGGGCGGACAACGAAGGAGTAGATCGAGACAGCGATTAGCGCGTGGGGACTTACCTGAAGAATTGTAAACACGACCCTGATTACCCCTGCGACTCGCAGGATGCTCCACCTGTATGACCAGAAAGAACTATAAGTATTACGACTCGGGAGAAGTTATCACGCTTACCAACCCAATTGATGTCCAAATGCGCCGGAGTAACTTGCTTCTCGGCCACCAAGTCTGTGAGCGTACGCACCCCCAAATCGGACTTAAAATCCGTTGACCGTAATCGGCTCGCGCCTCAAGAGATTGCCAGGATTCGTGGGTGTGCTTGTGGCCAATTTGTGGACAGAATTCACAACACAGGCGGATACCGGATTGTAACGAATGGTAGAGAATGTGAAATGCTCGAAAATCTTTAGTGGCTGCAACTTTTGAAAAGGCAATGACTTGCATCTTTGCCGTGCCTATGGTTCGGGACCGAGAGGTCGGAGGTTCGAATCCTCTCGCCCCGACCAGTTTTTCCTCAAATCCCGAATTCCGCGAATCAATCTAACCAGATAGCGTCTCAAGCGTTGGCTTTCTCTGTGCGCAGATGTTTGACGTGACGCCAGACCCACCAACCAATCACCAATACAGCGGCAATGGCAATGAGAAAGTCGAAGCGATGAAACCATGTCTTCAGCGTGTCGTCCTTGTTCCACTTTTCGCCGAGTTTTTGCCCAACATAGGCGAGGCCCAGGCACCACGGCAACGATCCGGCAAAGGTGTAAAGAACAAATCGCTTCAGGTTCATTCGCGCCACGCCGGCTGGGAATGCGATGAAGGTGCGGATGGCCGGTAAAAGGCGACTGACGAAAACAATTATCTCGCCGTGGCTTGCAAACCAACGGTCAGCCATGTCGAGATCATGACGAGACACGAGAACATAGCGTCCGTATTTCTCAATCAGAGGACGCCCGCCTTTGCTCCCTACCCAATAGGCTACCAGCGAGCCAAGCACGCAACCGACAGCGCCGGCGAGTGCTACCAGCCAAAGATTCATTTGCCCGGTGGATACAAGGTAGCCCGAAAACGGCATGATGATCTCGGAAGGAAGCGGAATGCATGCGGATTCAATCGCCATCAACAGGACTATGCCGGAATAGCCGAGCAGGGAGATAGTGCCGATGATAAGGCCGGATATGAATTCGATTAGTCGTGCGATCATTGGTTAAGCATTAGTTTCGAGTTTCAAGCTCCGAGTTTCAAGTTTCAAGTTCAAAAGAAAAGGCTCGCCTGAGCCAGCAAATATCCAGGAGTTTGTGGTCAAGCTCTCAAACGAAAACTTGAAACTTAAAACTCGGAACTCGAAACTTTACTTCTCCCACCCATGTTGTCCGATCAAGGGAACAAAAGCGCATGCGCCGTGGTCTTCCTGCTTGTACCCGGTTTCAGCCTTGATGACGCGAACGAGCCTTTGAGATTCGCGCGTTTCACCCACCGGCACGACCAGCCGGCCGCCAATCTTAAGTTGGGCCACCAGCGGGCCGGGAACGGTTGGACCACCGGCGGCAACTAGTATCGCGTCGTAAGGGGCGTTTGCCGCCCATCCTAACGTGCCATCAAAACATTTCACGGTGGCGTTGTAGATGTTCAACCCCCTGATGCGAGCCTGGGCTTCACGAGAGAGACTCGCAATGCGTTCGATCGAATAAACCTGACCTGCCACCTTCGCTAGAATCGCGGTCTGATATCCGGAACCGGCGCCTATCTCCAGCACCCGACTCTCGGAACTGATCTCCAGCAACTCAGTCATTCGCGCCACAATGTAAGGCTGGGAAATCGTCTGACTTCCGCTTATGGGCAATGCATGATCTCCGTAGGCGCGGCCCTGCAATGCTTCAGGTACGAAGGCGTGTCGCGGCACGGATCGCATGGCCTGGAGAACTCTAACGTCATGAATTTGGTAGTGGTCGCGAAGGCGCTCAACCATGCGCTCGCGGGGGATGGAATAATCCTGATTTCTATTCGCGGGCTGTTGACCGGTTGTTTGCACGAAACTTCAGTACGTTCGCGGCAGGGCGGCTCCAAGCTACTTAAGCCTTGTGGAGGAGCTCGGTATCTTTTAAGTAACTCCAGCTCTCAATCGCTGATAGCGCCTGATGGTCCGTCATATCACTCTTCAATGGGGTGACGGAGATAAACCCCTGATCAATAGCATTGTAATCAGTTCCGGCCGCCGCGCTGTTATTGAAGTATTCTTCGCCGATCCAGAAATACGGTTTACCGCGTGGATCGATGTGTTCGCTGATCACCGGACGAGCGTTCTTAATGCCCTGTCGCGTGACGCGAACGCCTTTAACCTCTTTAGCCGGAATGTTGATGTTGAGTAGCGTTCCTTCAGGAAGTCCTTCCGTCAATACTTTCCGCACTGCCACTACCGCAAATTGTGCGGCTTCGCGGAAATCGAAACGTTCCCGCGCGACCAAACTGAAGGCCAGACCTGGAACACCCAAAATCGTAGCTTCGAGCGCTCCGGCGACCGTGCCTGAATAGGTGGCGTCGTCGCCGAGATTGCCGCCATGATTGATTCCCGAAGCACAAATATCAGGCATGCTTTCTGGCGACAGAATCTTGTTGAGCGCGAGCGTTACACAATCGGTAGGTGTGCCGTCAACCGTCCAATGTCTTTCGTCAATCTGGCGGATGCGCAGAGGTCGCGCCAGGGTGAGACTATGAGAAGCCCCGCTCATTTCAGAAGCGGGAGCAACGACATAAACATCGCCAACTTCCTTTAGCGCCTCTTCAAGCTTGATCAGGCCGTTCGACTGGATTCCGTCGTCGTTTGTGAGCAGAATTCTCGTCATAACAAACTCGCCGTGACCGGCTCGCAAACTCTCCCGATTTGTTGATCAAACTTCCACAATCATACCTGGAGCGCCAAGCTTGATCTGTGGAACTGTGTGACGACTGGAGCCTGGAGTGCGAGACTTAAGGGGTTCGCTGTACTAGTCCGCTTAGTCGCGCGGAGGACTGGGACGCATGCGACCCTTCTTCTTGTTCCGTTTGCGAGCAAGAGCTGATTTGAGTTTTGCCTTCTGGCCGGGAGGAATAAAGAACGCGTGCTTCTTCGCATCCTTGATGATCTCTTCGGTCATCACCTTACGTTTGAAACGCCGCAGCGCGCTTTCGATCGACTCACCCTGATTAATAGTAACTATTGCCATTCGCTTCTCGTCTTTCCTTAAGTTTTGCTGTCCTTTTTTGTTGCCCAGCTATTTAACACGCCGCAAACCTCAGCGGTCAAGTAGCTGGGAAGTAAATCGTAAATGGTCAATAGTGAATCGACGAACAGCCAGTCCAGGTGAACGACCTAAGTTTCGTCGTTAAACCACTATTTACGATTCACCATTCACCATTTACTTGCTTACGCAGTGAACCCCGCGAACATTGCGTCGTTCGCGGGGTTCTCCGAAGAGCTGAGAGCAGAGTGGGCTAAACCAGCGCGGGCTCCGCAGTCTCCGCCTTCTTGCGGCTGAGACCTTGAATCTGAACCGGCTTGTCCGTTTCCTTAACTTCGATCTGCTTCTCGAGCACGATCTTCTGATAAAGCTTGCGCATCATCACAGCTTCTTCATGCGCCGTCTTTGGCCCCTCCATTTCAGGCTTGTTCGGGCGTGTAAGATCAATTGGATTCAGCACCATGTCGTGCGCCTTGTCGCTGAGTTCGACTTCCTTGCCACGCGCGAAAATTTCGTGACGGCCGTGGTCTTCATACCACTTGGCCACCGTCGCATTCTGGTGCATGTTCTCAATGATGTTTCTCCAACCAATGCCCGTGTTGTAAGCACAGAAGGAAATCTCACCCTCTTGAGTTCCATAAGGAATGATGCACATTTCGGTGCGACGGAAGTCGTAGTTGAAGAGATCCTGGAACCACATGCCGGCGATAAAGAGGAAGTTCCAGCGATCCGCGCGGCGCTTTTCAATATCATCCGCCGAGCGGTCGCCGCTGACCTTGCCGTAATCTTTACCGGTCAAGCCAAACGACTTGTCAAACTTCTTGAAGAGTTCATAAAGCGTAAACTGTGACGGCGATTTGTAAGGGTTATAATGCTTGAGCAGCGCCAGCCCCATCATCAAATTCGACATCCACTTGCCGCGGGCTGCGTCCGTGATCTTCTGCATGTCCTTCACCAGGCCAGGGATGTTCAGAAACTCCGGCACTGGACGCATTTCGCGAGTTTCCTTGTCAACCATAACTGCAGTGCCCACACCGCAGTTCGGGTGGCAACCGCAGGAGACCTGGCCCCAGTCAGCATCTGGCCCGTGAACGAGGTCCGCGAAGTCGGCGAAGGCGCCCATCAGCGACAACGGGAACCAGTCGCGCGTTGGTTCGGTGATGCCCACCTGATCTTTCACGTCATGCGCGAGGTGCGACAACGTATAACGCTGTTGCAGACGCCGTTGGGGTGTGATCTCTTCATCGCGTCCCGTAAACGAAACTGGCTGGAACGACAAGAACGCAATCTTCTTCGGATTGTCGAGAGCAAATCTAACAATGGATCCGACCTGGTCGTTATTGATGCCGTTGACCAATGTAGTAACGAGCACAATCTCAACGCCCGCTTCATGCAGGTTGTTGATTGCACGCATCTTCACATCGAACAAATTGCCAACCTGGCGGTGGCTGTTGGCGTCATTACCGACTCCGTCAAACTGGAGGTAAACATAGCGCAGACCAGCCTCGGCGGCTTCGCGACAAAACTCTTTGCTCTTGGCGAATTCGATTCCGTTGGTGGCTGCCTGCACGCTGTTATAACCAACCTTGCGCGCGTACTTGATCGATTCGATGAAGTGCGGCGAAATCGAGGGCTCGCCACCGGAGAACTGCACCGACATCTGGCGACGCGGTTTGATTGATATTGCGTTATCAAGAATCTCGCGGATCTCATCCATGCTCAACTCATGAACGAAGCCCACTTGGTTGGCGTCCATGAAGCAGGGATCGCACATCATGTTGCAGCGGTTAGTCAAGTCAACTGTCAGCACTGCGCCGCGGCCATACTTGATCGTGCTGGTGCCATGGTTGTGGAGTTTTTCGTCGTTGTGCGCATCAATGTCGCGACCCGGAAACATCTTTTCAATGTGGGTCAGGAACTTGACGTCGATGGCCATCATGTCTTCGAAGTGCCCGTGAATTGGACAATCCTTGACCATCCAGACTTCGCCGTCGCGCTCGATGATCTGCGCCTTAATCTCGCCAACCTTCTCGTTGATCAAAACGCTCACGTCCTGCTTGCCGCTGATAATCGACTCTCTGGCCTCAATTACGCAGTTAGGACAAAGCGAATCCGTAGTTCTCGGCCAACCCAACGTAGGCTTGCTCTTCTGCCATGATTTCAGCAAAGGCTTGTCTGACCACTTGGGCGTAAACGACGGATTCGGTTTGTACTTATTAACTGACTGAATTACATCATGTAGGCCGCCGGCCGCTAGCGTGAGGCCTTTTTCGGCGCGCTTGATTAGTCGCATGCTCTCTCCTGTGAATGCCTTTTTTCTTTAGAATTGCTGCCTGCAAGGCGGGGAACGCACACTTAGCCTCGCAAAACCAGAGTTCCCGATGGCAATGACTATGCCGCCCTCCCTCACAAAACCCTAACCTGATGAATAATTGGACTTAACCTTGTGAATAGGACAGCGACGGGAGGGTACAGCATCGCCTTTCGCGTGTCAACACGGCCCAGACTTGGCTGGACGCGTGATGGCGTGGCATTTTGGCCAGACAGCGAATATTCAGGTGGGTTAGTTAGATAGAGCGTTTATTGACAGCTCGGCGCCCGGAGGTTGCTGACTTGCTGTCAGTGCTTGGGTGCGTAGTATCCGACTCGTGCTGCCACTCGATGGGTAGGGTTAGTAGTCGCAACCTGAACCCGGCGGAATTGCCCGTCTCGCTTTGTGTCTAGCGGCGAGTAGTAGAGCGTGTATTGATGCCGCAATTCATCGGCTACTTCAGCATAGGTTCGTTCCAGGTCGTCGAAAGATTTTGGCTTGTAAAGCCTGCCGCCGGTTGCCGCGGTCAACTGTTCCAGATTGCGCTCGCTCTCCCTTAATGCAGCTAGTCCGAGGCGCAAGTCGTCAATGCGGAGTTGATTGAATCGCACGGCCGAATCCGAACCCGAAAGCAGCGTCGCCAATTCCCCTTCCTTCCGTGCCCTTTCGATCTCCGTATTGCTAACAACGTAGACTGTCGTCTGAGCTTGAAGAGCAGCCCGCAATGCCGCATCGAAGGTGGTGCCGCGCCCACTGTCGATGCCGTCGGTAAGGACGATGATGGCGTGCCGCGCGTTCTGCCGTGGCGGTTGATCGCGCGACGCCAGGAGCATTGCGTCATGAAACCGCGTAAACATTCCTGGAACAATTCGCCGTAAGGCTCTACGCAACTGAAGCAGGCTGCCGGTCCAATCCTGGAGCATAACTACGCGGTCATCAAACTGAATCAGGCTGACGCGATCGTCATTGGCTAGATGCAACGCAAAACCTTCCGCGGCGTTGCGGAAGTCGTCAAGATTTTCAGCAACAGAAGACGAGGCATCAACTATCAGCGCAACATCAACCGGAATTTTCCGCAAGCTGAGATCGCTGAGCGGTTGTTCCACGCCATCTTCGAAGACGCGAAAGTCTTTACGCGTTAGGTTATTGACAAGCGCTCCAGCACTGTCTCGGACAGTAACCGGCAACGACACCTCAGTGGTGTTCACTGAAATCACATCGCCGGGATCTACTTCCTGTTCGTCTTCTTTGGGTGTAGGGGTTGGAGCTGGTGACTTCGACTGCGCGAGTACGGAAGGCGAAAAAGCGATAAGAGAGAACGACAACAGAATCGCCCGGGCCCAGGGACACCCCAGCCCTGATTTACTACGGCGCACGGCGCTAGTTCCCTTTCCGGGTTGAGCTCCCGGCGGGCGCATCACCCATGGCCGCTGTCATGGCAAGGATAATCGCTTCGGTAACTCGCCGGCGGCGAAGCTCTTCCAGCTTGGCCGACGAGAGATCGAATTCTGCCGGCGAGTCTTCAATTCTCTTGATAATGGTGCCTTCAGAGAAACCCGCTTCGACTAACTTGATCACGGAGTCGTTAGTTAGCGTCGGCGTCTTCTCCATTTTAACCGGCGCACCGCCCGTTTCCGACGGTGGACGCAGAATTCGAACTGTCGCGCTTCCCGTTGTCGTGGTTTCGCCCTCGTTTCCACCGCTCATGCCACGTCCGCTGTTCTTGCTTCTGGAGCCTGAACTGCTGCCGAAAATATCGGAACCTCCTGGTTGACTTTTCAGATCTCCGTCGCCCCTTTTTGCATTTCCTCTGAATCCAGAGTCGTCATTCCAGTCGTCATCGGCAAGAACAAACGACTCGCTCTGGGCCAGCATGGCGAGAATGATGTTCTCGCTGACGCCGGCGCGCTTCAACTCAATCAGCCTGTCGGGATCCAGGTTGAATCGATTTGGGCGGTTGTGAATTATCGTGATTACAGTCTTCTCTTTGAAACCAGCGCGAACAAGTTTGACTACGGCTGCGTTTGTGAGCGGAGCTTCAGCTTGCTGCGCCCTGACTTGCAAGGCTGCGCTGCAACATATGAATGAGATTATGACGACTCGTACGAGGATACGTTTCATTGATATTCAATTCGCGCTCTGTTCGACCCTAACAGGCTCACAGCCCAGCTCCGACGATGGCCGCCTCGTGCTTCGCGGGGGTCGCAGGTTTTGCCCGGCGATAGCGATAACTGATTCGCTTCACGTAGGCTCGCGTTTCCCTGTAGGGCGGCACTCTGCCGCCAAACTTCATCACCGCGCCTTCGCCGGCGTTGTAGCTCGCCAGCACCAGATCTATCCGGCCGTTGAACTTACCGATAAGTTGTTTCAAGTAACGGGCGCCACCCGCGATGTTTTGCGCCGGATCGGATGGTCGTCTGATGCCAAACCGTGCGCTGGTGCCGGGCATTAACTGCATCAAGCCGCGTGCGCCCTTCGGTGATAAAGCGCGGGCGTTGAAATGAGACTCTTGCTCCATCACACAGAAGATCAAATAAGGATCCACGCCATACCTCGCGCCATTGTGTTTGATAAATCCGTCAATCTTCGAGCTCCCGGTCGTCCAGCCACGGGCTTTTTTGGAAGAAGAGTCGGATTCGGACAGAGTTTCCAGTTCCTCGCGTTCGATATGATCTATCCGAGCGCGTTCAACGAAAACTGAAAGCGAACCGCGCCGGTACCAGGCGCCCGCCGCAGATTCCGTTACACTGTCGGCCTCAAAGCGTGCGCCCCCGACGAGATAAATCCAGACTAGATGGCCGACAGAAGCATCGGTACCAGGCGAATCATCGCCACTATCCACGTCGTCAGTCACAATTTTGACTGGCGGAAGGGCCACACGGGGCGTGGAGGCTGAGACCCGCTCAATTTTCTTTACGCGATCCTTCGCAATTAGGTAACTGATCCCACCGCGCCGATACCAAATACCCTGTTCACTCTCCCACGCTTCATCCGCCTCGATACTGCTGCCGTCGGCTAGCTTCAGGCGAGCCTGTAGCGAAGATACATTTGTCGCCACAACGCCAGTGGTCGCATGGTCAAGGTTCTTTTGAGCGTGAGTTCCGGTAGCCGCCAACGAAAGCAGCGCGGTCAAGGCGAGAGTTTGAAGTACGTTCCGGAGGATTTTCATAGTGTCTGCGGGACTCCGCTTCGCGATCCAATGCGACATTCCTAACGGCCGGGTGCCCAAAGTTACAGCTCAAGCGGATCAGCCAACTCACTATCAAGCACTGCCTTGTCGGCAACTCCTGGCGCAAACCTGTAGGAGCCGTCGAAGCTGTGCGATGAACCAAAGTAGTTGCTCCATGCAACGTCCAAAATCTGTGGTGTGAGTTCGAGCGACTGGCCTTCGAACAGGCAAATGTCAGTAGCGCGGTCGAGCAAGTCGCGCGGCTCGCAACCTTTCATTTGGCGGTGCTCGACCTTGTATTTGTTAAGCACGTGGCTCAGTACCGATTGCTCGTAACGAATGCCACGGTTGTAGGCCTGGCGCTTAAAGATCTCGGAAAAGGCGGCGGGAGTAGGAGGTTCCACACGAGCGCGATAACCCATCCGGCGCAGAAAGGCCTGGTCCGCCAGATCGTTTTCATCGAGGTTGGTTGAGAAAACAACGAGCTGCTCAAAAGGCACTTCGATCTTTTTTCCGGTGTGCAACGCCAGATAGTCAACACGTCGTTCGAGCGGCACGATCCAGCGATTAAGCAAATCCTGAGGCGCAACCCGTTGCCGGCCAAAGTCGTCTATCACAAGCGTGCCGCCGTTTGATTTCATCTGAAACGGCGCTTCGTAAAATTTCGCCGCCTCGCTCCAGGTTAGGTCGGCGTTTTCGAGTGTCAGTTCACCACCAACGACTACAAGCGGCCGGTTTATCAACACCCAGCGCCGGTCATACTCAACTGGAGTGACATCCGGCGAAGCGGGGCGATGACAGTGGGAATCAAACACGCGAATGATCTGACCGTCGATCTCCACCGCGTAAGGGATCCAGATTGCGCCGGGCAATGCATTGTTGATGCGCTCAGCAACTGCGGTCTTGCCAGTCCCGGGAAGACCCGTAAGAAAAAGCGAGCGCCGGGAATTGATCACGCAGCCGAGTGTTTGCAGCAGCGAATCCGGCAGAATCAAATCATGAAACGCGGACTGCACAGTTTCCATCGAGGCGGGATGTGAAGGTATCGACTGCAAGCGCATCATGTGCGCGTAGTCGTTGAGCGAAACCGGGGCCGCCCCACTGTAGCCGCAAATAGAAAGCAGACGTAGCAGTCGGTCCCAGCCATGGTCCAACATACTGTAGCGCGTCGAACCAACCGCGGATTGCAAACGAACTTCGATCAACTTCTCGCGATAGAGTTTCTCCAGAAGTTCTTCGGTGAGCGCGCGTGGGAGATGCAGCCGGTCCGCGACGGCGGTGGTTGTCGGCTCCGGAATCATGGCGACGTGCTTCAGCGCGAGATCGCAGAGAAAGCCCTCGCCGATGCCAAGGTCGGCGATCTCTTCAGCGGGCGGCGGCCCCATCGATTCCAGTTCAGCGCGAGAGAGTATTGTTGTTTGCGTCATGATAGTTGTAGGACAGACATTTCCGTCTGTCCTCTTTCCTGCTCAAATTAACTTCTACAGGCAGGAATGCCTGTCGTACGAAGAACTACCTGCCGGCTATGGAAGCCGAGACACCGACCGAGACGTTGTTGGCCGTCTGAGACGGGTCAGGCCTGCCGGTGCGTTTATAGAGTTCGGCAAGACGTTTCAACGCCAGGTTCGAATTTGGCTCAATTCGGCGAGCGGCTTCGTAGTATTTGATCGCGTCATCGTCGCGACCGAATCTCTCAAGCATCCGGCCGGTATTGAGGTTCCCTGTATAAGGTCCCGCCGCGCGCGCGAAGTTCTTGTAAGCTTCATCAAACTTTCCCAGGCGACATAGAGCAAGACCTAAATTGTTGAGAATGCGATCATCTGTGGGCGCCAGTTTGACCGCCCGCTTCAGACGATCGACCGCCGCACGATAATTCCCATTTTGATAGAGGGAGAAACCGAGGTTGTTCAGTGCCTGCGCGTCTTCTGGTTCAACCTTCACGGCCCGTTCATAGGATTCTTTAGCGTGGTCGGCGAGTCCTTTCTTGTCGTAGGCAACGCCGAGCAGGTTGTGCGCTTCCGTCAGTTTGGGATCGAGCGACGCGGCGGTTGAGAGCTCACTAATGGCTAGGTTGAGTTGCCCGTCCAGCAAGTAGGCGCGACCATTCGCCAAATGCTCCTTGGCAGAATTGGCCAGCGCCAGCTTCGTCGGTTCGGGCGTGCGACTGTCTTCCGTGCGCGAAACGCCGACACTGGCAAACTTTTCGGCGTCCTTCTCAGTCATGCGCTGGGGCTTGTTGTCGTCATGGTGACTAAACAAGCGTCCGAGGGCCTTGAACGGAGCTGCAAAAATACGGACCACCTTATTGCCACTTTTCTTGTGGTCCGACGAATTGCCTGCGTCTGTGCCGGAGTCTTCAATCGCGTTGGCATCCGCATCGCCATCGCGTTCAGTGGTGGAAGCACTCCACATGGCTGAAGCGGCAACGGCTATTACGAGCGCGATCAGAATAGCGAGTATCCTTCGTTTGTTCATGGTCCAACTCCTTCTACATCTTGCCGAGCGTGTCCATCAATTGCAGGGCCGCGGGACCCAGGATCGCGATGAACAACGTGGGAAACAGGAAACATGCCAACGGGAAAAGTAATTTGACTGCCGCTTTCTGCGCTGCCTGCTCGGCGCGTTGCCGGCGCTTGGTGCGCAACGAATCGGAGAACGCGCGAATAGCTTTCGCGATCGAAGTTCCAAACCTGTCGGTCTGAATAAGCATCGCCACCAGGCTACGCAGATCGTCAACGCCGGTGCGGTCGGCCAGATTGCGCAGGGCCTCATCGCGCTCTCGTCCAACTCTTATTTCCAGGTTTGCTAACTCAAACTCGTCGCTGATGTCAGGATGCACTTCCTTCAGTTCACTGCTGACTTTCATCATCGCGGCATTTAGTCCGAGACCGGCTTCAATTGAGATAACCATCAAGTCGAGCGCATCGGCGAGTCCCCAACGCACGAGTTGCTGTCGAGAACGGATCATCCGCCGCAGTGCGTAGCGCGGCAGGAAGAAACCCACAACAAAGGCACAGAGAATCCAAAGCAATGCTCCGTTGAGTGGTTTTGCGAGGACCGCGCAAGCGATCGCAACGATCGCCGGCAAACCAGTCATCATCGCCAGTTGTATGGCGCGGTAAATCAGCGGGGCACCAGGAGAGCGTAAGCCCGCCTGCATCAATTGCTTCTCTAGCTTCCTCGCTTCTGCGGGTGAAGGTGGCAACAGACGGCTCAGCGGCGAGGCGAGTCTTTGGGCCAACTCAGCTCCGCGTCCTTCGTCTTCCATCAGAGTCGGAGCAGCCGCCGTAGTGTTACGTTCACCGAGCCGCTTCAAACGCTCAGTGGTAGCACTCTGCGGCCGATACAACAGCCAGTAGACGCCCATCATACCAAGCGTGATGCAAACGAAAGTTGATATCGTAATTAGTAAAAGCATGGTCGTTTGTCAGTGGTCAGTGGTCAGTAGTCCGTTTCATTAGGTTGGCCGTTAGGGGGATTCTGGTTAGTAATCTAGTGGTCGGTTTGGTTGGATCGGGTTCTGCAACGGACTACTGACCACTGACTAATGACCTCTCTTCAAATTTTTATCCTCAAGATTTTGCGCACAATCATCATTCCGGTTACTTGTAGAAATAATGCGGTAGCAATCAGATAATGCCCACGCTGGTCCTTCCAAAGTATCGCCATGTATTCAGGATTCATGATCGTGATAACTACGGTGACGAATATCGGCAGGCCGCATAACAACCAAGCCGACATGCGCGAACTGGTCGTCAGCGTTTTCAAGTCGCCCATGATGCGAAAGCGTTCACGAATCGTGTACGCCACTTTTTCCAAAATCTCCCCCAGGTTGCCGCCCGTTTCGCGCTGAATCAAAACGGCCGTAACACACATGCGCAGATCCAGGAGCGGAATTCGTTGGGTCAGGTTTTCCAACGCGAGCTTGAGCGACAGGCCGAGGTTCTGTTCCTCGTAAGTTTTGCGAAATTCAGTCGCGATGGGTTCCGGCATCTCGGCCGAAACCATGTGCATAGATTCTGAGAAGGCGTGGCCCGCGCTCAACGCGCGGCTCATCAAATCAAGCGCGTCCGGAAGATGCTCGAGGAAACGATCAAACCGCTTTTTGCGTGTCCACCAAACGTGCACGAAAGGCAAAGAAGCGGCAGCAAGAGCGCCGGCAACCATCAACAGAATAGAAATGCTGATTACTGAAATAGCGAGCGCCATCAGCATTCCCGCCATCACGGAAAACATAGCCAAACGCGACGGTGTGATGTGCAGGTCGGCCTGATCGAGCATTCGCTTCAACTGCAGAGCGGCTTGAACGCGAATGAGACTGCGATTCACCCAGGGAATCTCGCTCATCAGTTCGTTGCGCGCGAGCACAACTTCAACGTCCTCCGTGTGAGCCGAATGAAGCAGCGCTTCAGAAAGCCGCTTCTGCAGGCGCGCACGCTTGGAGTCACTTCCATGCGTGGCGAGCAGGTAGCCGCCAAGCACCAGGAAGAGGCCAAAGAGAAAAACTAAGAAGGAGATCATCATTGGCTTACATCTCCTCGAAGAAAACGCGTGGCAGTTGCATTCCGCAGGCCTTTAGTCGTTCCGCAAAGCGCGGACGAATGCCGGTGGGACGGAAGCGGCCGATCACCTGTCCCTGCGAGTCGATGCCGGTACGTTCATACTGGAAAATCTCCTGCATGGTAATCGTCTCGCCTTCCATTCCCGTGATCTCAGAAATCGACGTGACCCGCCGCGTACCATCTGAAAGCCTGGCGACCTGGACCACGAGGTCGAGCGCTGAAGCAACTTGTTGTCGCATCGCCCGATCGGAAAGGCGCATGCCCGTCATTTGGATCATAGTTTCCAATCGGGCCAGCGCGTCGCGTGGAGTGTTTGCGTGAACGGTTGTTAAACTTCCGTCGTGCCCCGTGTTCATCGCCTGCAACATGTCAATCGCTTCGCCGCCGCGCACCTCACCGATGACTATGCGGTCTGGCCGCATGCGCAAGGCGTTACGCACCAGATCGCGCTGCGTCACTTCACCCTTGCCCTCGATATTCGGAGGCCTTGTTTCGAGCCGGACGACGTGCGGCTGTTGCAGTTGAAGCTCAGCGGAGTCTTCAATCGTGACGATGCGTTGGTCTTCGGGAATGTAGGCGGAAAGCGCGTTCAGCAAAGTTGTCTTCCCGGCTCCGGTTCCGCCGGAAATCAGAACATTTAACCGCGCCGTGACGCACATTTGCAGCATGTCCGCGATGTCCCGAGTCAGCGCTTTGTTCTCAATCAGCGAATTCATGCGCAGAGGCTCGGTGCCGAAACGACGGATCGAAAGCACCGGACCATCAATTGCCAGGGGCGGAATGATCGCGTTAACGCGCGAGCCATCACGAAGGCGCGCATCCACCATCGGCGACGACTCATCAATGCGCCGGCCAACGGAAGATACGATGCGCTCGATTACACGCATCAGGTGTTCATCGTCTTTGAAGGCAACGTTGGTAACTTCGAGTTTGCCGCGACGCTCGACGTAGATCGTGCCATGTGAATTGACCAGAATGTCGGAAATAGTGGGGTCGGCCAGCAGCGGCTCCAGCGGTCCTAATCCGAAGAGTTCGTGCTGCACGTCATTGACCAGGCGGTCACGGTCCGAAGTAGAGAGCGGCATGGCCTCCTGAGCCAATACGCTTTCTGCCAGTCGCGAAACCTCGGCGTGCACCTGCTCCTGACTGAGTGCCGCCAGCTTCGTCAGATCCATTCGGTTAATCAGCGCGCGATGGAGCCGCGACTTCATTTCCTGAAATGAGTGCTGGCCACCGTTCTCCTGCGTGTTTCCGTTACCGGCTGCGGGCCCGCCAACCGTTTCTCTGATTAGTCTTTCTCGTAGCGCCATGTTGTTTGTGCCATCACAGACCCTCGGGGCCTGCGCTTCCGCCAGTAATTAAGTTACAAACTAAAATCAGTACTACCTACTTGAAACTCCAACGAATTTTGCGGCTCCTCACGCCGGAAAAGTGAACTCCACGCCGTGCGCCGCGGTTTCGGTTCTTCCTGAACTTCAACCCCTACCGTCGCCAGCGTTCGGGCAATGCGCCTAATCTCCTGTGCGATTTTGGAGTTGGGTTCCGACTGCACTAACGGCTGGCCCAGGTTTATGGAAGTCACCGCGGTTTGATAATCACTCGGTATGAATCCAATGACAGGCTCGCCGAGAAACTTCTCAACCTGCCGCAGATCAAGGTCGATTTGTTTACTCCAGCGATTTACCACGATGCGAATTTTCTTACGGGGATAGCCAAGGCGATCGAAAATTTCCAGCGCCCGTTGCGTACTGCGTATCGCCGGTATGTCAAGTGTCAGCACCAGCACGATCTCGTCGGCTTGATCGAGCGCCGCGAGTGTTATCGAGTCGAAAGTATGTTGGGGATCGAGGACCACGTAGTCGTAAGATTCGCGCAGCCGTTGCAGCACGTCGAACACATGCTCCGGCTCGATCTCATCCGCCGAATCCGCTTCTTTGGGCGCGGCCAGTAACGAGAGACTTGACGAGTAGGGCGCGACGAAACTTTTAATCAGAGCATCATCAAGCCTGGTGCGATTCTCCGCCATGTCTGCAAATGAGTACTTCGGATCAATACCGAGAAACAGCGGCAAGTCGCCGGCTTGCAGGTTGAGATCAACGAGAACGGTCCGCGTGTTAGTAGCTGCTGCCAGGTTGGTGGCAAGGAAAGACGTGCCGCAGCCCCCCTTGCTGGCGAAGACCGCAATCATGCGTCCCTTTTTCTTGGGCGCTTCAACCTGGCCGGCCGAAAATTCCGCCACCTGATCGATAACCGTCTTTAGCTCGTCGTTGCTAATCGGAAGACGAAGAAACTCGCGCGCGCCGGCTCGCAAGCTTTGCAGAATTAGATCCGGGGAAGCATCCTGTGCCGCAGAGATAACCGCGGTCGTGGGTGATTCCACATGCAAGCGCTGGATAAACTTGATTGCTTGCTCCGCATTATTGTTTAGCGCAATGATTGCGGCTGCCGGCTTAAGCCGAACAATTTCTTCGTGGAGTTGTTCCGGGTCATTGCCGCCGGCGAGCAACTGCGCACGTCCATCGGCAGCGAGGGCAGCTCGAATTTCTTTGAAATTGTCGAGGCCGGTACTGAGAACTACGAATGTAAGTGGCTGCGTCATTTTTTTGTATCAAAACCACTGCTGTAGTTTCTAGAGATTCGCTGGAATCAGGCCGGCGCACTCGGCTGTCAGCGTGGTTGAGTAACTGGGCATCGAGATTGATGTGCTGACAATTGGAACAACAAACTGAAACTGATAATTACTTATGCTCACTGTGGCCGTGCCACCGCTCAAACCAAATCCTGAGTAGGTGACGTTAACGTTTGAGGTCGTGAGATTATCTACAAGCGGAGTGGACCCTCCCGCCGGATCTCCGTAGACCACAACGTTCTTGACTGCCGCAGAATCAGCCGCGGTATGTACGACGGCATAGCGAGCACCGCGACGGGCCGCATCTGCGAGCGCGTTATGGACCCACAACGCGCGGCCAAACTCGATCACTGCAAACATTACCGTGAGGAACAGCGTCGCGCCGATAGCGAACTCTACCAGCGTAGAGCCACGTTCTCCTCGTCTGCTTTTCCTGGTTCTTCCCATGGCCTCGTTTGACCTTCTTATACTGGGGGTTGAGTAAGCAAATAGCGCATGGTCACGCTCGGCTTCACATCGACATTCAATGATAGAGACGGCACTTTGAGCAGCGCTCCCAAATCGAAAAGCGGCTGATGCTTGAAACTGGTTATCTCGACTTTGACTGTTTGGGGTAGCACCGGAACGCCACCCTGCCGAGTTATGGTTACGTTTGCGGTCGTCATGCCGGGCAGCACCGGCGAGCCAGTTCCCGCCGCATTGCCGTAGACAACAATGTTCTTCGCGGTAGTATCGTTTGCGGAGTTAACTGCAGCGGTCGCCAGGTAACGGGTGGCTGCTCTCGATGCTTTCGCCAGGGTCGTGTACTCGTAGAAATACCTGCCGAACTCCGCCGTGGCCGCGAACAAGATAACGAAGATCGGCAACACGATTGCGAGTTCAACTAGCTGAACGCCGCGCTCGTCTTTGCTCAGGCGACCTATCTTGAAGACCCGCCGCAAGCGCCGCATAGCTCGTATCTTTCGTAAGCGTGGATGCATTGCCGACTTCCCTATTTGTAAAGAACCGGAGTGGCCATCAAATTGTTTGACGCGCCGCCATTTGGATCGTAGCCACCCCTACCAGCAACTACGATGTCATCGATGTACTCGGCTTGAATGTCGCCGCCGCTGCCGCTGCCAACCTTCGACTGCAGGAAGAACTGGCCGAAGCGATTGAACCTGACTACGTTGCTTCCCTGGTCATATTCCGCGAGTTTTACAATCGGAATAATCACAACCCGACGTCCGAGAACGCCGGTGTGTGAAGGAGACTGTGAAGGGCTGCCGGCGCGATATTGATCGTAAGTAATATTTTCTTTGATGTTTGTGTCGGGAGGCATGTCAAGGGGATTGACTTGCGAAGTTTGGTAATCATCG
>JBDUAQ010000213.1:0-5235 GCA_040004575.1 bacterium
GCGTTTATCGAGACCAGGACCTGCGCGCCCAGCTCGATCAATTCATCCGCCGGGTCGTGCGCGTAGAGTCGCTGCTTCCAGAATGTCTTGTCGTTCCAGAAATCTTCACAAACGGCCACGCCGAGTTTGCAGTCGTTAACCCGAAACAGATGGCGCTCGCGCGCCGGTTCGAAGTAGCGCGGATCGTCGAATACGTCGTACTCCGGCAGCAGAGTTTTGTCGGCAAATCCCAGTAGTTTCCGGTCGCGGATAATTGCCGCAGAGTTGTAGAGCCGGCGTCCGGTCGTTTGCTCGTTGGGTCTTACAGTGCCTACGATAGCGGTTATTCCTTCAGTTGCCTGAATGATTTTTTCCAGCGGTTGCAGGACACAACTCACGACGTCTCGGTCGAGAAACCAATCAAGCGAGGTGTAGCCCTGCACGCAGGTTTCGGGAACGACGACTAGATCCGCAGCGTCCTTCTTGCCTTGCTCAATCGCGCGAAGAATACCGGCGGTGTTGCCTTCGTAGTCTCCGTTGGTGGTGTTGATTTGTCCGATGGTTACGCGCATCTGAACGTGGGTTTGATTCCAGACTCGGTTGTTTACTTAGTCAGAGATCGTGCACGTTTCCGTCAGAAATCGCAAATACGACGGTCCCCGAGGCTTAGCTGACGCGGCAACATTACTTTCCAAATTCTCCGGTTGACTTGCAAGGCAATTGGTACTACAAAGTTTGAAACGTTTTCAGAAAAAGCGAGAAATGCTGAAGCGCAATGCACGCTGGGTGCATTGCCACCAAAACATTCAAGCTGAGAAAGGACCTACAGTATGAGAGACTTTCCTGTCGCCCGGACCAAAGATTTGATCGTTGAGGAGACAGCTGACGAAGTGTTGGTTTACGACTTGAACACGGATAAAGCTCACTGCCTTAATCGGATGTCGGCTTTGATCTGGAAGAATTGCGATGGGGAAAAAACTGAAGGCGACATAGCGGCATTACTTCAGCACGAGCTTGAGACTCCAATGTCCACACAAGTAGTAAAGCTCGGATTAGAAGAGCTGGCCGGTTATGGCCTATTGCAGGAGGACCTCTCCGAGCCGCCGAAGGAGCAGGTTTCTCGACGCCGGCTAATCCAGCAGTTGGGACTGACGGCGGCGATCGCTTTGCCATTAGTCATGTCCATCACCGCACCCGCAGCAGCGGGGGCTAGCTCCACGACCGATCCATGTATTGCCAATCCGAGAGCAGAGGGCTGTCCTTGCCAAAGTGACGCTGACTGCGATTCAGCTAACTGCAATGTCGGCATATGTGGACCGCCGTTGAGGCCGTCAACATAGCATCGACTGCTTCGCAGCCCGATAACGCATGAAAACCAACTCTGCGAAAGGGACCGGTGGTCTCGTCGCAGCCTTTATAGCGGGCGCGTGGCGGTCCAGTCCTCCGGCGTTGGATTTCTCCGCGGCCGACCTTGAAAAAATTTCGCCGCTGCTGCTGCATACGGGCGCCGGCGCACTTGGTTGGTGGCGAGTGCGCGAAGGAGAGCTGGGTAGTTGTACCGCCGCTGAACCACTACACGAAGCTTATCGCCATTACACGCTCGAGTCTCGTCTCAACAAAGCCAAAATCGAAAAAGTCTTCGCGCTGCTCCGCTCGTTTGGCATTGAACCCATTCTAATTAAGGGTTGGGCTGCGGCTCGTTATTACCCTGAACAGGGCCTCCGTCCCTACGGCGATATCGACATTTGTGTTCGCCCGGAAGAATTTAAAAACGCTGGGTGCGCACTCGCGAGTTTGGATCCGTTGCGATTCAAGCTGGATCTCCATTCGGGCTTTGCGAAGTTTGGCATACGCGAAGAAGAAGAATTGTTCACGCGCTCGCAGCTAGTACCTGTCGACCAAACAGAATTTCGAATTCTCGGCGCAGAGGATCATCTTCGCGTAGTTTGTTTTCACCTGATGCGCGAAGGCGCCTGGCGGCCTCTCTGGCTGGTGGATGTGGCTGCGGCCTTGGAGTCTCAACCGCGTAATTTCGACTGGAACTACTGTCTCGGTGACAAACGGCAGGCCGCGCCCCTGGTCAATGCGATTGGCCTGGCGCATGATCTGTTGGGCGCGCGAGTAGACGACCTGCCGGAAGCGAAACGCTCTGTGAAGAATCCGCGCTGGCTGGTGCCGACGGTTCTCAACGAGTGGGGCTCACCGGCGCCTTCGATGACGCGCCGGCAAGACGCTCCGATGTTAAGTCACCTGCGGCGGCGGAAAGATCTGCTGAACGGACTACGGCAGCGCTGGCCTAACGCGATCGAAGCGACTACAACCATGAAGGGCCCATTCAATAATTTGCCACGGCTGCCGTTTCAGCTTGCTAACTCGCTGTTTCGCGTTGGCACCTTCTTGAGCCACTTGCCGAAAGCCTGGAACAAATAATCCGCCTCTGTGCAACCTCAGTGTCCTCCGTGTAACACAACTCTTGAGTTCTTGTTGTCTGACAGAGTTTTTTGGCCAGTCCCGGTGGGACGAAATGTTTATAGACGACCAGAAGACAAATCTCGCTCCTCAGCGGCAGGAGCGAAATGTGCGCTGGCTGCTTCGGAACATTTCGCTCCGCCGGAGCTAGTCCTTGGCTTGGGTCGTTTAGCCATAAACATCCAGCCCCTCCGGAGCCCAGCCGTTTTGGTTGCGGTTACGCAGTTACCCGAAGAATCGAGTTATCGCCCTTATAGTTTTGGCGACGAATTTGAGCAAGTCCGCGCGCGTGCGTTATAGTTCAACGAGCCAGGCGCGGAGGGGTCGCATAATTGGTAGTGCAGCGGTCTTGAAAACCGCCGACCGAAAGGTCATGCAGGTTCGAGTCCTGTCCCCTCCGCCACGATCCTTTAACAAATTTACCTCTTGCATACCTTCCCATCACTTCGGTTTTTGTAACGAGTTGGCTTGAAGACGGTTTTTTAACAAACCCAGCGAGCAGTTCCTCACTTAGCGGCGAATTGACTGCGGCTCACGCATTCATCTTACTCTGAAGGCCTCGAACCTACCCCTACCACTACGGATTTAACTATAAGAACCAAGGTGCGCAGCCGTCAAAGTGAACTTCGTAACAGTAGGTTTAGCGACGTCATCACGCCAACTTCGCGCCAACTTCCGACAAGTTATCGCACATGAGATTGGTATTGTGTGAGCATACGGCGAGTTATCTCCTCGACCGGGGCATGATCGTCGGTAAAAATGCCAACGCCATCAGGTGGTACAAAGTCGATAATGTCCGAAGCGGCCTTTTGCGCTAGCTGCCTGACCGGATCGGCACCCTCGGTATGGCGGAGTTGGTCGCGTATCGAGCTGAGGGATTTCTCCTGAGAGAATGCCAGGACCATATAATTCCCGGAGCCAACCGGCAGAACTGCAAGTGTCGGGAACACAAGCTTGAGAGTCGCCACCGTCGGAGAAAGCAACTCGCGGTTCGTGCTAAGGTCAAACACGTTCATCATTAGCAGGGCGTCTTCTGACATGTGGGCGCGGACCGATTGGAAGAACTCAATGGTGACAAGGTAGAAAGGGATATAGGGTCCGCCCTGGTAAAGATCTACGTGGACCAGATCGTAGACGTCCTCGCTGCGCGCCAGCCACGGGCGGGCATCCGCTATGTGAATGGCCGTCCGTCCCTTCTCAGGTCGAAGTCCGAAGAAGCGCTGGCTTGCTTCGACCACCTTCGGATCGATCTCCACGGCATCAATCTCGATGTCCGGAGCAACGGTACGCGTTGAGGCGATGGATCCGCCCGCACCCATGCCGAGCACCAGGGCACGCCGTGCGGGAACCAGGATTGGACCAATGGCAAAGTCGTCATAGTAGTGACCGGTCCAGGTGCTCCTTTCATCACGGATGGTGTGGACGCCTTCGTCGTTCAGTGTGAGGAGCAGGCGGCTGCCGCTGCGCACGACGCGGACAAGGTTGTAGGCCGACTCGCTCACCCACAACGTATTCGCGGACCACGTCGCCGCGGGCGCGAACGAGAGAGCCAGCATGGGTAAGATGACGAGCAAGGCCGCACGCCTCTGTGCCACGAGTCCCGTCAGTCCCACGACGGCTGATACGACACAGGCGATCATCATCGTCATCTGTGTGCCCAAACGCGGAATGAGAAAAAAACTGGTAGCGAGAGTGCCGCCGATGCTGCCGACGGTGGAGAGCGAATAGATTTTCCCGGCAGTGCTTCCCACGTGTCCCGCGCGAGCCAACAGGCGGATTACGAACGGAGCGACCGTCGCCAGCGCGGTCATGGGCAGAGCAAAGATGAGCAGCGTCGCCAGGAGAGGGCCAGTGACATCTCCATCCTGCGCCAGCCGGGAAAGCAGTAGGCGCATAGTGAAGATGATGACGAGTTGGTAGAGGGCGCTCGCCAGGATTATTCCATAGAGAGGAAGGTCGGTGCGGCTGCGATCCGCGATCCGCCCGCCAAGGGCGTAACCCGCGGCAAGCGCTGCCATCACAACTGAGATCATGCTGCCCCAAACATATATGGAGTAGCCGAAGTAGGGAGCGTAGAGCCGGAAGGCGGTCAGTTCGAGCGCCATGATCACAGCGCCGCTAGTCATCGGCGTTACCAGCCACAGCCATATACTCGTTTGTTCCGGCAACGACGCCTTCGCAACGGCGCGTGCAATTCGGCGCGACGGTGAAGCAGGTAATTTAAAGGTGCTTATAGCTGAACTATTCATAATTGCTCCTGGGGCTCGGCTCCTGATGGTACTGCCCGGTGGCGAGCGCTTCGCCACCGAGCGGTTTTACTGATAGTCCACCTGTCTTCCCGCGCGGATGAACATCACTGGTTACTTGGCCTTGGTATTACTGCCGGTACAAGGAAGGCGGTCTTGCCCGTAACCGCGTCGAATATCTCGCCGGTAATAATGCCCCCAACAATTTCAGGCGGCCCGTGTAGCGCTATCAATATCGCTAAGATCTCGACACGGCCCGTCTGATCGAACAGAAGCTGATTCTGATCTGCTGAGAAGTCGTAAACGAAGGATTGGCCCGGCTGAAGGGTAAAAGTTGAGTTGGTCAGTTCTTGTATGGTTCCCCCCTGGCAAATGAAAATTTTCAACTGAAAATTATTGGAAGTTCCATCGGCGAGAAGATTCGCCGCGTTAAAACGAAAAGTCTGACCATGCCCAAGGCCCACAGGACCGAACACTAGTGGCCTCTCGATCAGCGTGAAAGCGTTGGCTGTGCTCCTGGAACATACGACCGTCAGAGCCA
>JBDUAQ010000214.1:0-5168 GCA_040004575.1 bacterium
TTTGGGTTTTTGTTTTGCTTTTTGTTTTGGCTTTGGCTTGGTTTTGGCTTTTTGCGTTTTGTTTTCGTTCTGGATTTTGATTGGGATGCTTTCCGTTGGAAGCGGCGAGCATCGGAGGCATGTTCTCATTGTGAGAACCCCATGTCAAGCGGTCATGGTTAGAAAGTCCCGTCGCGGGCGTACGCCCAAGCGCCCCTTTCAACCTGAACGATCTTCTGCACCCCTCTGCAACATTAGTTTGCCAGGTTAGAAGTATTAATTTTTGTGGTCCCTGGACCATCGCTCACGTGGAGAATCAACGATGAAGTTTTCCCTGTTCCCTCGAAGTACGCCCCAACGCTCGGTTAATAATCGAAGACGTCATTATTTCGGAAGTTACTATTTACGTCCTGCGAAGTTTGCACCCTTCGCCATCATCGCTCTCTTTGTAGTTTTCAATTTCACCGGATTTTTCTTCAGTCCGGCAATGGCGCCCGTTGTTGCTAATGCTGCCACTCGGGTTGAAACGATCCCCGAAGACATTCCCCTGTCTGGCGATTGCGATCTTGATTGGATTATTTTCCGCGCCGGTGAAAAAGCCGGTGTCGACCCGCGCTTCATTCACGCCGTCATCAAACAATTAATCATCAGGCCCGGAGGGCCGGCATTCAATAGCCACGGCCGTAAGGCCGTGGATCATGCCGGAGAAAACATCATCGAGGCCGGAGGGCCGACGCTGGATCAAGCTCATCGTGGTGTCGCGCCTTCGGCGCTCAAGCTCATGACGACTTCCCCAACGCCGCGCTAACGCACGGGGTTACTAGATGCCGCCGCTTCGCGGCTGTTTGATTAAGGCTTTACTCACCTGCGCCCCTCCTCGTAACATAGCGGCCACACGCCAGTTGCTTTCAAACCTAATTCTGTTTGGAGTTGAATATGAACTCAAGCCGCCGCTTTTCTCCGCGAAGTTTGTTTGTTGTTCTGCTCGTAGTTGTCACGCTGCTCATTCTTCCGGTCACAATTCGTCTGGCATCCGCGCAAAGTACTGTCAAAAGCGCCGCACCTGCGGACGACATCGAATACTCGAAGAAGATCAAAGAGTACACAACCGAGAAATTTTTCCTGACCGAGTTGGTGGATCATCTGCCGATGTCTGACACGGTACCGTCGCCAGACAAGGTACTAGGCTACATCGTGGGCACGCCTAACAAGCTCACCTATTCGAAGGATCTCTATCGCTACTATCGCGAGCTGGCCCGGACCAGCAAACGTGTGCGCTTGTTTACTGCGCCCGAGAAGTCGGAAGAGGGGAAGGAACAAATCCTCGTGGCTGTGGGTGACGAGGCGCTGCTCGCGAAGCTCGATCGTTACAAGGAGATCACGGCGAAGCTCGCCGACCCGCGCAAGATTTCGGAGACGGAAGCGCAAAGCCTGATTGGCGAAGGCAAAGTTTTCTACTGGGCGTCCGGTTCAATCCATTCGCCGGAGACGGGCTCGCCCGAAATGTTAATGGAGTTGGCTTACCGGCTGGCGGTTGAAGAGAGCCCGTTCATTCAGGCCATCAGAAAAAATGTAATCGTCTTGATCACGCCGGTGTTGGAGGTCGATGGCCGCGACATGATGGTTGACACTTACAACTACCGCAAAGCGAACCCCGGCAAGAATGCGCCGGGCCTGGTCTTCTGGGGCAAGTATGTCGCACACGATAACAACCGCGACGGTTTGGGAATGGCGCTGGCTCTCACGCGCAACCAGATGAAGACGTTCCTCGAATATCATCCGGCGATCCTGCACGACTTGCATGAGTCAGTCCCGTTCCTTTACACCTCGACGGGCACTGGTCCTTACAACGCCTGGCTCGATCCGATCACGATCGACGAGTGGCAGTTGCTCGCGTATCACGAAATTGAAGAGATGACGAAGCGCGGCGTGCCCGGCGTGTGGACGCATGGTTTCTATGACGGCTGGGCGCCAAACTACATGTTTTACGTCGCCAATGGGCACAACGCTATCGGCCGTTTCTACGAAACTTTTGGGAACGGCGGCGCTGACACGATCGATCGCACCGTGCGCGCAGAGTCGACGCGCGACTGGTTCCGGCCAAACCCACCGATGCCTCGCGTAAGATGGTCGCTGCGCAACAACGTCAACTTGCAGCAGTCCGCGATTCTGCTGGCGATGAATTTCGTCGCCAATAACAAGGATCGGTTCCTGCAAAACTTCTATCTGAAGAGCAAGCGCTCAGTGGCTAAGGCTACCAACGAAGGGCCGGCCGCTTACGTCATTCCAGCGAATCAGTCGCGCCCAGTTGAGGTTGCCGAGACCGTCAATCTGCTGCGCTTGATGGGAGTGGAAGTGAGTCAGGCAGACAAAGAGATCGCAATCAAAGATCAAAAATTTGCCGCCGGTTCATATGTCGTGCGGATGGATCAGCCGTACTCGCGCATGGCAGATATGCTGCTGGACACGCAGTATTATAACGTCAACGATCCGCGGCCTTACGACGATACCGGCTGGACGCTCGGAGCGATGCGCAATATCAGGACGGTGCGCGTCACTGACCCTGGCGTCCTGCAACAGCCGATGAGCTTGCTTAAGGCCGACGCGCGCGTGCACGGCGGCGTTTCTGGGACAGGCACGGTCGCCTACCTGATCAATCACAACACCGACAACACGCTGGCCACGCTTCGTTACAAACTTAAAGATGTGAAGATGAGCGCGGCTGAAACGTCGTTCAAGATTGGCGACAAGCAGTTCAATGCCGGCTCATTTGTGATCAAGTCTGATGGCAACCCTGCTGATGTGCGTCAACAATTGGATGCTGCTGCCGGCGAACTCGGACTGACTGCGTTGGCTGTCGACAAATTGCCCGAAGTAAAAATGCACAATCTTGGCGTGCCGCGGATCGCGATTCTGCACTCATGGACCAATACCCAAAACGATGGCTGGTTTCGCATCGAGTTTGATCGCCTGCAGATTCCCTACACCTACATTTCCGATCAGGTGGTGAGAAACACTGCGAACCTGCGCGACAAGTTTGACGTGATTATCTTTCCGCCGCTCGGGGGCACGGCGCAGTCAATCGTTAACGGTATTCCCATGCGTGGCGATCCGATTCCCTGGAAGCAGTCAGATGTAACTCCGAACATGGGACTATCGCCCGATCAGGCAGACGACATCCGCGGCGGCATGGGACTGGCGGGCGTCGCGAACCTGCAAAAGTTCGTTCAGGATGGCGGCCTCTTTGTCGTCGTCGCAAACACGGCTCGCTTGCCAATCGACTTCGGTCTCACTACTGGTGTTGGCATTCAGGAGCCGCGACAACTGCAAGCGCGCGGCTCCATCTACAACGCGAAGTTCAGCGACCGCAATAGTCCGATCGCCTATGGCTACGACGAGACGCTGCCCATCTACTTCAATCAGGCGCCGCTGTTTCAAGTGGCCAGAATAGATTTCGGCGGCGGAGATGCTGCTGCCGGCGGCCGACCATCAGGTCGCGGTTCGCTAACCGATCCCGACATAGTGCAGGGAATGCCGCAGCCTTCACCGGCGCCCACGCCGGCGAGAGGCGGCGAGGAACAACTAACTGAAGAACAACGACTACAGCTCGGCTCTTTCTACGTGCCGCCGGCGCAAAGACCGCGCGTGGTTTTGCGTTTTGCTGCGGACGAGAAGAATCTTTTGGTGAGCGGCGAGCTTGCCGGTGGTTCAGAACTGGCAAACGCGCCGGCAGTAATTGATGTTCCCGTTGGGCGCGGCCACGTCGTGATGTTTGCCAACAATCCGATGTGGCGGCATCAAACGCAGGGCAGCTTCTTCCTGCTGTTCAATGCTGCGTTGAATTTCGACTCGCTGGACACTGAACGCGCGACGCCACCAGCTAGGCCATAAACGGGCGCTGGTCAGCAACGGTTACTTTGGATGGAACGCGCCGCGCCGTGCGGTCGTATTTGAGTAGTGTTAAGATAATCCCACCGTAGGAATTCACCACGGTCACAGGCATTTGGAGGAATTAATCATGCAGGAAACAGCGGAATCCGGGTCGCAAACCGAATGTGGAAAAGATGTTATTAACGAGCTGACCGATGCGCTTCGTTATATCGGCGACGTTTCGTACGCCATACTGCCAAAGGAATTGGCACATAATCTGGGCGATCTAAAGAAATCGTTTCTAAGCTCGATTCGCTCTTTAATCGATAAAGACATCGAGTGGGTTGACGCGCGGGTAGCCGGCGGCGACAAGGTTCGTGAAGAATGGCAGCAAAAGTGTAATCGAGATAATGCGGAAGGCGCGCCAGAAGCAACAAACTAAAGCGGCGCGGAAAACATGGAAGTCTTATTAGCCGAGGAATTCGGATTTTGTTTTGGCGTCGAGCGCGCCGTCGAAATGGTTGAGGACGCGCTACTCGAAGGCGTGCGTCCCATTCGTTCGCTGGGGCCATTGATCCACAACGCTCAGGAGATGGAGCGGCTGGGCGACCTCGGTGTCTCGACGATTGATGAGCCTGACGAGGCTGACGCCGACACCATAGCGGTGATTCGCGCCCATGGTGTCACGCCGCAGGTGCAACGCGACCTGGAAGGTCGTGCCGCAAAAGTTATCGACGCCACCTGCCCTTTCGTCACCAGAGTTCAACACCTGGCGGAACGCGCCGCGAAAGATGGCCGCGATGTCGTCGTAGCCGGTAACCCGGACCATCCCGAGATGATCGGTGTAGTTGGCTACGCACCTGACAACACCTACGTCGTGCGCGACGCCGGCGAGGTTGCTGCGCTTCCGCAATTGCGATCTCCGCTCGTCGTTTCCCAAACCACGATCAAACTACAGACTTTTCTCGAAGTAGCCGAAGCTGTGCGCGCGAAGTCGGACGCTGAACCGCAGGTAGTCAACACGATTTGTTCAGCCACGCGTGATCGCCAGGACGCCGCTCGCGGGCTGGCAGGACAAGTTGACGTTTTCTATGTGATTGGCGGGCGCCATTCCTCAAACAGCGTCAAGCTGCTGGCCGTTTGCCAGGAACAGTGTGCGAAGAGTTATTTGATAGAAACGCCCGCGGAGATCAATCCCGCCGACCTCGCGAATGCGAAACGCGTAGGCGTGACTGCGGGCGCTTCAACTCCGAACTGGTTGATTGATCAGGTAGTGACGAAACTGCACGAGATTGGAACCGCAAAAGACTAACCGCCAA
>JBDUAQ010000215.1:0-5153 GCA_040004575.1 bacterium
TGAACTCTAAACTACTTTTTCTTATGCGACCGGCAAGCGTCCAAACTGAGTGAGCAGAGGTTTGAGCAATTCCACGATGCGGGGATGAGAAACGCCATTGCTGGCCACCACGCCGTTGCGATTCTGGACGTCGGCGTGGTTGTAGCGGAGCGGAAGCCCAAACAGATCCGTCATGCACCCTCCCGCCTCGTGCAGGATCACCTGGGGAGCGCAAGTGTCCCACTGTTTTGTGCGCGGCGATAAGTGGACGTAAAGATCGCTTTGTTGCTCCACTATCAAGCCGACCTTGATGCCAACCGAGCCACGACGTATCTCTTCCTTCAAACCAAACGCCTCAACAACTTTGTCCATCCGCGGGCTGCGATGTGATCGACTTGCCGCCAGGCGCATCGTTGAAATCTCACCATGATCAGATACGCGACCCTGCTCCGGTTCGCGACCGGGGCGTTCGATCCACGTGCCGCCGCCGCGGACGGCGCGATACAGAGCTCCGGTTAATGGCTGGTAAACAACACCGAGCACGCATTCGCCATTTTCAGTTAAGCCAATCTGCACGGCGAAGTCGCCGTTGCCGTCGATGAAGCCGGTAGTACCGTCGAGCGGATCGATCATCCAGACCCGCGATTTGTCGAGGCGATGTGAAGTATCGATGGATTCTTCCGCCAGGATGCCATCCTCCGGAAATTCCCGTAGTAACCGCGACACGATGATTTCGTTGGCGAGCTTGTCTGCCTGCGTAACCGGCTCGCGATCGTCGGCGTTGGCCTTCTGCTCAATATCAAGTGGGCCTTCATAAAGATCGAGTATTGCCGCGCCTGCTTCGCGCGCCAGCTCGAGGGAGACAGACAGCTCATGTTCGTAGGATTTTGGGTTAACTGATTCCATTCATGAGTCCAAGGATCGAACTCTGATACTTCAAGCCCGAAACGTTATTCTGTCGCGGCTTTGCCGCCTGATGTGCGGAAGGTCTGTGACCTTCCGGAAGTGTTAACTCAGGACCTTTCGGGGCTACGCCCCTAACCAGGGCGCAGCCCCAGGACAATTGGGTAGCGCTTGCGGTGGGGCATAGCCGCCACCGCACATCAGAAGGCGGAGCCAAGAACGTCGGCCGCGGCCTCACGAATAATCTCGAGCGTCTCATCAATGTCGGCGCGCGTAGTGCGAAAGTTTGTGATGCAGGCACGCAAGGCAAACTTGCCACGAATGGTTGCGCTCGAGAGATAAGCGCGCCCGCCACGCTGAACCGCGTTCATGATATTCGTGTTGAGTTGGTCCAGTTCCGCATCCACTGCAATGCGTGCGGCTTCGTTTGCTGACTCCAGGCGCGCCTGAAAAGCATTAGGCACATAACGAAAGCAACAGATACTCAACTCCGGCGCGGCAAGCAGTTCAAAGTCTGTTGCCGCTGCAACTTGCTCAGCAAGATACACCGCTAACGCGTTATCTTCGCTGATCGCGTGCGCAATGCGTTGTGCGCCGTAGTAACGCAGGGTCAGCCAAATCTTCAAGGCACGAAAACGTCGCGACAGTTCCGGACCGTAGTTCCAAAAAGCGAAGGCTTCGTCTTCGTTTTGTTCGTGCACCTTGATGTAGTCAGCGCCGTCGAAACTGAAAGCTGCGCGGGCCCGCGCTTCATCACGAAACAGCAGGCAGCCCGAATCAATCGGCACATAGAGCCACTTGTGTGGATCGAGCGAGATTGAATCCGCGCGCTCGAGACCGCAAAAGAGCGGCCGCTTGGTTTCGTCAAGCGCGGCGAGCGCGCCATAGGCGCCGTCAATGTGGAACCACAGATCGAATTCGTTGGCGACCCTGGCAATCTCTTCGAGCGGATCAACTGCGCCGGTATTTACAGTCCCGGCGCTGCCAACTACACAAAACGGTTTGAGGCCATTCTTCAGATCGTCGGCAATAGTCTGTCGCAACAGACTCGTGTTCATGCGAGAACGATTGTCGGAGGGAACAAGGCGAACCTGCGCACGGCCCAGGCCAAGGATGTCAGCGGCTTTCGGTATCGACATGTGAATCTGATCGGAGGCGTAGAGGGTCATTGGCGCAGTGAACTTCCACAATCCCGTTGATGCAACGTCCGGCGCAGACTTCGCGCGGTGAGCCATCAGCAGTGCCGTCATGTTTGCCATTGAGCCGCCGCTGGTGAGTAGGCCGTGCGCGAGTCGATTGTCGTCACCGTATCCGATCAGCGAGGCGAGCCAGCCGATCACTGTTCGCTCAATCTCAGTAGCTGCCGGGCCCGAGCGCCACGACGTCACGTTTGAATTCAGCGCGGAAGCAATCAAGTCGGCAAAGGCGCCCGGCGCAGTCGCCGGTGAGGCAACATATCCGAAGAACCGCGGATGGCCGTTGTGCCTGCTGTTGGCAATGATCGCGCGGCAATCGTCGAGCAGTTGTTCGAGCGGCTCGCCTGTTAGTGGCAGGTTTGTTCCCAGTTCGCCGGTGGTCTTGCCGCCCGAGGTTTCCGGAAAAACGGGCATGGTGGCGACTTCAGAAAAGTATTCAGTTACGAGTCGAGTTACCCGCGACGAAAGCTCGTGCAGCTCTGCTTCCGAGATTTCGAGTGAAGCGTCGGCACTCCTTGAGGTTCTATTTGGCTTGCTTGTGTCGCTCATGGAAGAGTCGCGAACTTAACACAAAGTCAGAACCGGGAGCGGTAGCGACCGGGTTCCGGTTCACTTCCATCACATACCCGGTCGCTACCGCTCCCGGTTCTGACTTTGTCGACCCACAATATTCATTTGAAAGGTGGCGCTATGGTGACGAGCAGCGATAAGCGTTCGTTCGCGGTGTTGGCAACACCATGCGGAGTTCCTGCCGGCGCAACCACCAGCATTCCCGCGACTGCCTCTTTTTCTTCGCCGCCAACTGTAAACTTTCCACGGCCTTGCAAAACAAAATAGAACTTATCCGCTCCCTGATGAGCATGGACGTTCTGAGTTTGGCCGGGCTCCAAACAGTTCAGACCAACCATCGCGTGTTCGCCTTGCCACAGGGTGGTCTTGTAAAACTTTTCCGGTTGCGATCCGGCATGGTCCTGCCAGTTGAGAAAGTAGTCCATTGCGCTTCCTTCATCAGTTTGTTGGAACCACAAAGCTAACACAGGCAGGTGTAACGATGAAGCGCTTGCCGCTCGCTGGAGCGCGCGCGTATATTTCTTGTTCGACAGAATAAACAACGACGTCGAACATCTGAGGCCCGAAGGGCCGTTATTCAATAGCCATGCCCGTCAGGGCGTGGTCGAGAAGATCCTGATATTCTCTGAGGCCCGAAGGGTCGGCACTTCATAGGGGCACACGACATCGTTTGTGCCGCACCTTCGGCGCTCATTCGTGTTTTCACAGTTCTGATCCACGGCCCTGACGGGCATGGCTATTAACTACCGGCCCTTCGGGCCTGTCTATCCATAATCTATGACCACACCAACCAGCGCCACACTCGAAGGCACTCTTCGTTATCGCGAACGTTTTAAAGATAGCGCCGCTGAAAACCATTTCCGCGAGCAACACAGTCTCCGCCTGTCGTCCATCGGCACGGGCACGTATCTCGGCAATGCTGACGATGAAACTGATCGCCGCTACACCACCGCGATTGGCCGCGCGGTGGAACTTGGCGCCAACGTAATCGACACGGCGGCAAACTATCGTTTTCAGCGGAGCGAACGCGCAATCGGCAAAGCGCTGGCTCAACTAAATGAAGAGGGATTCTCGCGAGACGAAATAATTATTTGCACCAAGGGCGGTTACCTGCCGTTTGACGGCGCACCGCCGCGTGACGTGCGCCGGTACGTCGAAGAAACATTTGTGAAACCTGGGATAGCGGGTTTGTCCGATTTTGCCGCGGGCAGCCACTGCATGACGCCCCGGTATTTGCAGAACCAGTTGGAACAGTCGTTGCGAAACATGAATCTCGAATGCGTTGACGTTTACTACATTCACAATCCGGAGTCGCAACTTGGCGAGATTTCCGCAGAAGAATTTTACCGGCGTTTGCGAGCGGCGTTTGAGTCGTTGGAGAAAGCTCGTGACGCGGGACAGTTGCAGGCTTATGGTGTTGCCACCTGGAACGGATTCCGTGTGCCAGTTGGCTCCAGCGGTTATCATTCTCTCGATCGAATGCTCGGAATAGCGCGCGAAGTTGGCGGCGAGTCACATGGCTTTCGCTTCATTCAATTACCATTCAATCTGGCAATGCCGGAAGCGTTGGCGTTGAGCAATCAGGTCCTGGATGGCCAACAGGTCTCCACGCTTGAAGCGGCCGCCAATTTGGGAGTTACAGTAATGTCCAGCGCTTCGATTTTTCAGGGACGCGTGGCGCAGGGGTTGCCGAAAGACCTGCGAGAGACGCTGGGTTCGCTGCCCACTGACGCGCACTCAGCGATTCAATTTGTTCGTTCGGCGCCGGGAATATGTACCGCGCTGGTGGGCATGAGTTCACTTAAACACGTCGAGGATAATTTGCAACTAACTCGCGTCGAGCCGCTCCGGCTGGAACAATTCATGCAGTTGTTTTCGGAAGCATGATTTTTTTCTTATGTCGCAACGACAATACAATTCATTCGCCGAATTCTGGCCGCACTACGTTCGGGAACACAGCCATCCCCGCACGCGTCTGCTTCACCTCGTTGGCACTGCCATCGCCCTCGGCTGCGTAGTTTACTTTGTCGCCGTGGGCAAGTGGTGGCTCTTTCCCTTGGGACTGATTCCTGGCTACGGCGCTGCATGGATCGGGCACTTCTTCATCGAGAAAAACAAGCCGGCGACCTTTCAGTATCCGCTGTGGTCATTCATGGGCGACTACAAAATGATTTGGATGATGCTGACGGGGCGGATCAATGGTGAAGTTAAGCGGGCAGAAGGAAGAGCGAGGGTAAACCCACCTTCCTGACCGGTGAGATTCTCCCATTGATCAATGATCCAATCTTGAAAGCCTTTCAATCATCAGCCATGCAACTCCGCAGCAGCTAAAGGTCAGGAAGGCGGGTTTACCCCCGCTCTTCTGTCCCCACTTGAGCATGTACCATCGACATCCAGTGTGTTGTCTGATCTGAAGCTTTTCTCTGTGCAATCTCGGTGTGCTTTGTGTCTCTGTGGTGAGTGCGTATTGATCGCTTGTTCACCACAGAGACACGGAGAACACAA
>JBDUAQ010000054.1:0-17380 GCA_040004575.1 bacterium
AGAATTGTAAGACCAACGTATTCTAGTCACGTTCGGCTCAGTGCGCTAGCTTGTAACTCGGACTCGGCGCCGGAGTTTCTTGAAACTGATTTTTCCGTGTTCAGTCTGCCGGATGCAACGGCGGAACGTCACGCGGTGAGGTTCGCACTTATATTTAGGATTAATATTTCGCAGCGGATGGGATTCGGGTTTTGTACCCCGGGACTATCTAATGAGCGTCTGCTGCTCAGACTTGATCAGCCAGCGTCCATTACGTCTCACAAAGGTATCGATAATGCGCGCGCGGGCGCTGCGGCCGTTTCTGGCGGTTTGAGTCTGAACGTAATTCAACACCGCCGACTCGTCATCAAGACTCACCAACTGAGCGTCCGTGATCGTCCAGGACCTGGTTATCTTGTCAGGCTTCGTCGCGGCAAGTAGCTGGTTCTTGTTTAGACTGCGGCCATCGATTCCTGCGCCCGAGTAGTCGTCGGCAATATACGGCGCCAGAGTGGAAATATCTCCGTTCAAGCTGGCGTCAGTCATTTCCTTTTCAATCTTCAATAACTCCGCCAGCACTTCGTTTCGATCCGTCGAGACGCTGGTGGTTTTCTCAGGACTCGACTTCGTTTCCGGTTTCAATTTGTCGCTGAGATTACACAGAGAGAACATTGCTAAAAGGGTCGCGACTGCTAGAATTGATTTCATTGTTGGCACCTGTTCCGACGGAGATTGGAAGACTGCTTGTTTTGTATGCTAAAGACGACAGCAAGTCAATAAACTGTTCGCAATCTAAGTACCCGCACGAGCGGCGAGGTCAGGAAACGAACTTGGTAAAACGATAATGCGAGAACTCTTAGAGAACACGGCGCAGCGCGCCATTTCATATCTCGAGGGCCTTCCGGATCGCGGCGTCGCCCCAACGATGGAAGCAGTCGCGAACCTGGGGATACTGCACCAACCACTAAACAACGAACCAACTTCTCCGGAACAAGTGATTGATCTGCTTGACGAAGTTTGCTCGCCGGCAACGATGGCGATGGCCGGTCCACGCTTCTTCGGTTTTGTAATTGGTGGCTCGTTGCCGGTGACCTTGGCGGCGAACTGGCTTGCCGGCGCGTGGGACCAAAACACCGGGCTGTTCACTCCCACGCCCGCCACTGCAACCCTTGAACAAGTCGCACTCAACTGGTTGCTCGATCTCTTCAAGTTGCCGGCTGATTGCGGCGGGGCTTTCGTTACCGGTGCGACGATGGCAAATTTCTCGGCGCTGGCCGCCGCGCGTCACGCGCTCTTGAAGCGAGCGGGGTGGAACGTCGAAGCTGATGGCTTGTTTGGCGCGCCGCCGATCACGGTAGTAGTTGGCGAAGAAGCGCATCCCACTCTTTTCAAGTCGCTTGGTCTTTTGGGCCTGGGACGAAACCGAGTCGTCAGGGTGCCGGTGGATTCGCAAGGTCGAATGCGCGAAGATGCAATGCCATCGCTATCCGGTCCGACGATCGTTTGCGTTCAGGCAGGCAATGTGAACACCGGCGCGTGCGATCCATTTCCCGAAATCTGCGCGCGCGCGCATGCCGCCGGTGCCTGGGTCCATGTCGATGGCGCGTTTGGTTTATGGGCGACCACGGCTGCCTCAACCGCATCACTTGCAATCGGGATGAATGAGGCAGACTCGTGGGCCACCGATTTTCATAAATGGCTAAACGTTCCCTATGACAGTGGCATCGCTCTGGTGCGTGATGCGGACGCACTGCGCGCCGCCATGGCGATCACTGCTGACTATCTGCCCACCAGTGAATTCCGCAACCCGTCTGACTTTACGCCCGAACTTTCGCGACGCGCGCGTGGCGTAGAAGTTTGGGCCGCGCTGCTTTCGTTGGGACGGCAAGGTGTCGCAGAACTAGTGGAACGAAATTGCCGCCAGGCCAGACGCTTTGCCGAAGGATTGCAGCCCGCCGGGTTCAAGATACTTAATGACGTGGTTCTCAATCAGGTTCTGGTTGCGTTCGGCGATGCGGAGACTACCAACCGCGTCGTCTCTGAAATTAAAACTGACGGAACGTGCTGGTGTGGGGGCACGGTGTGGCAAGGGCAGACCGCGATGCGCATCAGCGTTTCATCGTGGGCGACTACGGATGCGGATGTCGAGCGCAGTCTGGAGGCAATGATTCGCATCGCTCGCCAACATTAGTTGTGGTTCACATTCACACCGCGGCTTCAGCCCGGTGACAGAGCAACTGCCTCACTCCAGAGAACCGTTTCAACGGTTTTCCAATCGCCTATGCCCTGTCATGAAACAATAAGACCGTTGAAACGGTTCCAGAATTTTGTTTAAGAGCTGGTTGATCACCGGGCTGAAGCCGGTGTGAATGAGAGGTCGCAAGTGCCAACCTATATGTAACGAAGGAGCGATTATTTGGCACCCTCTAATTCAGAGTCTCCCAACCTAATTCCCGTCAACTGATTGAGGACAACCATGAGCGAAAACACCATCACGCATTCGAATAACAAAACCGCTTCTCTTCCGCCTCCCAACGCCCTCGAGTCGATACTCCTCGGCGGCCTGGCCGTGGGCGTGCTCGACATCCTTGATGCCATTACGTTCTCCGTTATAAGAAGTGGGACAAAACCCGTTACTGTTCTGCAGTCGGTCTCGGCTGGGTTGCTCGGTCGTGAAGCAGCTTTCAACGGAGGCGCTAAGACCGCCGCGCTCGGGCTTGCCCTACACTTTCTGAACGCCACACTCTTCGCGATCGCGTTTTATATCCTGAGCAGATTTTTGCCAACGCTTACACGGCATGCAGTAATAGCGGGACTTCTCTATGGCGTCGCGGCGCATCTGGTGATGCAATACATCGTGTTGCCAAACTCGGCGCTCGGACCTCGCACTCGACCGGCACCGTTGATTGTGCACCTCAACGGTTATGTTGGACACGCTCTGCTGGTTGGGTTGCCGATTGCTCTAATCGCGCGATGGTCAGCTAAAAGGCAACAAGCGAAAGCGTCTGCGACACACTAAACCGCCGTCCGCGGCCACGCAGCATTCCCAACCGCCAGAAACAAGCGTAGACTGCGCTGCATAAAAGGAGGCTTCCCGTAATGAAGAACCGCTTAATGGGCGTCGCCATTTCTGTTCTGACAATTCTTCTGGTGGCACCACAATGTCACGCAGACAAAACATCCACCTCCACAATCAAGCCCGAAGACTCTACCGTTTCTCTTGATTTGAAGTTTACGAAGAAGAAGCCAAAAGTGATGCAGCGCGTCTTCTCGTTTCTGGACTATGGACCAAATGCCTTCGCCACGGGTTTCGTTGTCGGCAACGGATTGGTGATGACGGCCTATCACGCTGTTTCCGGCAATCTGACGATTTCAAAAAAAGTTCAATTGGGGTTTGCGCCCGAGGATGAACTGGAAGTCGAGATCCATATCAATGGGTGCCAGGCTGCGGTGCTTAGAGTCGACGAAGATGCCGACCTGGCGTTGCTCCAGGTTTGTCAATCTGGACGCCAGGTCAAGAGTCCTGCCTTTCAAGCGATTCTTTCGAAGGATGAAAAGCTGCTAGTGATCGCGCGACCGCGTGGAAACAAAATGGTGCGTCAAGGTTTCTTCTATGGTCCCTACTTGGTGAAAGGCGCGGAATTTAGGCTGGCAAAAATCGAGGGACACGATGGCTACTCAGGCAGCCCGGTCTACAATCAAAAGGCGGAGATTGTCGGTGTGTTTAGCGGCTACGATGGCGGACAAAAACTCGCAATGATTAGCCCGGGAATAAGAGCGCAAAAGCTGCTGGAAGATTATATGGCTGCACCCAAACCGTGAAGGGCACGTTACGAAAACGACTCCCTTTGAGTGTAAAAATGCCGGTAATGTCTTAGCTCGAAGATTCAACCAGCCTGCGAAGCTGGCGAACAGAGTGATAGCCCCAGGCGATGGCGCAGCCGAGCCTGGGGAACCCCAACCAGAAATGAACCGAGCCCACGAAAGTGGGCGGCAGATGAACATGCAAACAATAAGTTCGATTTCAATTTGAACTATATAAGCTCTTTGACTAACCATCTGTCGCCAGCTTCGCAGGCTCAGTTCTATGTTGTAGCTGTGACCCCAGGCTCGGCTGCGCCGTCGCCTGGGGCTATCACTCTGTTCGCCGGCTTCGCAGGCTGGTTGGATGCTTTCACTGTCTACTCCATGAATCGCTTTGATCGCGGTTACTGAAAGTTAACAGGGAAAACGCGTTTGCGCGCCGCCATCGCAGAGCGCCGGCTTGACAACAACCCAGGTGACAGCCGCACCAACCGCCACCGCGCCCAGAATGATCCAGCTTTTTGCTGACCATCCACTGCCCGCCTTCTTCACTGATGAAGTGTCAGCGTAGGAAACGGTTTTGCTCGAACCCGTTTTGCTTTCAACAACTGTGAACGAATCTTGATCGGCGTCGCTGATATAACCCTTCAATTGAGTGTTGTCTCTTAGTTTGACTTCCACGCGAGCGTTTACGCCGACGCCCATCTTGACGACCTTGGTTCTTATTTTTTCAGTTGCATGGCTGTCGCCCAGCGACTGCGCGCCGGCGTGTTGAAATCCAAATGCTGTTAGCAGGATGATTCCTGAAAGCACTATTGCGAAAGTACGTCTAAACATTAATTTCTCCTCGGATCAAAAATGCGGACGCTTCCTCGTTTGGCAATAGCCATTCCATTGCTCTTCCTGGAGCAAAGACCTTGTAAGAAAGACGAAAGATGAGTTTCGAAGACTCGGGTCGCTTTCGATCAGGGCAGTTTTATTCCGTCAACTGGTGGGACTTTCCTGCACAAATGATTGAAATCCGGGGGATAATGGTCGCGACAGGTCGCGACCAACCAAAGCGCTGACAGGTCAGCGCACTCCAAAGGAGTTTCAAATGCCCCAAGGAATTGGTCGAGCTCTCGCCTATGCTTTGTTGATTTGGCTCACGGGCTTTGTTTGGGGCAGCGTCGTCTTTATGACACCAGCGCTCCGGAGCGTGCCGGCGATACCCTACGTTTCCCGCTATCCGCTGATTAGTTTTCCAGTCCTAATCATTTGGCTGCTCATCGCCTATTTGCTCGCGCGAAGCTATTTGAAAAAAACCGGCGCTCCGGCTAACGAAGGACTCAAGCTCGGCTTGCTGTTCGCGGTGGTGAATTCCATCCTCGATTTGTTAGTCCTCGTCTTACTATTCAAAAATGGATTTGGCTACTTCGCGTCCTTGACCGTTTGGCTCGCCTACTTCATCTTGTTGACCGTGCCCTGGTTGACCGGGCGCTCGTTAGCTTCCACGAATAGCCGATAATTTCAGAGCGCCGGATGACCCCCAATCAACGAAGCCAACGAAGCCGCCGACTAATCTTTCCTTTCCTCTTGCTCGCAGCTTTCCTGTTTCGTTTGCGCTTCGGCCTCTGCTCTCAATTTCAGGATGAAGATACAAAACAGATCTATCTGCTCGGTCTGAAGTTTTATACAACTGGCGCCTGGCCCTATTTTGGCCCCGACGTTACTCCCACGATGCAAATACCTGGAGCCTTGCAGGGCCTCGTGGTCGGACTACCGTTTTACCTGCTCCCGATACCTGAAGCGCCTTACATCTTATTAAACGTCTTGTCGTTTGCGAGTCTCTGCTTTTTCGCGTGGTACTGCTGCAAGCGACTGCCAGAGATTCCGAGGTGGTTTGTCTGGTCCTGGTTGTTAACTGCCCCCTGGACTCTCAATCTGTCCACACACATTTACAATCCGTCATATGTCTTGCCCGGAGCCATCCTGTTTTTTGTAGGCGCGATTGAAACCTACCCTTTTCTTACCCGTGGACTGGTCCAGCGACGCTGGGCAAACTTCATGATGGGGTTCGCGCTCTTCTGGATTATGCAGTTCCACTTGTCATGGGTGGTGCTGGTGCCTTACGCGGCACTCTCTTTCTATTTTCAGTTCCGGGAGCAGCGTCGCAGAGTCTCGTCCTCAATGATTTGGTTCGCGGCGGGTGCGATCATCACCGGCAGCTTTCTGCTCCCTACGTTTATCCAATATGGATTCGCGGGCGGCATGGGCAGCACAAACGAGGCTGTGGGGTTTAACTCCGAAAACTTGTTGAGGCATTTGAATATTGTCGAGGGCGTGCTGGGACGTTTCTTATCTTTCGCTAGTTATGAGTTGCCCCGTTTCATCGGCGGCAACACCGCGGCAAGGTTGGACTTCATGAAACAGAACCCCTGGCTGATTCCAATCGTCGTCTTCCTCGCCGTGGTAGGCATCCTGCAATGCATTGCGATGCTTGTTTTGTGGTTCAGAAAGAGGCACACGCAAAAGGACTGGAAGGCTGTCAAATACTTCGCGCTCGGGACGGTAGTCCTTTTGTATTTGAGTTTTCTTTTTTCGATGAAGTCGCCGCTCTCTCACACTTTTTACGTCACCTTTCCAGTGGCGATGTTGTATAGCCTTTATTGCTGGAGCGAGTTTCTCAAGAAGAAGCGCTGGCAGACGTTTGCAAAAGTGTTCATCGTTTGCGGTCTCATATTCGATGTCGGATTAGCTGTCAGCACTTTCAAACAAGTATCCATTTACCGAGAACGCGGCAAGATTGTGGAGGCCATTAAAGCTAAGGACTATCATCTGCTGGGTGAACGACGGGCCGGAGCCAGATACTAAGCTCGAGGCCCGCAGGGCCGGTATTCAATAGCCACGTCCGTGAAGGGCGTGGTCGAGATGGTACTAGTACATCTTTAAGGCCCGAAGGGCCGGCACTGCATGCACCTGACGTTAGCTATTTCCTTTGTGCCGCACCTTCGGCGCTCATGATCTTTGTCGGTTATTGATCCACGTCCTACGGACGTGGCTACTAAATTTCGGCCCTTCGGGCCTAAGCCCCCGGCATTTCCCTGATAGCGCCAACTGGTGAGCGGTGGGCTCGCACTTCTCAAGATCGTTCTGGTTGTCTAAAATCAAATGTCAATCAACTTGCGACGGAGAAGAAGACTTGCCCGACTCTGAAGAACGCCAGTCACGACGCGGATACCTGAATCCCAGCCTGGTCAGAAGTGTTTCCTTCTGGATAACCAGCGTGTGCATTCTGGTGGCGGTGCTTGCTTCCCTACTCGCAATTTGGCAATTCGCCGGAACCGACATCCTGTGGCGCACGGTAGCAACTTGCGCGGTGATTGGCAGCGGGACGGTCGCGTTTTATTGGGTTAACGTCCTCTTCGGAAAAACCTCGGAATAGAGTTGACCCACCCCATAGTCGTGAGCGCCCTTCAACCGGAATGGCGTGATCAACAAGGAATGTCTCTCAGGTTGGGAAGGTGGGCTTGCCCCCGCTCCTTGTTGGCGGATTTTGATTCGGAATTAATTATTCGCCTTACCAACGAATGGGCCTTAAGGGCTTGGCGGGGCGACGGGAGGCGCCGGCGGTTTGTGGAACCTGGTTTCATCTACGGCCACGTTGAGTTTGATCTCGGTAAGCTTCCGCGTCGAGCTGTAGACTGAATCGACGGCGCTGATGCGAATTGTGAACGGCATCTTCAGGCCATCAACATCACGATAGTCTTCGTAATCGATCTGCTCCGGAATCAGTCCAACCACCGTCGGCATCGTTGTAATCCTGCGCACTAGCAATCCAGTCAGTGCGTCGAAGTAAAGTCTTTCTCCCTTGCCGTCTATCCCGATCCCGCTCAAAAGGTAAACGTCCTTGCCATCAATCTTGTCTTTCCGACTAAAGCTTATTCGCGTGAACTGTCCCTGAAGTTTGATGTCTTTGAAAAGATCAGGGTAGCGCTTCAGGATCGAGAGTTCCCGGCCCTGGAGATCGCGCAAACCGTGCTGGCTTTTCTCCCAACCTACCTGACCGTCGAATCCTCTTTCAATCACACCCTGCCTGGGAGTGTTTAGAACGGTGTAGATCTTGTCGGGGGCAGTCTGATAAACCTCATAACCAAGAGTGGCTCCGTTGGAAGCGAGCCAGGTGCCCTTCATCGATCGCGTTTTGATTTTTTCAATTGCGGCCGAACCACCAAGCGCTTCGGTGTATTTGGCTAAGATTTGATTCGCGGTCGGACGCGTTTCTTTCGGAGCCGTAGTCGCCCGGGTTTCGGCGAAAGGGGTGGGCTCAGCCATTGGTAACGGGGGAACGCGCACTGGCTCGTTGTTGCCGCGATGACAGGTAAAACAACTGACAGCCGGCGTGCCCTTGAAGTTTCCTTTGTTGATGCCTTGCACCATCTTGATCATTTCGCGCGCTTTGCTCTTTTCGGGCTTCTCGTCAGAGGGAAAGTCCCACTTGTCATCTTTCTTTACGTGACAAAAAGTGCATTGCACACCCAGCGACGAGGCCATGTAGTTCATCAACGGACCAAGTTGCGACTCCGGCAAGCCACTCAGCACCTGAATGTTCTTCTGGACTTGTTCCACAGTCTTTTCCGCCGGCGCGCTTTGTGTGGCACCTGTGGTTTGCGTCTGCTGCGTGCCCTGCATCATGAAGACGGCCTCAACCGAAACGCTCGTGCCTACGAGGCTCGCGCATACGACAAACAGCAGCGAGATACAGAAGACCAGTACGCGTTGTTGTGTTAGACGTACGGTGGCCCTATTTTTCATGCAATCCTCTCAGGAGAAAAGTTCATGTCCGGCAAATGTCAGGTAGACACCAAGAAAGATCACACAACCCCGTTGGGTTGCATCGGTCTGGAAACTTCCAACCCAGAGTAGCCGCTTAACGCGTGGATCTTTGGCTGTATGCCGTAACCGCTTAGCGGACGCGCGATTGCTTTGCGGTAGTCGTCGAGTGCGGCGTCTGCGGAACGAGCGCTTCCAGCGTCTTATATATCTGCAGGTAAATTTGTGTTTCGCGCGGAATCAACGTTTTCCACGAAGCGCCGCCGCGTCTGATATAGAGCGGCAACTTGGCGGCGTTGGAGTTGTAACCGGCGGCGAGTAATTCCGTTTGCGTCGCCAACTTTGCGTTGAGCGCATACTGCACGTCTTCATTTGCCGCCAGCTCGTTCCAGGTGTCCTGCATATACAGGAGCATTGCCTCGAGCGCGTTCGCGTGGTTACGCATGCCCACAACGAAGTCGGGAGCAAGGCCGACGCCGGGATGTCGTTGCCTGACCAGGTTGTAAGCCCAGGGAATCATTTGCACCATGCCGCCTGCGCCTGCCGAGCTTACCGAGTAACGGTAAGTATCGGGTTCGTTCAAGGCGAAGAGCGAATAGATCTCATCAAACAACGCCAGGCGATTCTCCAGACGAAAGCGATCGTGATCCACATGCTCTACCATACAAAGCCGCTCGGCCACGTCGATGATCTGCGGAGAGATGAAGGTTCCTTTTTCTTTTAGCCGCTTCGCTGCCAGGTCGATCATCCGGTGTATGTAGGCGCGACCGGATCGCGACAGGTCAGGCGAGAGCAAGGCTGGATGCGCGGAGGTGTAGTAGGCCATCTCGCGAAAAACTCCGCGCTTCTCAATCGGAAACTCAACTACGAGCGGAACCAGCGAACGCCCCTGGCTATCGAAGATCGCCACCGCAGTGTTGACGCCGTTGGCACGCAACACGCGAACGCTCAAAGTTGTGCCCAGCGAACTGGGGGCGGTGATTTCCGAACCTTTAGTCAGAAAAATCTCTTTGTAGATTGTGATCAAATGAATACGCAACGTGTTGCGATCGAGAGCCGCGAGCGTGACTAGATCTATCGACTGCGAATTCTTGGCGGTCTGCAACGGACGCGATTTCAGCAGGCGCTCGGCCTCAGCTATTCGCGCTTGAATCTGAGGCGGCGACAGGATGCGCGATGAGGCGGCAAGCGGCTCGCCGTGCCGTTCTGTAGCGGCAGGCCCTGCCGCTTCCAGCTGGCTATCAGGCCTTGTACCGACGACCACGCCCGGCGGCGTCGTTGCCTTGTTGTCTTCGGATTCGGGTGCCGCCATCGATCGCTGCGCGGTCGAAGGCGCCGTCGTCAGGCGTGGCCGCGATTCCGGGGCCGGCGACGGGTTTTTGGTTGGTGGCGTTTGCGCTTGCGTGCCGGCAAATGAGATGGCAATGACGAGCAATAATCCTGCGAGGGATGTTCTTTTCATACTTGATTTCCGAGCTTCGGTTACAAAACTTGTCGGGGGGGAGGACAAGTATCGCTTAGATTCGCCGATGCTAGCTACGGTTGTCAATAGCCTTATTCGCCTTATTCGCTTCAGTTAGTCCAGTGGGCCTCAACAAACATCAAGACGGCAACAAACAATCGCTCCCGAGACTCCGATGTCCCGAGAGCGATCAAGCGACTGCGCTTTGCGTTTAAGCTTGCGCGCGATTTAGCGGCTGGCTTGCGAGCCACTGATGACGAGATCCTGATCCGAGCCGCTGAAAGCTACGCTGATAAGCTGTGCCGCGTCGCCGGCGCCTTCAGCTTTGATTTCCAGGGTTTGCGCTTTACGGTCGCGCTTCGCGGTGCTCGTTGTTGCTCGAGCAATGACTTTGCTGCCCTTCATGATCGACAGCTCTCCTGTCTTGTCGTCAAATTTCAGGTCGTACTCACCTGCTTTTACCAGCGTGCCATTGACCTTGATGTTGGTTGCGAACCTTACGGTTTCTGTTTTGCTCTTTGGGAATACCGAGACACTTGCGAGTGCGGCGATCAATAGGGCTAAGGCGATGCGATTCAATAAAGTTTTCATTTCTGAGACTCCTCGTTGTTTTGTAGACCACACTTAGGGAAGCATGCCCTCTACACGAGGAATCCGAGCGTAAGTTCCAAAACTAAAAAGCACGAGTTTCGCGTTTCGAGTTCCGAGTTTCGAACTCCAAAAAAGCGGAGCACAAGCTCTAAACTCCAAACCCGAAACTTGAAACTTGAAACTCAGTCGCCATCAAGCCAATCGCGCGTCATATCACACCAGAACGCCAGGCCGCGCCATTCTTTGAAGCGTGAATAGTAACGCGCGATCTTCTTATCCGTAGTCTTGCGTCCATTATTTCGTACGGAAAAAAATTTGTCGCGTGTCCACGAATCAAGGGCGAGACCGTCGTAGCGGCCCAGAAGTTTGAGGACGTTCTCGGCAGCATATGGGCCAACACCCTTCACGCCTCTCATCTCCTTCATGAGATCAGCGGTTGACAGCGGGCTCGTAAGCCAGGATTCGACGTCGAGCGCGCCGGAGGCAACGCGATCAGACAGCAACTTCAAATACTCGGAACGATAACCGGCCCGCACTTCATTCACATAAAACTTTAGCGGCATCAGCGCCATCGCTTCCGGCGTAGGAAACGTTCGCTGCCCGTTACTCGATTCGCGCCCCAGGTTTTCCACCAGGCCGGTGACCATCTTTTGGGTGAGCGCCCAGGAGCAGTTGGTGGTGCAAATCATTTTCACCAAATCTTCAAACACCGTCGGCGAACGCAGCAGCCGTCCGGCTCCCTGCCTCGGGATCCAATTGAAGTCGTTGTCGGCTGCCAGCAAGCGATAGAAATCAGCCATGTTGTCGTCGAGCCGGAGCATGTGGCGCACGTCAGCCACCACCTTCTTTGTGGCGCTCTGGCTGAGCCGGCGAGACGCGTTGATGACCAGAGCGCGTTTGGTTGCTCTAATCGTGGCCGTCACAGGCTTGGTATCTTCGAGATCCAATGTTCTGGTTAACAGCCACTTCTCCTGGTCAATCTGAAACGGAAGCAACTCGCACCAACCGTGGCTGATCACGGTTCGCTTGAAGCTGAATTCGCGTGGGGTCGCAATAGTGATTTCCATGATTCTTTCCTGGGAGCGCAGGCATCCCTGCCTGCCAACTTTGCAAACCATCACGACTAGAGATTCTAGGATCCGGGTAACCAAGCGTCAGCAGGCAAGCACGCCTGCGTTCCCTGCGGCGCCCCGCCCGTATGCACTACTCCATTTCCAGTCTTCAGCCCTCGCACACAACCCTGCCTTTGCCGGATTCTCCTCGATATAGCGCAGCGCACTTGCGAAATGCTTCTGATTCCGTATGTACCGATCAAACGGCTCCCGCTGCCAAAACTCTCCCGTTCGTTTCAGCACTCGGTTGCATTCATTCGCGGTATACGACTTCCACGAATGCGCGATCTGGCTTAGCTCGAAGCCCGGCTGAGCCGTGTACTGGGTGTGCACGTGATTCGGCATGACGACCCAGGCATGCAAATGGTATCGGCGACCATCGAAGTGTAGCAGAGCATTCTGCACGATTTCAGCGAGTCGGTCGTCCCTTAAGTAACAACTGCCATAACCCTGGTCCAAATAGGCATCGATGCGCTCGCGACGTTCACGATTGGCTTCCCTTTCCGGAAGAAGGCGCAATTCCTCGCGCCATACGTCAAGCAGAGTTTGCGGCATTGAATCGAACAGGCGAAAGGTCAATGTTTGTGTGAGGCCTTCCTGATCGAAATGCGGGATGTAGCCGCGCGAGTACCATTGCGGGCCACCGCCATTGCGGTCCGCGCCCTTCGCTAAGCGACGTCTCTCTTTCCATTCAGTCATCAGCGCGATTCCTGGAGCGTAGACATCCCTGCCTGCCTCGTATCGTTAAACGCTATTCTCTTTTTTTGGATCCCATCCGCGCAAGGCCTTATCTACTTCCTCGATGCATCTCACACAACCGAAGCAGGCAGGGATGCCTGCGCTCCCACCGTCGCTCCGTACGCTTCGGCTACAGTCAAGCTGATTCTTGACAGGGTGCTCACGCGAGACTAGACTAGCCCCACTTGAAAATGGAATAAGGAAGGCTGTTCCGGCCACCCCCTGACACTTGGGGACAAGGCTGGCGTGGAGTCCAAATACAGTGGCTTTCTACAGCATTTACGGTGAACTTAAGCACCGCTTCCGACGATAATTAGAATTCGGAGCTTTCCGGTTCTGCCCCACTGGGCCATAAAATTAACCTTGTGGGGCATTGTCGTGTCTGGGCAACGATCCCAACCGCCAAGACGCCAAGAACGCCAACCCCACTGCCAAGACGCCGAGAGCGCCAGCAACAAGAACTACCACACATTCGGCTTTCTCGTCTGAATTTCTTGGCGTTCTTGGCGTCTTGGCGGTTCAGTTCTTGCCCATCGCGAATTACTGCACATAAATCGGATTGGAAATGATCCACGGTTGCTCGCCAGCCGGCTTCGGCAGTTGCGGCAGGTAAACTTCGACGCGATAGCTTCCCTTCTCTCTTGCCATAAACTCCATTTTGCTGACGGCGTTGTTGTCCTGAACCACCACGCCATCCTTCAGCAACACTATTCGTCCGAGTACTGGAAGAGCTACAGTCAACACCACTTCCTTTTCGAGCTTGATCTCGTCGCCCATTATTCTTTTCTCGCCGGCACTCTGGGCACTGAAGCGAAATCCTGTTGTATCTCCAAACAGATCGAACCCGATGAAACAGTTTCCACTAGAAATAGCGGCCAACAGAGATGCTTCGTCCAGGATCGGGCCGTGAAAAGGCACAGCCAGTACATGCAAGCGTACCAAACGAAAACTTCTTTCATATGGATCGAGCTTGAATCCCAGCAAAGTCTTGCCGGACGAGTCGTTCAAACTGAGCCCGATATTGGCGTGCGCGTCGTTGCCGGCAGTGGCTACCAGTCGTTTCCCTTTCTGCTTGATCTGCTCGTCCCACAGCTTGAGATTTTCAGTGGGTCTTTCGAAAAAGGTCGCGAACAACAAATCGGGATAACTGCGATAAGACCAAAGGCTGTCAAAGAACATCATCAATGGGTTTATCCGGCGCGCGTTGGTGTAGACGTTATAGACCTCGATCCCGTTGTAACCGGTCGCTTGCCAACTCTTAAACTCTTGTGGGTATGCCACGAGACTCAGCCCGGTGGTGCGACGAGCCAAAACCTCCTGCGTTGACCGCTCGCTATCATCAGCAGCCTGCGCATCGCCAGGGATAAGAAGCAAACGGTCGCCCGTGGCTGTCCTGACTTCATTACCATTTACGAACAACACACCGCCGTGCTCATCCTTGAGTGTCATTTCGGCAGTGTTGAAGTTCGCCGACGGATGTTCGGTCATCACTACAAAATCGAGTTGATTGGCTTGGGCCGCGGCAATGATGTCGGCAAAGTTTCCGGTGCTGTGACCACCGAGAGAGGAGTGAACGTGGATGACGCCTTTGAACTCGATGTCGCCGCTCGTGTCCGCAGTCTCAACGCGTTGCACGTTTAGCTGTTGAATGGCCGCGTGCAGTCGGCCCAGCCTGTAACGGCGATAGGCGAATGGGATCTGCGAGAGGACAACGAGGGCGAGCAGGATCAGTAAGAGTTTTTTCCAACGCTTCATGTGGGATCAACTCTCGAAGTCCACTGATGTCACCTGCTCGCTGATGGTCTTGCCGAAGGTCGCAACCTTCATGTGTTCAGGGTGGACTGTATAGGCGTCGAGCGCCGCGCGATCGCGGAAGACGGCGACGAGACCGGAATCGAAAGAGCGCGGAAGTTTTACCACGTCGAAGCCTACCGACAAGCTCTCAATTTCTTCGATTACTGACGTCAGTGCGCGCAGCATCCGCAGGTGTTCTTTACGAACTTCCTGCTCGACTTCGGAATTGTATTTCCAAATCACAATGTGTGTAAGCATGTTAGTAAGAAGTGGCCAGTGGTCAGTGACCAGTGGTCGTAGTCAGTGGAACCGATAAGCGAATCACTGACCACTGGCCACTGATCACTGATCACTTACCTTCCTTCCCTTCGCACCAACGGCGCGTAACTTCGTGCCGATAAGCGAAAAGCTTTTGCAATCTCCTCTGAACCAGTAGCGGCGCAACCGCGCGACCCAGAAACCCGAATGGCGGTTCATAGTCTATTTCATCTCGCAAAATTGCTCCGGCTTCGTGAGACTCGATAAGGTGGCGATGGCGCCAACTGCGAAACGGCCCTTTGACCTGCACATCCTCAAACATGCGTGGTGGATCATAAACGGTGTGCTCGGCCACCCAGCGCGCCTTGATTGGCCCGAGAATCCTGGTTTCAATTATTGCCTGCGTGCCGACTTCTGAAATCTTAGCAGGTTGAATTACACGCGCGCTCTCCCAAGGTGGAATGAGCAAACTCAATACGTCTGGTTGTTCATGAAATGCAAACACGCGATCGGGACTCGCCTGGATAACACTTTGCTTAGTAAATCGCACTCCCATCCTGTCATTTCAGATACCGATCAAACCACGCAAGCGTCCGCTCCAGTGCGTCAACGCGATGCTTCGGCTCGCGCAGGCCATGTCCCTCACGCGGATAACGCACCAACACAGTTTCAATACCGCGTCGCTTCAATGCAGTGTACATCTCTTCTGCTTGCGTGATGTGAACGTCGTTGTCCTGTTCGCCATGGATGAACAATGTCGGCGTCTGTGCCTGCTTTACATAGCGCAGCGGCGACCATTGCCAGAGCTGTTCGTAATTGTCCCAGGGAAAGCCGCCAAACTCGGCGTGAATCAAATCCTGATAAAGCGAGGTCGAGTAGAAGCTGATTAGATTGCTGAGGCTGGCAACTGAAACCGCGGCTTTGAAGCGGGGCGTCTGCGTGATGATCCAATTGGTCATGAAGCCGCCATAGGATCCGCCCGTTACTCCCATTCGATCCTTATCGATCCAGGAATACTTGCGCAGCGCCTCGTCGACGCCGGCCATCAAGTCTTTGTAGTCGCCGCCGCCCCATTCGTTCAAAGTGCCGTCGCTAAACTTCTGACCATAGCCATTCGATCCGCGCGGATTCAGAAAAAGAACGGCGTAACCACGCGCCGCGTAAACCTGGAACGTCGGATTGAAAGCCCAACCAGACATTCCATGTGGTCCGCCGTGGATGCTGAGAATCAAGGGATACTTGCGATCTTCGCGCCAGCCAACTGGTTTCAGCAGCCAACCTTGGATTCTCGTACCGTCGAAACTCTCGTAATCAATCTCCTCCGTTCGTTGTAGTTCCAGCGCTTTGGTCAATTGATGGTTTTGATAGCTTAACTCCCGTAGAGAACCGTTACCACCGACAACAAATGCCTCGCTTGGGTAGAGAGAATCGGCCAGCGTAAAGGCCAGCGGCGAAAAACTACTTATGATTCCGTCTGGCCGCGTCAGCGAAAGAGTTGTCTTCGAAACACTGAAGTTAGTTATTTGATACGGCCAACTGAGGTATTTGATCCTGTCTTCATACTTGATCTCTGGATTGTCGAAGACTCCAAAATATCCTTCCTTCGAAATGAAAAGAAAAAGTCTCTGGATCTTGCCGCCGCCGACCGGGACTCGGAACACAGTTGTTTCGCCCCGATCCCCGGCCAAAAATAAAACTTGTCTGCTATCAGCGCTCCACTGCGGGTTCCTGGCCCGGCGATCAAGTGCAAGGCTAAGCTCGGCACGATTGCTTCCGTTCGCTCCTACCACCCACACGTGCGTATCTTCGGCAACGCTGTCGATTGTCGTCACGTCGCGCTTCGTTGCTGTATAGGCGATCCACTTGCCGTCAGGAGACCACGTGGGTTCGTATTCGCATCCTTTCGTTACCGTGATTTGTCGCACTTCTCCATGAATATCCACTGCGAAGAGGTCCGAATTATTATTCGCGTCCGGATCGGTTTCGTGATTGGAGAGAAAAGCGATTTCGTCACCACTAGGACTAAACGTGATCGCGTGATCGTAGAAGTCGCCGGAAGTAAGTTGTCGTGGCTCCGGTTTATCGATGGCGGTAATCCAAACGTGCGTGCGACGTTTATCGGAGAACGATGTACGCGACTTGTATTGAATCCGATCGATGACGCGCGGGTCGTCGTGATGCGTCGTTTCAGGTGTCTCGTTTATGTCTTCGATCGCAGGCGTAATATCTTCGGTGGCCGAGACATAGGCGATGCGTTTCGAGTCAGGAGCCCAGACGAGTGATTCTCCCGCGTAAGTTATGAAGAAGTTCGTAGTCTGAACTACAGCGATGAAGCGCGGCTCGCGCTCGCGTGACGGATCGCCTTTTTCCAAATTCACCACCCAGAGTCCGCGCTGAGCGTTGCGCTCGCTAAGGAAAGCAATCTTGGAACTGTCCGGCGACCAGCGCGGATTAGAGGCATTCCAGACGCCGGCGAGTAGCGGTGCAGAGGGGTATGTCTCCTTTGGCCAATCCATCGTCGGACGCCGTTGGCCAGTTGGCGGCGGAGTGGTGGTTGGTACATTCACCAGGTTTATGCCCACACGCGCTAGCCATAAAGTGTTGATAGTCTCGTCGCCTTCGACAGTCGAGACTGTGTAGACGACCCATTGACCGTTGGGAGAAATCTGCGCGTCGCTGACGCCGGCGATGTGCAGAATATCCGCCGGCGACATTCCAGCAGGACGGCGTGGTTGCGCTGGAGCAGCAGAGAAGAACGTGCCAACCAGCAGGCCGATGAGAACGCACAAAAAAGTTTTCTCTAGGCTCTTATGCATTTGCATGCCAACAA
>JBDUAQ010000216.1:0-5096 GCA_040004575.1 bacterium
GCGCCAACATATAGGCGTTCAGGCGACTAGTACGTTTATGGATCTCTCCGGTCTGTACTGAGATGAGATTGAAGTCGAGGGGCTTATGAGCAACGAGATTGCGGGCGATATCATTGCGAAGAACTTGAATGCGTGCGAAGTCTTCCTTCATGTTAACGATGGCGGCTTGCACCTGCTTTTGATTGTCAGACTCAGCGAAAGCATCTAACTCCGCCCTTCGCAGCCTTCCCTCCTGCACTTGTCGCCCTCGATCTATAGCTCGGGGATTAACGTTGGGCGGGGGTTCCGTCGGCGAACCCTGAGCCAATGCCGAGCCCACTAAGCTCAAGGCAAAAACTGTGGCTGTCGCACAGCCAGCGAACCGATGAATGCTCGTGGGTACGAATTTCATTTGTACGCTTCTTCCCCCACCCAGAATCGCGGGCCGTTAGGGATACATTGAAACTGAAACCTGGTTGCTGGATTGATTGTGCACCGGCACGTTCGCTGCTGTCGCGCGTTCATAGACGCGAACATAGTCCACCAGCATCTGTTGCGGGAAAATTGTTGTCGCATCGGGATTCCCTGGCCAGCCACCGCCCACCGCCACATTAAGAATAATAAAGCAGGGATGATCGAAGACCCATGATTTGCCGGCAGGCAGGTCGGCCGGTGTTCGCGTCTTGTATAAGAGTCCATCGACATAGAACCGCACGACGTTCGGTTCCCACTCGACTGCAAAAGTATGGAAATCATCAGAGAACTTCCGGCCATTGGGCAGAGTGTAGGCCGCGGATATGCCGTTTCCTCCCGAATACCCTGGTCCATGGAAGGTGCCGTGAACAATTGAAGGTTCCCGGCCGATGTTCTCCATAATGTCGAGCTCACCGCAATTGGGCCATCCTGCCGTCCCAATGTTGTCACCCAGCATCCAGAAGGCAGGCCAAATCCCCTGGCCATAAGGAAGCTTTATGCGCGCTTCAAAGCGTCCGTAGGCTTGCGTGAACTTATTGCGAGTCAGCAATCTTGCCGAGGTGTAGTCGCGTCTGATGTTATCGGATCCGGTATGCGTCTCCTTTAGTGCCTTAATCACCAGCGAGCCGCCCTCGAGATCCGCGTTGGCGGGGCGATTAGTGTAAGTTTCGAGTTCGTTGTTGCCCCACCCATTGCCGCCAATATCAAAGGACCACTTGGCCGAATCAATCGGCGAGCCGTGGGGACCGGTAAACTCGTCACTCCAGACGAGACTCCAGACAGTCGGATTAGCTGCGCGCGCGGTTGGGCAAAAGCCTGAATAGGCGGCGATAAATAGCATCAACAAGAGCAGCGGCAGGCCGATACCCAACACACTCGCTCGTGGTGAGGTTCCGACGGAGTGGAAGGACAAATCCTTCTTGGTTTGCATTTAAAAATCCTCGCGCCTGGCGATTGGCAGCCGCCACAAAGCTGCCGGAATCAGCTACAATAGAACAACGTAAACGTACCGCAATTATGTCATGATTCCTGACGTAATAGCACCATAGAAACCCGCCTGGAGAAGCGAAAACTACAGGGAGCACCGTGCCAACAAAGAAAACAACTGCTAAATACCTGCAGCTAACCATTGTCGTACTTCTTGTTTTGTTCACGTCTTTGCCCGGCGGTGCACAAGCACCATCCGCAAGCGTAGTGTCTGATCGGCTGAACCTTATGCCGGTGCCTGCCTCTATAAAGATGCAAGCCGGTCGCTTGCCTGTCACCCGCTCTTTCAGCGTAGCGACGAAAGGCTATGTAGACGATCGTTTGCGAAACGGAATTACGCGGATGATTGCGCGGCTCGCTGGCCGCACCGTGTTGAGTTTGCCTTACGACTTTGCGGCGGAAGAAGGCACCGCTACGCTTGTGGTCCAGTGCGAACGGGCCGGCGATGTTATTCCGTCAATGAGTGAAAACGAAAGCTACCGATTGGAAGTGACCGACAAGCAGGCCCGTTTGACGGCGCCGACCGTGGTCGGTGCGCTGCGCGGGTTGGAGACTTTCCTACAACTACTACAGGGCGATCGTGATGGTTACTATCTGCCCGCAATTGAGATTCAAGATGCGCCGCGTTTTCCCTGGCGCGGTTTACTCATCGACGTCGGTCGACACTATGAACCGCTGGAGGTCTTGAAGCGTAATCTCGACGCGATGGCAGCGGTCAAGCTCAATGTTCTTCACTGGCATCTGAGCGAGGATCAGGGTTTTCGCGTCGAGAGCAGGAAGTTTCCCAAACTCCACCTGATGGGATCTGACGGCCTTTATTATACGCAGGATCAGATTCGCGAGATCGTCACTTACGCGCGCGAACGCGGCATTCGCGTGATGCCGGAGTTTGACATTCCCGGCCACGCCACCAGTTGGTTAGTTGGCTATCCGGAACTGGGCAGCGCTCCTGGCCCCTACAAAATTGAACGCGGCGCGGGCATCTTTGAGCCTGCGCTCGATCCTACGCGCGAGCAGACATACAAGTTTCTTGACGTCTTCTTTGGGGAGATGGCCACACTCTTTCCCGATGCTTACATACACATCGGCGGCGACGAGAATGAGGGAAAGCAATGGGACCGCAATCCGCAGATTCAAGCTTTCATGAAAGAGAAAGGCATCAAAGACAACCACGCTCTGCAGGCCTACTTCAACCAACGAGTCTTGAAGATCCTGCAAAAGCACGGCAAGAAAATGATTGGCTGGGAAGAGATACTTCATCCTGATCTGCCTACTGATGCGGTTATTCACTCCTGGCGCGGACCAGACTCTTTGGCGGCGGCCGTGAAGAAAGGCTACTACGGGATTCTCTCCGCTGGTTACTACATCGATCTCATCTTTCCAGCGTCGCAGCATTATCTTGTAGATCCCATTCCAGAGAACTCTACTGTCACCCCCGAAGAAGCGAAACGCATTCTGGGCGGTGAAGCGACCATGTGGAGCGAATGGGTGAGCCCGGAGACCATTGACTCGCGCATCTGGCCGCGCACCGCCGCGATAGCCGAGCGGCTCTGGTCACCTCGAACAGTGACGGACATGGATGACATGTACCGCCGTTTGGCCGTGATCAGTCGCCAGCTTGAAGAGTTGGGACTTACGCACGAAAAGAATTACGGCATGTTGCTCAGGCGATTGGCCGGAAATGAGGACCCAGCCCCGTTGCGCACGTTGGCCTCGGTGCTCGAGCCAGTCAAAGAATACCGGCGCTATCAAATGCGGCCGCAGACGATGCTGAGTCCTCTTAGTGGTTTGATCGACGCCACCCGACCCGACAGCGACATGGCTCGTCGTTTCTCGTCTCTGACAGATGGCTTTATTTCTGACGCTCCGCGATTTGCCCTTTATAGACAAAACATAGGCGACACACTTGCCGACTGGCATACTGCCGGGTTGGCGCTCGGCCCGTTGATTGATCGCTCGCCGGCACTGCAGGAGGCAAGGCCACTGGCTAACAATCTGTCTGATATATCTCAAGTGGGCCTGGAAGCAATGGCTTACCTCTCGGCTGGTGAAGCTCCGCCTGCGCAGTGGCGCGATGCCCAGCTGGCAAAACTCGACGAAGCAGCAAAACCAAAAGCGGCGCTGGAGTTCGTCGTTATATCAAGCGTTCGGAAACTGGTGATTGCGGCCGCCGAATTGCCCCAGCTTAAAACGGCAACGCCAGCCGAATGGCAGAAGCGAGTCACCAGCATCACTGATGCCGCAGCTGCTCGGACTGCTAAGCCTTAGCAGTTAGTGAATCGTACCGCTATGCTTTGACTAGTTGGGCGTAGGGGCGCCAGGTTTCACTATGCGAATCCAGTGATCGGTAAATTTGTTGTGCATCTCGGTCACTTCGATCCGTGGCATATGGCAGGTCACGCATTCTTGCTTGCTAATAGGACAGGCGGGAGCGGTGCGGTGGCTGGTCTTGGCCTCGTGGGAATCGGCCAAGTGGCAGGCGAGGCACTTCGAGTCATAGGCAGACGCTTTACGCTCTAATTTATCGTGCGGATTGTGACATGCCAGGCAGTTTATCCGAAGGTCCCCCTTGTGGCCGGGACTATTAAAGATTCGATAGGGTTGGAAGCGAATGTTGTTAATGCCACCTTGCCCCGGTAAGAGCATTACGTCGTCAAAGCTGCGATGGCAGGTGCCACAGAATTCCTGCGAAAGGGTGTCCGCATCCAGATTACCAGGATTAAGGATTTGCAGATTTTTGAGTTTCTTGTCCTTCACGGCTACAAGGTGTTTCTGGCCTGGGCCATGACACCCTTCACAAGTAATTCCGGGTATCACCCGGTCCTCCTGAAACTGAGAGCCATCCAGACTTGCAGTTGAATGACAGCCAAAACAGTTGCCTGTCTCTTCTGCGCTTAGAGGACGACCTAACGCGTCGGGAAGTGATCTTGGTTCGGCGCGCGGGTGTCCGGTGGTGAAGTCGAGTTTTTCAATTCCCTGATAATAACTGAGGCGAGTTTCATAAAACTGACCGCCGTACTTGATCAGGTACGTCTGTCCCACCTTGCCCAGCCCAAAACAGTAGCGGATCGGTTCGGAGACTTTGGTCGCGCCATCGGTCACTGTGTAAATGCTTTGGTTCCCCTCACGGATAATTTGATAAGTATAAGAACCATTACGAAAGACGAGTCGCGGTCGCCTGCCTAGAATTTGACAATCAGCGCTCAGCGAAAGCGCGTGCGCCATTGGACTCGCTATCTGCGTACTCGCCTCTTTGGTGTGACATTGGGCGCAGACTTTGCTGCCGACAAACGCATTACCGGAATAATCGTGCAAGCGCCATTCAGTTAGCGCTGCATTCTCTCGATTCTGCTGCCCCTGACCACGTGGGGAGGGTCCGATCCTGGAAGCGCCAATCAGAGACGCTCCCACGAGTACGACTGTAAGCACCATCCTGACAATTCGTGTCACGAAATCGATTTCCTCATTTCACTTCTTAGCTGCGCCTTCACCTTCGATAACTCTGACGTAGCTTTTGCTCGGTAGATTCGTAAGCTTGTCAATCTTGCCGCTGGGCCAGCGAATTTCAACATAGTCAACCTGGGTCGCTGAACCGATCCCCAGTATCTCGCGCGGATCATGCGAGGAGAGGTAACTGCCGCCTCCGGTCTTCAGCC
>JBDUAQ010000217.1:0-5080 GCA_040004575.1 bacterium
CCTTCCCGACCCTGAGACTACACAAGTCGCAAACCTACCTTCCAGGTTGGAGATCACTCAACATTTCAGGCAAAACCTTTCATCGCCAGAACTTCTTTTGCCGCCGAGCGATCGCCGGTACAACTGATCCGCCGGGGCCCACTGAGATAACGAATCTTAAATCCCAACTTCTTATATAACTTAACAATTCGCCGCGTGGCTTGATTAGAAAGTACTACCGGCCCGCGATGCGCCGCCAGGCATTCAGCCGTGCGCACCTGATCGTCCCAGCTAAAACCACCGGCGCTGTAGGTCGTGAACTCGACGTCGTAGGGTGGATCAGCGTATACGAAGTCTTCTGTTTCGATCGTGAGATCATCGAGATCACCACAGGAAAATACCCAGTCATTGAAGATGCGTTGGAATCCTGAAAAGTTTCGAACGTAAGTAATGGACTTGTGTTTGCCAAACGGCACGTTGAATTCTCCGCTTTGATTGAAGCGGCAGAGTCCGTTGAAGCAGGTGCGGTTCAGATAGTAGAAAAGTTGCGCGGCTTCTGCGCTTTGCGACTCGCCATTCGCGATAAGTTTATTGAAACGGTTGCGATGCCGGTAGAAACTTTCCGCTTCGTTGTTCATCTCGACGCTTATCGATAGCCCGCGCTGCAAATGCCTGTAAAAGTTTATGAGATGAGGATTCACGTCATTCAAGCTGGCGCGCTTTGGAATCAAACCCAACGGAGCGGCGAGTCCGCCGCAGAAAGGCTCAACATAGCGACGGGATGAATGTGGTTGCCAGAGTCCCGCGAGGCGCGGCACTAACCAGCGCTTGCCGCCAGCCCACTTCAAGGGAGGTTTCAACACTTCATCCGTGAAACCAGCAAGCGGCGCGGTTGCCGGCGTCGCTACTTGTCGAGCCGCTCGTCCAGAGGTTTTGTCGTGATCCGTTTCTAACAGCGTATTAGCCTTCACGTTTTCGAAGCGAAAATCACAGCGAGATTATTCAGCTAACAAAGATTTGAAGAGTATAGATTCTCTGAGTGTTTTCATAAGCGCGGGTATCCTTGCCTTGAGTTCTGCCGCGTTCTCAGGTGGGTACTGCGCCACGGCTTTCTGATTGATCTCTTCCAACCCCAGACCCTCCAATAAGCACTCGAGCACGAAGACATAGGAATCATCAAACTCCGCCATTCCCAACGCGTTCGTCTCTTTCGACCCCAACACTCTCGTGCGCCCCAGCTCTTCCACCCAGTCAAGGATTGTTTCCACCGGTTCCTGATCCGGATACCGTTGCTTCACGAGTTCTAAAATCTTTTCGCGGCTGGGTACATTTAGTAGAAGCGCAAGGAAGAAGCGGTGGGCATCTTTGGTGATAGTGCCACGCCGATGAACGATGCTCATCTGACGCTCCTGCTCTTCCAGGACAGGGAGAACCAGATCAATCAACTCGCCGTGCACGGTCCGGCACCGATCGAGTATCGCCCTGAAGCGATCCTTGCCCGTAGATAAACCAAAAAGCGCGTCCATCTCATTGCTCTGCATTAGCTGGTATGTCTCTGCCAGGGCGAGGTAGGCCGTTTGAAAATCCGATGAGCAAACGAGGTCACCAATCATCGCATCCGCGTCTTTGTGTTTCATCCCTAACAGCAGCCCGATAGTCTGTAGCTTCTTGATCATTACCGGATTTCTAAAGTATGGATTCAGAGCAAAATGAGGCTTGCGATAGTCGTACTGCAAAGCGGACGACGGCGTGTGCTGGGTCCTGACAGTTATACTTGCTGAGGGCCGGTCAAGGTGGAACAGAGAGTGAATAAAGTTTCTGCCGGGACGGATCATTCGCACATCCCGGAGCGTGAGTAACTGAACTTCCTCGAATGCCAGCTCACCGATTGAAAAGTGTTCGTTGATGATCTTGTCTTCGCGAAAAGAATAGCGGCTGTGAATACTCGAGCCGAGTAAAACCTGAAAGGCTCCGGTGAAGGAATGTTGATGAATACTGGTGGCGCCGTCGAGCCAGTAGTAGACATCGATGTAAAATCTGGGCCCTGAAAAGAGAGTAACCGGCGGATCACCGAAGCGACCCTCGACGTCCTGCTGCTCCGGAAGAGTTGTGGCGGACTGCACCCAACGGATAATTTCCCAGGGGTCAACGCGCGCCGGCAGGTCTGCCTCAACGAGTGCCTGCGCGGCAATTTCAGGGAACAGCTCTTCGCTATAGTTCTCGGCTCTCCAACGACTTTCGATCGACTCGCCGAGATTTTGAAATTCCTCCATGCGTTCCCTTCCAATCCTTTGATTTGGCGCTAGCGAGGATAGGAGTCAATTTCGAATTTCGCAAGCGCCGTGATTATTTCGGCGGCGTGGGTAATCTTGTGATGATTCGTTGTCGGAATCCGATGATCCTTAAGCTACGTCGTCGCAAACCTATTGATCTTTTCGCCTGAGTCATGGTAGCTTTCACGTCCTATTGATTAAAAACCTTCAGCGAACGTTTCGCCCCCGGGTGTTTGTTTAGGTGGTTAGGCTTAACTCCCCCTATAAGGAAGGCGTTTACCGTGATAACAGACCGCAGCAATCAACTACCAAAAGCGCGCCAAGAGCGGCTAATCGTCAAAGAACTTCCCGATGAGGTGCTGGTCTACGACCTCGAACGCGACAAGGCGCACTGCCTGAACAACACGGCCGCGCTCGTATGGAAGAGTTGTGACGGCAAGAGAACAGTCCGCCGGCTGCGTGAGCTAGTTGAAGAAAATGCCGGCGCGCCTGTGCCGGAGGAAATGATCTGGCTGGCTTTGGATCAGTTGGAGGAGTTCAAGCTGCTTGATGAAGCCCCGCTTAAACCGGTGCGGTTTGCCGGTATGACCAGACGCGACATGGTTAGGCGTGTGGGCCTCGCGGCGATTACTTTGCCGGTTATCCTATCTATCGTAGCGCCTGCGGCGGCTCAAGCAGCATCGGGTCTTGCACCCAATGCCTGTTGTGGCAACCCAACGCAGTGTGCCTCAAACAATTGTAATCAGTCGCCGACTTGTGTGGGTATTCCTGGCCCCTCCACGAAAGCTTGCGCGTAAAGTCCTGCACGATGTTTTCCCTGTCGCCTCACCCGGGCTACTGAAAACCAGCCGGACCTAGGGCCCAGCGTGAGTCTTCACCCGCTCGCGATTACAGATGGCCGGGCGCTCAGCAAGAGTTCGCGTAAAGCTATCAGTTGAGCGAAAGAGCTTCCTCGGCGAAATGCCGGTAAACGATCTCCAAATCACCTCTGAAGGAGTCCTGAGCGTTGACGTTGACCAACATGGAATTAAACTTAGACGTCGACCTTATCTGTAGCTGCGGAGACTGCATTTGATCAACTTCGCTTAGGAATAGCTCATATCCTTCGCCCGCGCCCACTCCAGGCCTGACGGTTAGAATCCAGGTACCGGCCCGCTCAAACGGAATAACAGTTCCTGCAGGAAACTCATATGAGAAATAGACGGGCGCTTTTGTGTCTGGGTCGCTCGCATACCTCAGCTCAAACCAGCCACTAAAACTCTTTCCCATCCCTTTCGCCCAAATATTTATTGAGAGTGGCGTATCGATGTTGATCTGACAGCTATCACTATCATCCGCAGTCGCTGTGTGGCCGATTACATGTCCGGGTATTGTCACGCGTTGTGTTGAATGAGCATCGGTTGGGACGCGGCATCAACTTCATTGAAGAGTACATCGTCAACAATCCCGTCAGCATCGTCATCCAGGCCGTTGATTGTCTCAATCGCGCTTGGTCGTATTGCCAAGTTAAAGTCGTTGCGGTCGCCCTGGGCGGGACTATACCGATCGTTGTCGGCGTCAATACAGAAAGAGTTCTGATTCGGAAACCGGGTTCCCAGCTGTGCGGCCGCCTCCAGTGATACCGGCCAGTTCCAGGCGTTGAGCTCACAGGCAACGTTAACCTCGGCATCTTCGGCGAACGCTGAAACCAGAATGGTATTTTTTTCTTCCGCAGTCATCGGCAGCGTCGAATGCGCTACTTTATCGTCGCTGATAAATCGAAAAGCTCGCCTGGTGGCAGACGTCCCGTGCAGTGACGCTCGCCTCCACGAACAGCGTCGGCCAGTCGCCCGTGTGATAGTTTTGGACGACCGACGCGGCGCCACTCTGCGGCGGCGACCCAAACACGCGGCTTAACGCCCGCGCTGAGGGTTTTCCCCGGTTAGGACAAAAACGGGAGAAAGCCTCATTAGCTCCTTCGGCTTTTATCTTTTGCGCTTTTGCATGCCAGCATGTTAACTTCCTCTCATTCCGACACACCGCTGGTGGTGTTTCCTTGTTTCGGCTCAGGACGTAATCATCGGGCTCGGCTTCGAGTTCGGAAAGCCCAACAATTAGAACGCTTTTATGAACGAATCCTCCGACTTAGCTAAGGCTCTCGACATCCTCCGGAATTCAGCGCTTGAGCCGGTAAATGAATCGCATCGGAATGGGTATGCGACGCCGCCAATCGTGGCTTATGGTGAAGACGACGCACCCGAAGGCGAGTTACATTTGCGGGACTATTGGCGAACGATCCGCAAGCGTTTGTGGTTGATCATTGGCCTGGCCTTAATCGTGTCGACGATCACTGCGCTCAAACAGTCGCGCCAGCCGGATCTCTATCAGGCGCGCGCTCGGGTGCAGGTGGATACTGAAAGTAATAACCCAGCGATGGGGGCGTCGAAGGGAGGTTACTACTATCCGGATAATTCCTATATGGACCCGGAGTACTTTAATACTCAGGTCCAGATACTCTCGAGCCCGACGCTGCTACGACGTGTCGCCAAAAATCTTGATCTCGAACACAACCGGACCTTCCTGGATCCGCGCGTAGAGAATCATTCGACTTGGCAAAATCTTATGCGCATGTTCGGATTCGCACCAAAGGGGAAGGAGCCTGCCAAGACCCAAAACCTGGCGGTGTCTGTCAGCAGCAGCCCGACCTTAACCAGCAGTCGTTTGGCGTCTGACGATCCGGCAGAAATTGAACGACTCGCGCCGTATGTCGACTCGCTTCAGGGCATGTTGGATGTGAGTCAGGTTAAGAAAACTCGCTTAATTGATATTCGTGCCACGCATACTGACCC
>JBDUAQ010000218.1:0-5080 GCA_040004575.1 bacterium
GGCGTAGAGACCGGCAGGCACACGGCCATCCGGCGTGCCCGTGCGGTAAACCTGCTCGACGAGTTTGCCGTCAGGCAGTTTCACCAGACGCGAGTTCAAAGGATACCCTTCCTGGAAACCCTTAAGGTCGGCGAGCGAAACGCCGCTGTAAAAATTGTTAGCGCTCGCTTGCAGGATGTCGAGGCCACCTTGTGGACTCTTGGCGGTCGACATCGGCTCGAAGTTGGGATCGAAAAACGACTGCCGCAACTCGCCCAGCTCTTTACGAAACTCTGCTGGTGTCATCGGGAGACCGTCGTTTTTGATCGCTTGCAAGCCCGCAGCTTCAAGTTCTTCATAACGGAATTCAGGCAAAAACTTTTGCGCCGTGTTGCCGTAGTGATTGCCGGTGTTGGCCCAGAACAGTTTGGTGTAGTCGTTAATCTTCTTTAAGACATTGGGTCGAACTCCGCGCGGGTGCGAAACGACTGCTTCGAGAATGCGCTTTTGCCGCAGACCGAAGCGCGACAACTGATCGTAAATGATCGGATCAACGGCAATCGAAGCTTCGCTGAGATAGTAAGCAAGAATCTTCTGGCGCGGCGTCAGCGCTTTGAAACTCTCGGCTTCGAGTTGCAGTATGGCGGTCGAGCCGATGCGCTCGACTATTGAACTCTTTTCCGCTTTGGGTTTCGGCGCGGGTTTCTTTCCCTGCGCTAGCACAGGCTGACTAATCGTCAGAATGAACCAGAAGATGAGCCCCAGCGACAACGCAGTAGGTTTGATAGATTTCATAATGGCTCCTTAGAAAATTGCATTCAATACGACAGTGCCGCGTAGCGGCAGTTTGAATTTAGCCCGGCGTTTCAACGCCGGGAGAAAGTAGCGAGTTAGATCCTCTCGTCGCGTAGCGACGGTTGAATTCTATTTTCTGGCGTCGCTACGCGACGGGGGTCCTGGGTGGTCGCTTAACCCGGCGTTGAAACGCCGGGCTAAAGTCATGTCGACGCTACGCGTCGAAGAACGGTTAGAGCTTCCTCGGCTTTCTTTTAGTGCGGGTCGGCGGGAGCTCGAAATACTTATCAAGGTAAAACCTATCGACGAAGTAACGCTGCCGCCAGAGCGGATTGACGCGATCGAGCAGCAACCCTTCTCCCGCGCCGAGCGCGTAAAAAATAACTCGCTTGGAGTCTTCAAGCTTAACGGTTGTAAGTTCGCTCAATATCCCACTCTTGATGTCTTCGGCAACCTCTCCGAATGTCTGATAATCCTTCAGTGCTCGAAATGCTTTACTCGGCTTGTAACCCGAGGTAGCCAATTTCGCAATGCGATACTCCGTGTATCTGGCAATACCTTCCTGCCACGTCTGAAAGGAGAAGTACCGGTAATCGTCGGGACTCAGAATTTTCTCGAGTTCGCGTCGTTGCTTCAAATACGAGGAAAGTCCGGCCGAAAAGTCGGCCCCGGTTTTTGCTTCCAGAGCTTCGTCGAGCGAGCGGCCCAGGTGGGAGAAAAGTTCCTGCATCTCATGCCAGTCGTAGGGAAAGGGATAGTTCAACATCCACATTCCCGTTTGGTCGCCGTGGGTCAAGCCCAGGGCATTCACTTCGTCGTAGTAACCCGGCGCGGAATACTGCAACTGATGAAAGTGTTCGTGCAGGATGGTGACGACCCAGGGCGTCGAAGTCTTCTTCGCCGTATTTTCTGCCTGACCAATTACGATTGTTGGAATGCCACCGACGATCGGGAACGTCGCCAGTAGATTCTGCGGTTGTGTTCGCTTGCGGTAGTAGACTTTGCTTTTCAAGAACGGGTCGTAATCAATCAGGGTGAAATCGGCAGAGGGTTTGGGATGGCGGATCAGAAACTCGTGTTCCGGCGTGACCAGCAAGACTGCAAACGGGGCCTTATTCCAATCCGTCCAAAGACGATTGCCCAGTGTCTCGCCGATTCTGAATGCTTCTGCCAAACGCACACGATCAACATCAGCCACGCGCGGCTTGTTTTGCGCCGGAACAGTGTGTGGGGAGAGAAGAAGCAGTAGAACCAGAACGAGACTACTCTTGAGGAGATTTACTTTCATGATCACCGAAAGCCGGCCGCGATCTTCGTTAACTAAAGCAGCGGGGGCAAGCCCGCCTTCCCAACCTGAGATACTTTCTCACAATTCGGTAGCTCAACCTTGAAACCTTTCAACTAAGAATCGGCAACTCAAGTCTGATCATCTCAATGAACGATTGCAGGAGAACTGCGGAAATGGCAACGGCGTCCGCCGCTGTCGCCAGTCGAATTTCGATGTCGTCGCGTTCGCCTCCTTTGCTCATCCTTTCCTCACCAGTATCTTCTCTATACGACTCGGCGTCGGTGCTGGGAAGATATTCGCGGTATGCGCCGTCGAAGGGTGGTTGACCTTCGACAACCTGCCTTCCTTAATCAGGCGCTGGTGGGCGTCTTGCCAGTTCGGGAGTTCTGAGTTTTCCTGAGTCCAATGCGCGACGGATGCTTCGTCGCACCATTCAAGCAACTTATGCATGACACCGCGATGTGCGCCGGAATTGCGATAAGCGCGCATCGCCGTCTCATCATCCCAGGCAGTTATCGTCCAAAATGCGTTCCTCGATTCGCGCAACAGCTTGCCACCGAGAAACCCGGCAGCGCCTTCCGCCTGACGTGCAGTTTTTAACGCTTGCCACGCGAATGGCAGCAGAAAACGAACGGACCGAACCCGCAAACGTGTTAGAGAAACAAATGCCATACTGCCTTGAGCTTGCTGCTCATTCTTTGCTGACGAGCAGTGTTGCCGTGTAGTCACGCGCAGCAATTCTACGATCGCTGCGCGGGTATGGACTCAACTCAATCAGCTTCACCTTGTAACCCTGATACTCAGCTTCACGAGCAAGCGTTGAGTTGCCACTGGTGTTCAAAGTCACGGTCTTGCTTCTTCTTCCGGCGCTGAGATGAAATTGCACCGCTGCATTTCCCGCCCACACACACTTCACGTCTTTCGGACAGCGCGAGTCGTTCTCCACCCTCACAAACGTGATCCGCAGCCGTGTTCCTTTCGGCGCAACCTGTTGGCCGACGTTCAGCTTGAACTCACGATTCAAGGTAGGAGCTGGCGGTTGACGTGCGTTGCGCGCGTTCCCATCGGCAGCATTCGAGGCCGCGAGCACGAAGCAAGTGATGGCCATGAAAATCAGGCGCGGACAAAACGAGCGAAAGTAATTCATGACGTGACTCCTTAACACCATAGATCCAAAAAGCATTTATGGAACACAAAGTCAGAACTGGGAGCGGTAGCGACCGGGTCTTAGGCGTAGTGGAATGTCTGGCGCGGCTCGACCCAGTCCCTACCGCTCCCGGTTCTGACTTAGCCGACCCACTCAGTCCCTTGGCGACTGTTCCCGCGTCCAACTTTCGGAAACAGCCTGACCCTTCTCGAAGTCGTCAACCACCAGAATTAGTTGGTGGTCGTGATCGCTGTAGAGCACTTCGATATTGACGCCCGCATCTTCCATGCGGCGTGTGATCTTTCCGAGTTGACCTGGCTCCGCCTGATTCAATCGTTGTACCAACACTTCGCGCTCCCCTAGCACAGTGATGCCCGCAGCTTCGAGCGCGTTGCGAGCGGCGGCTCCGTCATTGAAAAGAAAGTGCGCCACACCGTGGCCGTTTACAACGAAAGCGGCACCGCCTTCAATGCTCACGCCAGCGCGGCCCAGCGCATCGCCCATCTCAGCCAGTGCCCCAGGTCGATTGTCCAACGCTACGGCCAGGTCCTTCATCCCCGTCTCCTTCGTTAGTTCGAATCGTCGAATTAGGTCGCGGGTTCCGCATTCCAAATGTCTAACACGCAGCGCCATTCGCCATCCGGCTCGCGACGCCAAATTGTGACCGCGCGGCCTTCATCGGTAATGGCTGTACCATCGGGAGCAGTCAGCGAGACGGAGTTGTGGCCTAACATATAGGCCAGTTTTCCATCCGGAGAGAATTTCACGCCAGTAGAGGTCCACGTGATTCTGAACCCAGGAATCTGTAGACTCGACTCCACGTATTGACGCAGCGCCGCCTTCCCGATGACCGCCGGCAGACCGGGCGGTAGCACGATCGCATCATCCGTCCAATACGAAAGAATAAGTTCAATGTCTTTGCCTTCGGATGCTGCGCGCGCCCATTGGGCATCGCGCTCCAATAACCGAGTTTGTTCCGAATCCAAGTCCATTGCGTTCCCCTTTTGTATCCGCTAGATGCTGTCCTGAGAAGACCTTATTTGGAAGGGATCGCACCAGCGGCGGGCCAGTCGGAATCACCGACCCGCTTAAGATTCATCTCAAAAAAGCGGACAGGTTCTTTGCCCGGCATGATGCGGTCGCCAACCTCGAGCCACGCGCCAGCCTTGATGGTTGCGGTGTAGCGAAGTGTCATTGGCCCGGCGGGAATTTCCCAGACATAGCCGTCGCCGGTGGGCTTGAGAACGAAATCGCCAACTTGCCCTTGCGCGTGCGAGTGAAGCGTAAAGACCTTCGTTGCCGGATCGTAAGAGATGACGCCAAACGCGTTGAAGCCGACGGTGCCGTCTTCGTTGTAACCGCGGCCCTCGATTACTTTGATAGAGCGATCGAGAAAAGGACCGATGCGTTCCGTTTGCGTGATGTTGTGTTTTTGACCGGAAGGCAGGATGGTCCATGCGGGTCCGCTCCAAACGCCATCCATCATGGCCAGCGACTTCATGGCCTCGCGTTGCGCGGCGATCTGCGCGGCCGGATCAGGGCGCTGGGCAGAAGCCGTGAGCGAAGCACCGGATACGATCAGTAACAGCGCCAACAGTTTGAGTTTGTTTCGACAGAGATGCATGAGCACTTGTGGACCTCCAGGATAGTTTGATTTTTGGAGTGCGGTGACCTGTCACCGCTTTGTTCGGTCGCGACTTGTCGCGACCATAATAAACGACACTAGCGCACGCATGGGTAAGATGTTTCCAGTTTAGCAAGGCCGCGTCAATGGGAATGAAAGAACCGGTCGTCTCCTCCGTGTCCTTTGTGTGTCTCTGTGGTGAACGCTTATTCGCGGGTTTCCCACCACAGAGACACGGAGGACACCG
>JBDUAQ010000055.1:0-17097 GCA_040004575.1 bacterium
CCGAAGACAACGTGGCCCAGCGCCACTACCTGCGCGAGATTCTGCAAAAGGAATTCCCGGCGCATGCGCCCATTGTCGAAGCCGCCGACGGCGAAGAGACAGTGAAGCTTGCGCTCGAGCACCAGCCTGACGTTTCCATTCTCGACATTCAGATGCCGAAGCTCTCGGGCGTGAAGGCGGCGCGCGCGATCTGGCGCGAGTTCCCTTCGGCGCGCATCATTTTCTGGACGCAGTTTCCCCATGAGATTTACATCAACGAGATCCGTAAGATTGTGAAGTCAGTCGATCCGCCGCCGGCTTATGGGTTCATTCACAAGAACAATCCGGAATCGCGTTTCCTGCGCTTCGTTGCCGCAGTGCTCGAAGACGGCGCGGACATGATCGACCCGGCGTTCAAAGATTCGTTCAAGCGACCGCTGCTGACGGAGTTTGAATCGGAAGCACTTTACTACCTGGCGCTCGGCCTTTCGAACTGGGCCATCGCGCGCAAGTGTTCGCTTAGTTTGCGCGGAGTCGAGAGCCGGCTGGCCACGCTCTACGAAAAACTTTTCATATCACTAGCGGAAGGCACTGAACACGAAGCCTACGAAAAGCTCGCTTACAACGTGCGCACGCGCGCCTTCTTTGAAGCGCTGCGCCGTGGCTTGCTGAACAACGACGAACTAGAAAAGGCCGCGCAAGATCAGGAGGCGTGGATCGAGCGGGACCGGAAGAAGTTTATCGAAGAACAGAAGCGCGAGGCCGTTACGCGGAAACGGAGTGATGGGGAGACGCGGCGATAGTGGAAGGAAAATGGCCAGGCCCGCAGGGCCGACATTTAGTAGCCACGTCCGTCAGGGCGTGGTTGGCGTGTCTTTCCACGAAGCTGGAGCGCCGAAGGTGCGACACTTCGGTGTGGCGGTCCTGCGGACCTCGCCATCAAAGAGAACGAACCACGACCTCACGGTCGCGGCTATTTAATGACGGCCCTCCGGGCCTCCTCTTTTTCCCTGCTTTCTGCCTTCTGCTTACTGGCTTTTGCCTTTTCCTGCTCCTGCCGGCCGCTCCTGTCTCCTCGCAAGGCGTCGAGTTTCAACCCAGTCCATCCCCATCACCCACACCCTCGCCATCGCCGTCGCCATCGCCAACACCGGTAACCGGTCTGCATCAATGGGGCGCAGTCACACTCTTTCATGGCCTGCCGTCGGATCGTGTGCATGCAATCGCGCAAGGGCCGGACGGCGCAATGTGGTTCGGAACCGAAGCGGGCTTGGCGAAATTCGACGGGCGCCGAACGCAGACCATGATCATTCCCGATCTGTCCGGCAAAATTCAGGCGCTGCAAAGCGATCAAGCGGGTGGGCTCTGGATTGGCACCGATGCCGGCGCGGCGCGGCTATTCGATGGCCACTTCGAAGTGATAAGCGAACTCGCCGGCAATTCGATCTCGAGCATCCTGGCGCCGGAAGCCGGCCGCGTGTTGCTGACAACGGAACGCGGCAATATTTTTGAGTGTCGCTTGGAAGCCGGCGGCTCGCGACATACATCTCCCCTTCTTACTCAACCTCTGGAAAGCGCTGACAGAGAACACCCGGGACCGCTCGTTCTTACGAGCGTGGCACTCCTGAATAATCAGATGATAGCCGGTTCGTTGAGCCGCGGCCTGCTGACAATCATCGATGGCCTGGCGCGCGAACGTGAGACGGGCCCGTCCGCGTTTTTCGTCCGCGCCCTGGCAGTTGACGAAAGTGGCAAGCTCTGGGTGGGCACGCGCGTTAGAAAAGACGAGCCGGGCTTGTTGACCGGAAGGAGCGCTGCCGATCTCGTCCGCAATGAAACGCCGACGGGAACAGTCACAACCATCCGGAATATTGGTCACGAGGTTTGGGTCGCCACTGACGGCAATGGCGTCTTTCTTTTTTCCGATAGTAAGAAGGCGCAGCGCTTAACTTTTGATGGAACCAGCGGCGGCCTGCGCTCGGATCATGTTTACGCTATCTTCCAGGATCGCGAGGATGTCGTTTGGTTTGGAACCGACCGTGGAGTTTGTCGCTACGATCCAAATGCCGCCAGATTGGAAACGGTGGGCAACAGTTCCGAAAGCAATTTCATTCGCACGTTCTACCAAACGTCTGCCGGTCAACTGCTCGCCGGCACCAATCGTGGGCTCTTTGTTTACGAGAAGTCGTCGTCCGTTTGGAAGCCGGTTCCAGGTCTGGGCGGCAACATCATTTACAGTCTGGACGAAGACAATTCGGGTAGCTTGCTGGTTGGGTCGGCTGCGGGTTTCTTCGTTGGACCGTCGATGTCGCGGGATACGAAGATCGAGTCGTTGAGTTTTAACAGAACTGAGGCGAGCTCAGGAACTGCCGACGGCATCGGCAGCATTCGCGCTATAGCCACCTTCCGGGGTTTAACCTATATCTCAAGCTTCGGCCGCGGCGTCGAACGGTTTGAAGCTGGTCGACTGACAAATCTATGGAGCGTCAATTCCACGATCCCGCGAGACGTCATCAGTGTTTTTGCTGACGGCGAACGGCGACTTCTGATTGGCTCCGCCAGCGACGGAGTGTTCATTTATGACGGCGTGGAAGTGAAACCCGATCCGGCATTTGCCAAACTAAAAGGCACCACGGTGCGCTCGATCCAGGGCACGCCGGACAAGACATTATGGTTTGCTACTAATCACGGAATTTATGTGTGCAAGGCAGACAGCGAGTGCCTGCTTGCGGCGCCCGGTTTTGAGGCACGTTTTCTCGCGCCTGATCCGGGCGGCAAACAAAATGAGATGTGGTGCGCAACCAGCGGCGCTGGGCTTTTGAAGATGCGGCTTGACGATCAGGTTGGCGCGGTTGTTTCTCAGCTCGATGCGGAGCAGGGCCTGCCTTCGCAAAATGTCTTCGCAGTACAACCGCAGTCCAGCGCCGATGGCAGCGAGTCGTTATTGATTGGAACCAGCCGGGGCATCGCTCGCTACCGGCCCGACCGGATAGCGCCGACACTCTATGCAACACGAGTCATCAGCAAGCGCGTCCACTCCGCCGGCGAGTTGCAGTCGGGTCTTTATCTCGAGTATCCGCAAAACAGTCTGCTGCTGGATGTCGCTGCAATTAACAGCCGCACTTTCCCTGAGCAGTTTCAGTATGCATTCACGCTCGTTGACGCGAATAACGCGGTCATCAACAAAAAGCTGGCGCGCGAATCCCAATTTACGATGGAGGGATTGCGGCCAGGTAAGTATCGGGTCACAGCGCGAGCGTTTAGCAAAGACCTGGTTGCCTCTGAACCGCTGTCGTTCGAGTTGAGTATTGCCAAGGCGCCGTTTCCCTGGACGTCAACAGCGCTGGCGATCTTGCTGGCGCTGGCGCTGCTCGCCTTGATCTGGGCGATTTTGGAAAGGCGCCGGATTGCGCGTACGAGCGCGGCGCTGGTTGCCGCCAACAGCGAACTCGCAGACGCACGGCTGAATCTCGCCAATGAAGCCGAACGCGAGCGGCGACGCATCGCGCGCGATCTGCACGATCAAACGCTCGCCGACCTGCGTCACCTGATGATGCTCAGCGATCAAGTGCCGGCGAACGGCGAAGCCGGCAAGCAACTTGATCCGGCGCTGCTACGAACGGAGATCGAATCAATCTCGCAGGAGGTGCGACGCATTTGCGAAGACTTGAGTCCTTCGGTGCTTCAGAATGTTGGCTTCGCCGCGGCGCTGGAGTTTGCACTGACGCATGCAGTGCAGGATGCTCCGGCTGATCGCAGGTTTGAGTATGAGTTTGTCTGTGACGAGGCATTGGAGGAGCGTGCTCAACTCCCGCCCAACGTGCAGATGCAGATCTATCGCATGGTGCAGGAGGCGGTGAGCAATATTTGGCGACACGCCGGCGCAACTCGTGTGAAGATGACTGTCGACGCAGTTCGCGGCGGTGACTTTGTATTGCAACTACAAGACAACGGACGTGATTTCAACCCGGACGAGCAAAAGAATCTCGGAGGACGCGGGCTTGCCAATATGCGCGCACGCGCGAGTTTGATTGGCGCGGAGATTTCGTGGGAGACATCTCCTGAAGGCGGAACTATCTTTACCTTGCAAAAATCATTGACCGCGCAAACAAAGTAAGGCGGTTCAACTGAATCCAACGTCCAAGGTCGAACTAAACCATCCGACGAGCCTGCGAAGCAGGCGAAATATAGTAGCCCCGGGCGTAAGCCCGGGGATCAATCGCCAGTTGAAGTATTGAGCCCGGAAAGCGGGCGACAGAAACTTCGCAACTCCCATGGATATCTTTCGCCCCTTGCGGGGCTCAGAATCTATTGGCTTTGGTTTCCCCGGGCTTACGCCCGGGGCTATTGATATGCCGCCTGCTTCGCAGGCTGGTTGACGCGTTGCAGTATGAAGTCAGCAGTGCAAACTACATTCTTGCTAAAACCAAATGGACAAGACTTCCTTATTCATTCATCCGGACGTTGAATCAGCGCTCTCTTCAAAGTCTGGCGTAGTCGCGCTTGAATCCACTGTCATCGCTCACGGCCTGCCGCGCCCGCAGAATTTCTCAACCGCTCTGCGTCTGGAAGAGATCGTTTGCGAAGCCGGCGCCACGCCCGCGACCATCGCCATACTCGATGGCCAACTCCGCGTCGGGCTCACGTCTGAGGAGATCCATTTCATTGCCGAGAGCGATGAGATCAAGAAGGTCAGCATTCGCGATTTGCCAATAGCCATCGCGCAGAAGTGGAACGGAGCAACCACCGTCGCTTCGACGAGCTGGATCGCCCAGCGCGCGGGCGTGAGAGTGTTTGCCACCGGTGGCATTGGCGGCGTTCATCGTGGTTCATTGCCCGACGTTTCGGGAGACTTGCCCGCGCTCGCCACCACGCCAATCGTGGTTGTCTGTTCCGGCGCCAAGATAGTTCTGGACCTGCCGGCGACGCGCGAGTGGTTGGAAACTTACGGGATAACGGTCGTTGGTTATCAATGTGACGAACTGCCGGCATTCTATTCACGCTGCAGCGGTTTGCCTGTAGATGTGCGCGTCGATTCGCCGGCGGAAGTCGCTCAGATTTTTCGCGCGCAGGAGGCTTTGGGGATCGAACGTGCCCTGCTGGTTACTGTTCCAGTGCCGGAGGAGTTTGAAATTCCCGCGACGGATTTGGAACGCACTCTTAATGCGGCATTGCGCGAAGCTGAACAGCAGCAGGTTGGCGGTCGCGAACTGACTCCGTTTCTGCTGTCGTGCATGGCCCACACCAGCGGCGGCGCCACCCTCAAGACAAACATCGCGCTCCTGGAAAACAACGCTCGCGTAGCCGGGGCAATAGCAGGCGCACTCGCTAACTAAAAACCTCCCCTACGATTTTTCGTATCGCCTTACGAAATTCTGACAACCAACCGGCAACTCTGCGGCATCTCAGCGGCAATCCGCAGGCTCCTCCCCAGGTCAACGATTGACTTTCGTCAATAGAAACAAAGCTCTGAGTCCGGAACTTCCTTTCGGGCTCGTTGTCTAAAAATGCGCTGGTGCGCCTGAGCTTTCTCCCCAGGCTCTCCAATCAATTCGCAACTTGATAAGGAGACCTACCATGGCAGCAAAGAACTTCCTGAACAACGTAACCATTAATTCACCGTGCTCGGCCGACTGGAACTCGATGATCGGAAACGATCAGGTGCGTTTCTGCGAGCACTGCAATCTCAATGTGCACAACCTTTCCCTGATGACACGAAATCAGGCGGAGCGCCTGGTAGCTCGATCAAACGGCCGCCTGTGCATTCGTTACCATCATGACCCGACAGGCCGGCCCGTAACTCTGCCCGTCGGACAAAAACTTCACCGCATCAGCCGGCGCGTATCGCGAATTGCTGCCGGCGCATTCACCGCTACCTTGAGCGTCACTAGCGCGGTTGCTCAACAGTCGGGAGGTTCTCAGTCAGTTAGTTTAAACCCAACGATTGCGTTGCAAAGCAACGTTCGCTCAAGCATTGACTCAAGCATCGCGGGCATCATTACCGACCAGAACGGAGCGGTAATACCTGGCGCCACCATCTCTATTTGGAGCGAGCAATCGCAAGCTGCCCTGTATGCGAGTACCGATTTCTCCGGGCAATTCCGTGTAGAGGGTTTGCAAGCAGGCACATACAGACTTCGAGTTGAAGCGCCCGGCTTTGCTGCTCAGGAAACTATTGGAATTTACCTTGAGCCAAGCGCCGAAGCCCGCGTCGATCGAACTCTGGGCGTCGCAACAATCGAAGAGACTGTTAACGTCGAGTCCACTGATCGAGTTGAGAATTCCATTAGCGGCGGGATGGTAATAGTTGCGCCTGAGCATCCTTTCGTCCGAGCCGCTCAGGAAGACAACCTGGAGGCGCTCACGGCTTTGATTGCCGGGATGGACGTGAACCTGCGTGATAAGCACAGCAACACTACGGCGCTCGAACATGCGGTGCGCAACGCCAACCGCGAGATGGTGCAACTGCTGCTCTCGTCTGGGGCAACGGTGAACCTGAAGAATTCCGCCGGCGAAACGGTCCTGATGATGTTGGACGACGATGCGACAAGCGATCTGATCTGGGACTTGCTCAACGCCGGAGCAAAAGTGAATCTGAAAGATGATGCCGGCAATACCGCGCTCATGCAGGCAGCAACTGCCGACAATCTGGAGGCAATCAAGGCGCTGCTTGATGCCGGGGCTGAAGTGGATACTAAGAACAAGGAAGGACGCACCGCTTTGATGCTGGCAGCATCTGAGGGTCATGTGAACATCGTGCGGACCCTGGTCCTGGCAGGCGCGGATATCAGTGCTACGGACGAAGACGGCATGAACGCGCTGGCCCACGCTGCTGACAACGATCACGCGGCCGTAGTTAGATTCCTGAAATCCAAGGGTGCGTTTGCGACTGTGGCGGTTGAAAAAGAGGAATGAAGAAGACACTCACGGCTTGAAGTTTCGGGTCAGCTTGAAAACTGCGCCGTTGCAGAACCGGGAGCGGTAGCGACCGGATGCTAAGCTCAAGTTGTCTTTGTAATTCTAAATTCCGCAATAGTGAATCCATTCGCGTTGAGTATGGCATCCGGTCGCTACCGCTCCCGATTCTGCAACGAGCTGGTATTTCGGAACTCATTGAAATTGACCCACTCCCGGCTTGAAATGGCACAACGATGTTTCCAGTCAGATGTGTTACTCTGTCCTGCCCAAACTGAATTTTCAAGGAGGATTCCATGGCAGACGAGAAAGAAACATGTAAGAACCCGGTTTGTAGTTGCGCGCCGCAGCCGGACGGAAAATACTGTAGCGCCTCATGCGAGGGTAAGGGCCAGACAGTTGAACTTGATTGCGATTGTAGTCACCCGGAGTGCAGCGGCAATTTCTAATTGGTGACGGCACTCCATCGAATCGAAAGAGAGGCGCTTCGGGGCGCCTCTCTTTTATTGGTTTTGCGGGCGGCCGGGCGCGGTGATAAGTTTTTTGAGCGTTGCATTGGGCTCATGCGCCGCATGTGATAGCGCTAACTTCCGTCCTTCAGATCCACCGTCAATCATCAGAGCTGAGATTGCATCAAACCTCACCAACTCGAATTCCTCGCTCAGCAAACTCTTGATGATTCCAAAACTATCGTTCTTCCACCTATAGACTGCAATGTAAGCTGCAAGCCCTCGCTTGCGCGGATCAGGGCCTTTCAAAAGGTCTTTCAGTTGGGCGTCAAAAGACGTATCAACTTTGGTCTTGAGCGCTTGAGTCGCTTCCCATCGCAAACCGGGGTCATCATGTCCTAGAAGTTGAACTACAGGGGCGACGTAAGCGGGGAGCCAGTTTTCCGACATCTGCTCCAGTACGAGGCTAACAACGAACGGATCGGGATCACGCAACATATTTACCAAAGGCACGTTTGCCTTCTTTTGTTCCGCGACCCTTTCCTCGGCTAACTCAGAAGCAATCAAGCGAATTCGCGACTCCACAAACTCGGTCTCGTAAGCATGAGGATTCAGGAAATATGCGCTTAGATAATACCCGAGCGCCCGGCGCTTATCGGGCCTGACCTTGAAGAAAAATCTTCCCACCCACGTTTGGATTAGTTCCGACTTGGGCGAAAGTTCGGCAGCCTTAACAAAGGCTTCCTCGGCTTTTTGATAATCCTCACCCTGATAAACAATTCCGAGATCAAACAGCAACTGACCGTCAGTTGGAAAGAGCTTCAGTCCTTCAGCCAGAATAAGTCGGGCTTCAAAGGGTTTTGTTTCCGTCAACTTTTCAGCTCTATTGGCGAAAGACGCTGCAGTGTTCGGAAATTTTCGCACATAGTCGGTTACCAGCTGATCAGCCTCTTTCTCTTTGCCCTCGCGGCCCAACACCATCGCCAACCCATTTGTAAATGTGTAGTCATCCGGTTTCTTTTGAATCGCGGTTCGCAGAAACCGTTTAGCGTTGAGCCAGTCTTCGCGTGAAATGTAGATGTCGGCTAAACCGTCAATCACCTCGAGCGAGTCAGGTTTGCGCGGATACTCCGCCAGCAGACGCGCTTCCGCGGCCTTGCTGTTGTCGAACCCATCGAAAGCGCGATAGAAGGCAGGGTTAAAAATCTTCTCTTCAAAGCGACCCCGCCGCGCCGCTTCCACCGTAATGAAGGCCAGTAGCCGATCACCGCGATCGAAATGGTATTTGGCCAGGGCCATGTGTGGTTCGGGCTCGAGGAAACGCATTGCGTAAGCCCGCTGAAGCTCGGCCAAATTCGGACTTCGCTCCTGGGCTTCGGCTTTGGGAGACGCCAACAACACGAAGAAGATGAGTGAGACTAGTCGAATCATGCTGCTGTGGCGGGACATCAGTTTAGCTCCGGAATTTTCATACAAGGTTCGGACGCGTTCGGCTACGCCGGATTGGCGATCTTCAGGAATTGCGCGGCGAGTCTTGGTCCAGTGCCCGCGTCTTCGTGTTTGAAGAAAAGAAACGTTCCTTTCCAATTCTGATCGCGAATGCGCGCGGCCCACTCCAACAGGTTCTCTTCTGAATAATTAACGCGACGCAGGCGCAGGTAACCCCAGTCCGCAGTCTTGTCGATGTGCGTGATTGGCAGATCGTCAGTGTCAGAAACGACGAGCGGGCGGTTCTGGCTGCGCAGCAAGTCTAAAACATCATCATCAAACCAAGTGGGATGGCGAAACTCGAAAGCCGCGGGAGTTGTCGCCGGCAATAAGGTCAGAAATGTTTCCAGTCGGGGTAGATCCTTTTTCATGTTGGGCGGGAGTTGAAACAGTATGACGCCCAGTTGCTCCCCGAGCACGGCCGCTGTCTCCAGAAAATAATGCGTTTCCTCGTCAGTCTCTTTCAGTCTTTTGAAATGAGTGATGCGTTGCGAAGCTTTGAGGGAAAACCGAAATGCGCCCGGCACCTGTTCCTTCCAGTTTTCCAGCATGCTCTGCTGCGGCATGCGGTAGAAAGTAGCGTTGATTTCAACCGTGCTCAGCCGCTCGGCATAGTAGCGAAGCATGTCCTTCGCCGGAATTTTTTCCGGATAGAAGCTGCCCTTCCATTCTTTGTAGCTGTAGCCGCTGGTGCCGACGTAGAGGGTCATAGATGCGCGAATACTAGACGCGAAAGAATGCTGCACGAGGGCAAAACGAAGTCAGAACCGGGAGCGGTAGCGACCGGGTAAAAGTGACATCGCCAATCAACACCAAAACCTCGACTCCCACTCTGGCCCTTGTGTAAGATTCATGAACCCGGTCGCTACCGCTCCCGGTTCCGTATTTGTGTTCAGTTGGCGCACGTTTTTTCTGATAGGTCAGGAGGTAGCTCGAGGGCTTCATTTTCTCGTTCTTCATCTTCTGCCATCGCACGATAGCTCGCATCGAACTCGCCCTCTTCCCACGCGGGCTGATCGTCCAATATTGTCACCAGAGCCCGGCGCGTCCCGCTCAGGTGAACTGGTTTTAGGAGACGTACTGCCCCGTGCTCATCGATTATAGCTTCGAGTGTTTGACTCATATCTGCCCTCCAATTCTTCATCAATAGTGCAAGCCCCTTGTTGTCGCGTCAAGTAAACTGTGATACACAGACTTGCTAATACATACAAGCATTCTTTTCTGGGAGACAGTCAAGAGCTTCATGTCCACATCGACTACAAACATCGAATCGCACCAGGTGGAAGATCGCCTCTTTCCACCGCCGCCGGCTTTCTCCGATCGAGCTCATATCAAGTCGGAAGAACAACTGGAATCGTTGCGCGCCGAGGCAAGCGCCAACCCGGAAGCGTTCTGGGCGCGCATGGCTCAGGAACTTCATTGGTTCAAGCAGTGGGACACCGTCTTAAATTGGCAGCCTCCTCACGCCGAGTGGTTTGGCGGCGGCAAGATCAATGTTTCCTACAACTGTCTCGACCGGCATCTGACAACCGCGCGCCGCAACAAGGTCGCGCTCATCTGGGAAGGCGAACCCGGCGACCAACGCACGCTCACCTACGAACAACTCCATTCGGAAGTTTGTAAATTTGCCAACGTCCTGAAGCGAAACGGTGTTGAGCAAGGCGATCGGGTCGCGCTCTACATGCCGTTGATTCCCGAACTCGCGATCGCGATGCTCGCGTGCGCGCGTCTAGGCGCGACTCACTCCGTTATCTTTGGCGGTTTTTCCAGTAGCGCTCTGGTCGACCGCATCAACGATGCGAGTTGCAAAGTCGTGGTAACAGCAGATGGCGGCTGGCGTCGCGGCAAGGAAGTGAAACTTAAAAGTGCGGTTGATGAAGCGCTGAAGGATACGCCTTCAGTAGAATCCTGCATCGTTGTGCGTCGTACCGGAGTGCCAATCCACATGGAACCGGGCCGCGACCATTGGTGGCACGAATTGATGGCAACTGTTAGCGCCGACTGCCCGGCGGCGGAGTTGGACAGCGAACACCCGCTCTACATTCTTTACACCTCGGGGACGACCGGAAAGCCGAAAGGCATTCTGCACACGACCGCGGGCTATCTCCTGCAAGCGCACCTCACCACCAAGTGGATCTTCGACATCAAGGATGAAGACATCTACTGGTGCACCGCCGACATTGGCTGGGTGACGGGCCACAGCTATGTCGTCTACGGTCCGCTTTCAAATGGCGCCACTGTCTTGATGTATGAAGGCGCGCCAAACCATCCTGAACCGGATCGCTTCTGGGACATCATCGAGCGGCACGGTGTCAACATCTTCTACACTGCGCCGACGGCAATACGCGCGTTCATCAAGTGGGGCGAGCAGTGGCCGCTGAAGCACGATCTCTCGAGCCTGCGTTTGCTGGGCACAGTCGGCGAACCGATCAATCCGGAAGCGTGGATGTGGTATCACAAGTTGATCGGTAAGGAACTTTGCCCAATCGTCGACACGTGGTGGCAGACTGAAACCGGGGCCATCATGATCTCGCCCATCCCTGGTGCGACTCCGACTAAACCCGGCTCCGCAACGAAACCATTTCCCGGTATTGAAGCCGACGTCATGACGCGCGAAGGGAAACCGGTGGGCGCAAACGAGGGTGGCTACCTCGTGATCAAGCGGCCATGGCCTTCGATGCTGCGGACAATCTGGGGTGACGATGAACGTTATCGTGAACAGTATTGGTCGCAGATTGAAAATATTTACTTTGCCGGCGATGGCGCGCGGCGCGATAAAGACGGCTACTTTTGGATCATGGGCCGCATTGACGATGTGATCAATGTCAGTGGTCATCGACTTGGAACAGCCGAAGTGGAAAGCGCGTTGGTCTCACACGAAGCGGTGGCGGAGGCGGCTGTTGTTGCTCGTCCTGACGACTTGAAGGGATCCGCGATCGTTGCTTTTGTGACTCTGGAAGGATCGCACGTGGCGTCGCCGGAACTAAATGCGGAGTTGCGCGCTCACGTGACCAAAGAGATCGGAGCCCTCGCGCGTCCGGATGAGATACGATTCAGCGATATGCTGCCCAAGACGCGATCAGGAAAGATAATGCGCCGCCTGTTGCGCGAGATCGCTACTAGCGGCACCGTAGCCGGCGACGTCACAACGCTCGAAGATTTTTCGGTATTGGAAAAACTGCGGTCAGAAGAAGAATAGTTTCGAGTTTCAAGTTTCAAGGTTGAACTGGAAACGTGAAACTTGAAACTTGGAACTTGAAACTGGTTAACCGATCGCAAACGTTATAGACTGGGGTTCGCTCTCGCTCTTGCCCGATAAGGAGTTGGAAATATGGCCCGCCACATGGATATCGAAATTCGTTCAGGACCACGCTATTTAGTCTCATTCGAGGTGCGCGCTGAATGGGACGAACCGGGCGGGACGCATATCCTGTCCGAAGGCACCACAGAAAACGTGGGCCCCGAAGGCACGCTCGTTCACCTGCCAAGAAAATTGCCTGACGTTGGCAGTCGCGTGCGCCTGGAGGTTCATGGTGAAGACGGCAATACCCTGCAAGTAGTCGCGGAAGTATTGCGCATTGAGCGCAACCCGGGCCATCCGCTGGCGGCGCTGCAACTTCTTGGTGAGACCGACGAATGGCGAGGTTTGATTTGGGAGCCGGCGGCTCCACGTGTTGCCGCGCCACCGCCACCGCCGATCGAAGATGACGAAGAGGACGATGAAGAGGACTACGCGCCAGCTAACTGAAAGGAGCCTGCGATGACATTCGACATCATCTTACCCGACCACGAACGACGCAAGTTTCCGCGCTACTACGTCAATACCCGTTTGACTCTGGCTATCGAAGACGAAAGTTTGCGAGAGTCGATCGGACTCGGTGAACCCTCGGATATCAGCCTTGGTGGCCTGCGAGTCAGCAACCTGCCTGCGTGTCCAAACGTAAAAGTTGGTGACCAACTGGGCCTCCTGCTCGTGGATCAGGAAGACGCTCTGTCCTTGCACGGTGAGGTCGTGCATCACGCAACTTCAGATACGTTCGGTGTTGAATTTCGCCGCATCACACCAACGCAACAAATGGCTGTCAGTGGCATAATTCGTAGACTCTACAACTAACCCAGCCAACAATAGTGTCCAAACCAGAGACTAAAGAAATCGTGCGCACGGCAACAAAGGCCGCGGTGGAAGCATCCTGGCCGCCAACGCGCGCAGTGCTTCGCGTAATCCTTATCGTGCTGGTTGTGGCGGTGACGCTCTGGATGATCGTAAAGCTGACGGGCGTTCTCCTGCTCTTGATTCTGGCGATCTTCTTCGCCTATTTCGTGGCGCCATTGGTCGAATTCCTCAGCCGTCCAATTCATATTGCCGGTCGGAAATTTGCCATTCCGCGCGCCATAGCGATTGCTCTTTCTTACTTGATTATCGTCGCGGTCATCGTGATCGGAATCTACATTTTGGCGCCCCGGCTGGGAAATCAGTTTCCGGAATTTGCGCAACAGGCGCGCGGTTACTGGAATTCAATCGGCGTCAAGTTGCAGAGTTCGGTCGGATACTTTCGCTCGCATCAAATGCCGGGCCCACTGATCGATGCGATCAATGGCGCCATTCCCGGTGTGATCGAAAAGGTGAGTCAAACGGTGAGCACAGTATTGGCGAGCATCGCGGGTTGGGTAATCTACATTCCGTGGCTGGTTCTTATTCCAATCCTGAGCTTCTTCTTTCTCAAGGATGCCGAGAGCTTCCGCCGCTCGGCGTTGCAGATGTTACCCCGAGGACGATGGCGCTGGCGCGGTGACGAATTTTTTCAGGACGTCAACAGCACGCTTGCTGCCTACATTCGCGCGCAGCTCACCGCCTGCGCTTTTATCGGTCTGGTTTGCACGCTTGGCTTTGCGGTGTTCGGCCTGCCCAGCCCGCTGGTGATGGGAATCATCGCTGGTATTTGCGAATTCGTTCCCCTGGTTGGGCCATTGCTGGTCCTGATTATTGCCACACTGCTGGCGCTGCTGCACGGCGGAATGTTCTCGGCCTTCCTGGTAATCGTGTTTTTAGCCGTGCTGCGGATCGTCCAGGACTACATCGTCTATCCACGTTTGATTGGCCAGGGAATACATCTACATCCACTGGCGGTAATCCTGGCGATTCTCGCGGGCGCAGAGCTGGCCGGCGTGGCGGGAATTTTTCTCGCGATTCCAGTCGTGGCAATCCTGACAGTCAGCTATCGCCACTGGCTGGAACATCGCGGCAGTGAAGGTCTCGCCGATCTCCTGGAGGCGACGCCGGTCGGGACTGGGGGAGAACTTGCCACGGACGACCACAAGCTTGCTTCCGACAGAGAAGTTGACCTGCCCATGCATCCTGGCGTCAACACTACGCCTGAGGAGATGGCCCGCGAGCGACCGGATCTCACCACGGGTGAATTGAAGATGCCCATAGAAGACTAACCGGGACCTGCGGACTTCGGTGCGAGTGACGGCGGCGTCTGGTCGCGGCTGAATTCTCTTACTCCAATCCGGGCTTCAAGTCGTTCCTATGTAATCTTCTGCTGTTTGGATCTCTCCCCCGAATCCACGAAGTTGAAAGGCGGAAGGGTCATGAAAAGAGCTACACTCCTCGCAACCGCGACACTTGCACTGACAGTAATCCTCGCTAGCGGCGCGCGAGCGCAGGATCCAGATCCGCCATCAAAGATCGAAGTTGGCATGCAGTTTTCGTCCTTGACGTTTCCCGAACAGACTTTCCCGGGCTCGGTTACCTTTGGCAGGGGAAACTCAGAAGCGGGATTTGGCGGCAGGTTCACTTTCAATTTCAACAAGCATATCGCGATTGAAGCTGAGGGAAACTTCTTTCCTCACGAGAACTTCAACGATTTCACCCGCAGCGGACGTTTGCTGCAAGGTCAGTTCGGCTTGAAAGCCGGCAAGCGTTTTGGCAAGTTCGGCGTCTTTGCGAAGGCGCGGCCGGGATTCGTGAGCTTCAGCAAGGCGCTCGCTCAGGTTGGTACAACAACAATATTTGACCCGAACGGACAGCCGATTACGTTTCCCGTTTTCGGAAATAAACGAAGAACTCATTTCTCGATGGATCTTGGTGGCGTGCTTGAGTTCTATCCTTCGCGAAAAGTGCTGACGCGCATTGATATTGGCGACACCATCATCCACTACGGCAGCGATTCGTTCTTCTCTTTCACCCTGGCGCCTCCAACTTCACGAGCGACGCACAACCTCCAAATCAGTGCCGGAATCGGCTTCCGGTTTGGCTCGCTACAGCCGGAAGGCACTGCGCCTCAGGTTCACGGGGAAAAGCAAAAACGGTTCGAGGTGGGTGCTCAATTCTCTTCGTTGGGTTTGCGACAGATAGAGCGCTTTAGCTTCGGCTTCCCGCTCACGATTTCCGAGTTTCGAGATACCATAACGCAGGTGGGATTTGGCGGCAGACTTACTTACAACCTGACTGCAAGCTTCGCGTTGGAAATTCAGGGTGACTTTTATCCAAAAACACTTCCCATTGTTAATAATGGGCGAGCCGGCGGGCGAATACTTCAAGAGCAGGCGGGCGTCAAGGCGGGGAAACGGTGGGATAAGTTTGGCGTCTTCGCCAAAGCTCGACCGGGGATAGTCAGTTTCAGCAGGTCAGTGGAATTTAGTGGCCTGGATCCCACGTTTGGCTTTCCCATCTTTCGGGTGGCGCGAAAAAACTACTTCTCATTTGATCTGGGCGGCGTGCTCGAGTTCTATCCCTCGCGGCGGATCATTACGCGTTTCGATGGCGGCGACACCATGATCCACTACCGGAGCATCGACAATCCCATAGTCTTCTTTCCCGCAGTGTCCACTTTTCACACGGCCGCTGAAACGACCCATAACTTTCAATTCAGCGCCGGCGTTGGATTCCGATTTTAGGAAGCGCATCGTAGGCTTCCATTTCAGGTAATTCCCAATCTTCAGCGAATGTAGCGAGGCGCGCCCGCAAACTGGCAGCTTGAGCTTCGTCTACCCCGCGCTCGGACAACTCGATTTCCTGGACCGAAGTTTCGTCCGTCATGATCGTATCTGCGGCGTCTGCGGTCGTCGCTCCATCAATTCGATGAAACGCGTGAAGTGGTGCGCTGCATCGTGAGGCCCCGGCGCGGCTTCGGGATGATATTGCACTGAAATGATCGGCAGCGTCTTGTGGCGCATGCCTTCCACGCAACGGTCGTTAAGATTTACATGAGTGACCTCAACCTCATCAGGAAGACTGTCGGCCACTACCGCGAAGCCATGATTGTGCGAAGTGATTTCGACGCCGCCTCCCTTTAAATCCTTCACCGGCTGATTCCCGCCTCGATGTCCGAAGCCAAGTTTGAAAGTAGAACCACCAAAGGCTCGGCCCAGCAACTGGTGTCCAAAACAAATTCCGAAGGTCGGCACAGTTGAACTGACCAATTCCTTGATCTGTTCGACTTCCCTGTTCATCGAAGCTGGATCGCCCGGGCCATTGGAAAGAAAAACTCCGTCGGGCTTCATCCTTAGGACTTCGGCGGCTGCGGTAGACGCCGGCACTACTGTAATACGACAACCCAGGCGCGAAAGCTCGCGCAGTGAATTTCGCTTCACGCCAAAGTCGTAGCACGCCACATGAAAACGCTCATCGCCCTCCGCGGCGACTTCATAAGTCTGCTTGGTCGTAACCACGCTTGCCAGTTCACGATTCTCCATTGACGGCGACTGGCGCGCTTTATCAATCATGCTCGCCTCATCGAGATCGATTGTGGAGATGCAGGCGCGCATCGCTCCTTTGTCGCGAATGTGACGGACCAGAGCGCGCGTGTCGACGCCTTCAATCGCCACGATGTTCCAGCGCTTCAGGTAAGCGTCAAGCGTTTCCTGGGCGCGCCAGCTGGAAGCCATTCGGGCTGCCTCACGCACGACAAAACCTTCAACCCACGGCCGATCAGATTCTTCGTCTTCACTGTTGACGCCGTAGTTGCCAATCAGCGGATAGGTCATGCAGACGATCTGTCCGGCGTAAGAAGGATCGGTCAACACTTCCTGGTAACCAGTCATCGAGGTGTTGAAGACCATCTCGCCGGCGTTCTCACCGTCAGCGGCCCAGGAGCGACCACGGAAAATACGACCGTCTTCGAGAGCAAGTATTGCGGGATTGTGGTTTCTAATTGGCATTGTCTTTCGTTGTCCAACCTCCCGCCGTCGGACGGCATTCAAGTAGTTCAGAGTTCAAGCTTTAGCTTGTCGTCTATCGCAACAGCAACCTGAAGGTTGAACG
>JBDUAQ010000219.1:0-5006 GCA_040004575.1 bacterium
AGTGATCAGTGGCCAGTTGAGGAACTAACTAAACGATTATCGGCTGACCGAGGTCTGACACTGACTACTGACCACTGACCACTGACCACTAGCCTATGCGCCTTGACGACATCAAAGAATCCGCCCTGATGGCTTTCGACACGCTGCGCGCCAACAAGCTGCGGTCGTCGTTGACCATACTTGGCGTCAGCGTCGGCGTGATCACCGTGATCTTCATGGTCTCGATCATTCAGGGTCTGAACAAGGCCTTCGCGGATCAGGTGGAGTCGCTCGGTTCCAATACGATTTTTCTCTCGAAGTTTGAGCCGAGTTTCGGTCGGCCGCCGGGTCCGGAAGAGATTCATCGCAAAGACCTCACGATGGATGATGCTGAAGCGTTGCGCCGAGAAGCGCCTTCGGTCGCCGGCGTTTCGCCAATCCATCGCATGATTGCCGCGACGGCGCGCTACCAGGACAAGCAAACTGACACGCCAATTCTGCTTGGGGTCACGCCTTACTACGAATTTGTGCAAACAGCATATGCGGCGCGCGGTCGCTTCATCAGGGATTTCGACATGGAGAGCCGCGACAACGTCTGCGTCATTGGCGTTGACGTGGTTCACGCGCTCTTCCCCTATGAGGATCCAATTGACAAAGATATCAGGATCAACGGCAACCCTTTTCGCGTTGTCGGCGTCATGGAGCCGCTGGGAAGTTTCTTTGGACAGTCGCGCGACAATTCGATCTTCGTTCCCGTCAGCACTTTCGATAAATATTATGCCGAGGGTCCGTTTCCCCAAGTGGTGTTCTTTATCATCATTCGTCCGAAGTCACGAGCCTATGTCAAATCAGCGATAGATGAGATAACCGACATCCTTCGTCGCCGGCGGCGCGTGCCATTGGGCGCGCCCAACGATTTCGGCATCACGTCGCAGGATTCGTTGCTGGAGATTTACAATCAACTGACCGGCGCCACGGCCCTCGTGCTCACCGCGATATCCTTTGTAGCTTTGATGATCGGCGGTATCGGCGTGATGAACATCATGTTGGTTTCGGTGACGGAACGTACGAAAGAAATCGGCGTGCGCAAAGCGGTAGGCGCAACGCGCCTGAATATACTGTCGCAGTTTTTGATCGAGGCCGTCGTGTTAACTGCGATCGGCGGACTGGCTGGACTTGCCGTGGGCGAATTGCTGGCCTTCCTGATTAACAAATATTCGCCCTTGCCCGCTTACGTGCCCATCTGGGCGATCGCGGTTGGCATTGGCGTTTCCGCCGGCGTCGGAATCGTCTTCGGCTTGTGGCCGGCGTGGAAAGCCGCCCGGCTCGATCCGATTGAAGCGCTGCGCTGGGAATAACCAGGAATAACTCAACCGCCAAGCCGCCAAGAACGCCAAAAAATGACTAACAAAAATGCAGTTGAAAGGCTTGGCGCCCTTTGCGTCTTGGCGGTTAGTTGTGCAACTAAAATGAGATGCTAGCCGTAATATCTAAGCCGTGAAATTCATCGAAACTCTCAAACTTGCGATCGCCGCAATCTGGGCTCACAAACTGCGCTCGGCGCTGACGCTGCTCGGCATGATCATCGGCGTGACCGCCTTCGTCGTCGTCGTGTCGCTCATCTCAGGATTCAACAAGTATATCGACGAAAAGATCGCAGGGATCGGTTCCAAGTCGTTCAGCATCCAGCGTTTCAATTTTGAAGACTTCAAAGACCTTGATACGATCGCCGCCGCCCAGAGAAGAAACAAAGAACTCACCCTCGACGACTATGACTACCTCAAGGCCCGGGGGACGATGATCGACAAGATCGGCGCCAAGGCGCGCGCCCAACGCTCGCTAATCAAACGAGAATCCAAGTTCGTTGAAGACGTGCCTGTCGACGGCGCGATGCCGGTAATCAGCGAGATCGATAATGTCGATGTTGCCTACGGACGCTACTTCACGGATGCAGAGAACGACGGCGCAATGCGTGTGGCTTTCATTGGCGTGGACGTGGCCAACGCACTCTTTCCTGCCGGGCCTGCCACGGCAATTGGCCAGGAGATAAATGTAGCGGGCCTGCCCTATCGCATTGTTGGAATTCGTACGGCGAAAGGCACGGTCTTTGGCATACCGCAGGACAATTTTGTTACGCTGCCGTTAAAGACCTACGGCAACAACTTCGGTGGCTTTACACGCAACCGTCTTCTCTATTTCGTGGCCACCTCGAAAACCGACGAGGGTTTCAAGGATGCAGTGGATGAAGCCAGGTTCCTCCTGCGTTCCCGCCGCCATCTCAAGCAGGACGAGAAGGACAACTTTGGCATCGTTACTCCCGACGCGATTACCGGATTTCGCGACCGCCTGCTTGGGCCAACTTATGTCGTAGCCGTTGCCGTTCCTGGTATCGCTCTGGTTGTGGGCGCGATTGTTATCATGAACATCATGCTGGTGTCGGTGACCGAAAGAACCAAGGAGATTGGCATACGCAAGTCGCTCGGCGCCCGGAAGGTCGATATTCTTAAACAGTTTCTGGTTGAAGCCGTTACTCTCTCGGCGATTGGCGGAGCGATTGGAGTATTTATGGCCTGGGTCGTCGGCATGATCATGACCGCCATCTTTTTCCCAACGTTCCTCTCGATCGGCGCCATTCTTTTCACGATATTCGTGTCTGGAGGAATTGGTGTTTTGTCCGGAGTATTTCCGGCGTGGAAGGCGGCGCGACTCGATCCGATCGAGGCTTTAAGGGCAGACTAATTAAGGAGGCAGTCGGCAGGAGCAGGAGCCAGGAAGAGCGGAGTTAGGGCAGTGGAATTGTTCTTATCCTGCCTCCTGCTCCTGCCTCCTGCCGACTGTCCTAAGCAGGTAAGGTGAAGGTGAGATGAAACTAATTCGCAGCGACATTTTTGAGAATCTGAAGATGGCACTGGCCACGCTTCGCGACAACAAGCTGCGCTCATTCCTGACGGTCATCGGCGTGATGATCGGTGTGATTACCGTCATGCTGATCTCCTCAATCATCAGCGGCGTAGATACCGCAGTGAAGAAGGAACTCGAGTCATACGGCACCAACTCCATCTTCATCATCAAGTTCAACTCCGGAATTCACATCGGCCGGCTTTCGCGCGAGGAACGAATGCGCAAGGATCTGACCTACGACGATGCCGTGGCCCTGACCCAGTTGCCCGCCGTCGAACTTTCCGTTCCCTTCCTTGATATCGGCAATGATTTTTTCGGCCAGAAGATCACCGTCTCCGGTCCTGGCAAGACTTCTGCGGCGGTAGCGTTGCAAGGCACGTTGCCCGACTTCGAACGCGCTGGTACCCAAATCATCAAGGAAGGTCGTTTCTTCACGCAGTACGAAAACGATAACAACGAAGAGGTGGCCGTAATCGGCTCATCTGTGGGCCAGGATTTCTTTCCTTACGGCTCGCCGGTGGGAAGCGAGATAGCAATTGGCGGTCGCCAGTTTCGCGTTGTCGGTGTCCTGGAAAAACGCGAACAGTTTCTGCTCGGCGGCGGCGACGACGATCAGAACAATGTCATCTACGTTCCTTTCAATGTGGCGCGCAAGCTGAAACCCGGCTCCAGTGATGTTTACATTCTCGCTGTGGCCCGCAAGGGCATGATGGATGAGGCGCTCGATCAGATTACAGATCTTTTGCGAGTGCGTCGTCAGGTACCGTTCGGAAAACCAGACAATTTTGGTTTGCAAACTGCCGAACTGTTCCTCAGTAATTTCCGATCAATTCTGAGCGGAGTGGCGATCGCGATGGTGGTGATTTCATCAGTGGGACTGATGGTGGGCGGCATCGGCGTGATGAACATCATGCTGGTTTCAGTTACCGAACGAACGCGCGAAATCGGCGTGCGCAAAGCGATTGGCGCGCGGCGCCGGGACATCCTGTGGCAGTTTCTGATCGAGGCCGCAACGCTTACCGGCTTTGGCGGTCTCGTGGGACTATCAATTGGTTGGCTACTGACTTTTCTTTTGCGACTGGTATTGCCTTCCTACGTACCGCTGTGGGCGCCGATTGGCGGCTTCGTCGCGAGCGTGGGCATCGGCCTGATCTTCGGAATCTGGCCGGCGTGGAAAGCAGCGCGACTCGATCCCATTGAATCGCTCAGGTACGAGTAGGACAGACATTCCTGTCTGTCCTAAGACGAAGTCAGAACCGGAAGCGGTAGCGACCGGGTGATAATTCAACCGCCAAGACGCCAAGAGCGCCAACAAAAACAACCAATAACAATGCAGTTGAAGATCTTGGCGTCCTTGGTGTCTTGGCGGTTAGTTATCACCGGGTCGCTACGTTCCCGTTCTGACTTTGTTAGGAGATAAAGCTGGAAAACAACGTGGCGAAGATCATCCCTAGAATTAGCGCCAGCACCCACAACGTAATCGAAACTCCCCAGGCACTACCGGAACTCACTTTCTGGCCGGCATTTTGCAGCCCCTTGGCTTTTAACCATAAGCCATAAAAAGATAGGACCCCGATGCTACTCCCAAGAATGAAAAGTGCGGGATGGTCTGCTGGCTTGAACAGTATTCCCAGGTTGTCCTGCAACAGAGTCTCCGCGTTCAAAATGGGATGGATAGCATCTGGATCCTTGACGTACAGGAGGACTAGGCTTACGAGCTTCATGATCACTAGTACCGGCAGGTAACTGTACACAACCGCTGCGAAGGCCTGCCAGAAATTAATACGACCGCCAAAAGCGAGCACGCCTAACAAACAAAGACCGGCAACGAAAGCAACAAAAACGAAAAGACCTACGAAGCCTTTCAGAACTCCCTGCACCCGTTGGATGGGCTGTTTTTCTGCCTGGAGAGCGTCTGTCTTCGCTTGCTCCATCTTGTCCGGAGGAGGCTTGATCGGGCTGTCAGCAAGTTTCTCAAATCTGAAGTCGACAATACGCTCGGGAGTCAGCCGCTGAACGAAGGCCACGCTGTAAGCAGCGTTAACTATTCCTATTACCAGGAACGCCGCGAGCCAGGTTGGGTGCACACGAAGGTTCTTGAATACTCGAGTCGGCTCATAAAAAAT
>JBDUAQ010000220.1:0-4994 GCA_040004575.1 bacterium
GGCGTTAGCACGCGCAAAGGCTCGGGCCATTCAACGGAGGGAACCCCAGTCGGGCCGTAGCGGCCATCGCGACCTTTCGCTCTATCTCGTAGCGCCTTCAAAACTTTCTCCGGTGTGATCGGTACTTCGTCAATGCGCACACCGACCGCGTCATAAACTGCATTCGCCACGGCTGGCGGCACGGGCAAGAGCGGCCCTTGCCCAACTTCCTTCGCCCCATACGGTCCGTTCGGATCCGGATCCTCGATAAGGTAAGTCTTGACGTCGCACATCTCCATCGTCGTCGGGCTCTTGTATTCGAGCATCGAGGGAAACTTGTGCACGACGTTGCGGTTGGCGCGATAAGTCATCTCTTCCATCAGCGCTTCGCCCAGGCCCATATAGACGCTGCCTTCAACCTGTCCCATCACCAGCATCGGATTGATCGACTTGCCGATGTCATGCGCAATCCAAATACGTTCGACAACAACGATCCCGGTATCAGGGTCGACGTCAACTTCCGCAATTGCAGCCGAATAGCTGTACGCGGGCGAAGGTCCGACGCCCGCGCCTTTGTATCTTCCCGGCGAGCGTGGCGGCGAGTAGGAACCAACTGTGCCAATCGTGCCGAATTTTGATTCCGCCAACACGACAGCCTCTGCGAATGAAACACCAACTTCTGGATTCTCAACGTCGAACACGCGCCGCTCAGCCAGTGAAAGATTTTCGATCGGCACACTTAGCTTTTCGGCGACAGCCATCACCAACAACTCACGCGCGCGCTCGGCAGCCTGAATCGCCGCGTTGCCGGTCATCAACGTCACGCGACTTGAGTAACTTCCCAAATCGACCGGCGTCAAATCCGTATCTGCGGTGACGACGCGAATGTCGAAAGGATCGATGCCGAGCACTTCGGCGACGATGTAGGCGAGAACCGAATCAGAGCCCTGGCCGATATCTATCGAGCCGCACATCACGCAGACGCCACCTTGTCGATCAAGGCGAAGTTGCACGCCAGACTGCGGCATGTTGTTCCAGTAGATTGGCAGTCCCGCGCCGCAGATGTACGAACTGCACGCGATGCCGATCCCTTTGCCGTACGGCAGCTTGCTATGGTCCGGATCCCAACCAGAGAATTTGTTCTTCCAGTCCGAGCCCTCGACTATCTTATCGATGCACTGGCCCAGTCCCATGCTGCCGATGCGCAGGTAGTTGGCTGTTAGTGTACCGGGTTTGACCAGGTTCTTACGGCGCATCGCCGCCGGATCAAGTTTCAATTGCTCCGCGATTTTGTCGAGCTGAACTTCCAAACCAAAACGCGGTTGTGGTGTCCCATGTCCGCGCTTGGGACCGCACGGCGGTTTGTTCGTGAACGCGCGCAGGCCCTGAAATTTGTAGCGCGGCACGTCATACGTGACCGTCTGCAACGCGCCGGTGTAAAACGTGCTGGCCACGCCGTAGCTGCCATAGGCGCCGCCATCGAGAAACGACTGGAAATGCATGCCGGTAATCGCGCCGTCCTTTTTCACGCCGGTCTTGATATGCATCAACACCGGGTGACGTCCACGATGACAATAGAAAACTTCCTCGCGCGTGAGCGTCACCTTCACAGGGCGCCCCGTCATCATCGAAAGCTTGCAGACCACAACTTCGTGATTAAAAGGATCGCTCTTGCCGCCAAAGGCGCCGCCATTTGGTGTGGCGATAACGCGAATGTGGCTGGCCGGCAACTCTAAAACTTTGGCGAGCGCGCGATGAACGTAGTGGGGTGTTTGCGTCGAACTCCAGAGCGTTAGCTTGTTGTCTGGATCGAAATTGCCGACGGCGGCGTGTTGCTCCATCGGCAGGTGGGTGTTGCCCTCGTAGAAAAAAGTGTCCTCGCGAATCAGATCTGCTTCGGCGAAGCCTTCGTCGACGTTGCCGAATTCCAGCGACACCTTTTTGTGGATATTTCCCTCGTCGCCGTATTCATGAATGCGAGGCTCGTCGATCAGAATAGCTTCTTCAATCGACGAAATCGTATTCAGTGGTTCGTATTCCACCTCGATCAGATTCATGGCGTCGAACGCGGTGTCTTCATCGATGGCCGCAACGGCCGCCACCGGATCACCGATGAAACGAACCTTATCGATACAAAGCGCATGTTCATCCTGGCTGACGGGGAGAATGCCGTACGAAATAGGCAGGTCTTTACCGGTGATAATCGCCATCACGCCGGGTAAAGCTGCGGCTTTCGAGACGTCGATGTTCTTGATTAACGCGTGTGGCAGGTGAGTGCGCAACAGCTTGCAGAAGAGCATGCGCGGCAGCACGATGTCGTCGGCAAACTTCGTCTGACCGGTGCACTTCGCGCGCGCGTCGACCTTGCGAAAAGGTTTGCCGACCACGTTCAGCGGCTTGCCGTTCTTTGAATCGTTGTTAGCCATTCAATTTCCAGTCATTCTCTCAAGCTGCTTAATCTCTCAGGTCAGGAAGGGTGGTTTACCCCCGCTGACTTTGGAGGGTGAGCACCTTGGGATCATAGGCGGGGGCAAGCCCACCTTCCCAACCTGAGAGACTTTCTATCTTGAGAGACAGACTCACGCTTGCCAACTTCACAAACCATAAACAGATTCTCTTGGCAGCTCCATCTCTTCGCCACGCATGCGCGCGGCGGCCAATTCAACAGCTTCATAAATTTTTATGTACCCGGTGCAGCGGCAGAGATTGCCTGACAGCGCTTCCTTAATTACTTCGCGCGATGGATTCGGATTCTTTTTCAGCAACTCTTCCGCGACCAGCAGGAAGCCCGGCGAACAGTAGCCACACTGCGCCGCGCCAGTATCTGCAAATGTGTCTTGCAACGGATGAAGCGCGGCACCCGCGGCCATGCCTTCGATAGTTTTTACTTCCTGTCCCTCCGCATCCAGGCCCAACATCAAACAGGAAAGAATCGAACGTCCATTTACAAGCACGGTACAGGTGCCACACTCGCCGAGCTCGCAGCCGTGTTTGGTTCCCATCAGACCCAGATCTTCGCGCAGCACTTCGAGCAGCGTTTTGTGCGGCGCAAACGCCACCTCCGCCGCTTCGCCGTTCAGCATAAATTGAATGTGGCTCTTCTGCTTGTTTGGATCCGACATAAGTTTAACGAAAGGAGTTTAACAAAAGCAGGGAGGAAAACGCAGGTGTGAGAACGTTTAGCCCTTTGTTGTGGCCGCATCCTTCTTCGCTTTATTGAGCATCGTGTTATCGATCAGACGCGTCTTGCCAACGTAAGCTGCGGCGGCAATCAGCATGGGGCGCTCGTCTAATTTGTCCAGCTTCTCCAGCGTCTCGGCGTCGACCACGCTCACGTAATCCAGGCGCACACGCGGCTCCGTCTCAATCGTGTTGCGCACGATCTCCATCAACTTCGCGCCGTGTCGTTCGCCCTTCTTATAAGCCTGTTTTGCCTGCTTCAGCGCTTGATGTATCACCGCCGCCGACTGTTGCTCTTCGGCGTCGAGATAAAGATTGCGCGAAGAAATGGCGAGCCCGGAATCCTCCCGCACGGTCGGCAGGACAACAATCTCGGTATCGAAAGACAAATCGCGAACCATCCGCTTGATAATCACCGCTTGCTGCGCGTCCTTCTGACCAAAAAAAGCGAAGTCTGGCCGAACGGTGTTAAGGAGAATCGCAACTACGGTAGCGACACCACGAAAGTGTCCCGGCCGCGATTCGCCCTCGAGCAGCTTCGAAAGTCCGCCGACATTCACGTAAGTAGAAAAATCTTTGGGATAAATTTCTTCGGCGGCAGGCGCAAAGATGTAGTCGACGTTGTAGTCGGTCAGGAGCGCTGTGTCTTTGGTTAGATCGCGCGGGTAGTGTTCGTAATCTTCGCTCGGCCCAAACTGCGTCGGGTTTACAAAGACTGAAACAACTACAACGTCACACATTCGGCGCGCTTCACGAACGAGACTTAGATGGCCTTCATGCAGCGCGCCCATTGTTGGCACCAACCCGATCGTTCGGTCCTGCTCGCGGCGAATTTTGCGCGCGACCGAACTCATGCGCTGACGGCGATTGATGATTTCCATAGAATCAGTGAATAGTAAATGGTAAATAGTGCATAGAAAGAACGAATGAATCGTAAATCGTGAATAGTAAATCGTAAATAGAACGCACCTTCGCCCTGCTGCTCTTCCTATTTACGATTTACTATTCACGATTTACTAGTCCTACGATTCACTATTTACGATCCACGGGCTTTTCCAGCTTCAGTTCTTCCGCCGCCTCCGCGGGCAGAGCATAAGATTCAGCTTCCGAAGGATATGTTCCAGCACGAACGTCGTCAGCATATTGCGACACAGCTTCCGTAATCACCTCATGGAGGTTTGCGTAGGGCCGCACGAAGCGCGCCAGTTTGCCGAACGACAGTCCCAGCATGTCGTGTAACACCAGCACCTGAATGTCGCAGCCGGCGCCTGCGCCAATTCCAATCGTGGGGATGCTGATGCTCTCAGTAATCAAGCTGGCGATTTCGCGCGGCACAACTTCAAGCACGATCGCAAAGGCGCCGGCGTCTTCCAGCGCGCGTGCGTCGTCAAGCAACTGTCGCGCAGTGACCGCTGTCTTCCCTTGCACGCGATAAGCGCCGAGCTTGTTGATTGACTGCGGCGTCAGACCAATGTGGCCCATCACCGCAATTTCTTCATCGACAAGACGCTTTACAAGTTGCACGCGTTTGTGTCCGCCTTCGAGTTTCACCGCTTCGGCGCCGCCTTCCTTGACCAGCCGCAGAGCATTCCGCACGGCGTCATCAGCGCCTGTGTGAAACGAACCATAAGGCATGTCGGCCACGAGCAGGGCGCGCTGCACTGCCCGTCGCACCGCCTTCAAATGAATCAGAATCTCATCGAGCGTCACCGGTACAGTGTTGCCGTAGCCCAAGACCACGTTTCCCAGGCTGTCGCCGACGAGAATGATGTCGATGCCCGCCTCGTCAACGATGCGGGCGGTAGGAAAGTCGTATGCGGTCAGACAAACCAAAC
>JBDUAQ010000221.1:0-4955 GCA_040004575.1 bacterium
AAAATCCGTTGACCGTAAGGTCGTGCGGGTTCGACTCCCGCCCTCGGCACCATTCCTAATCTCAGCCTTTCAAACAACCTGGGACTCATTTCTCGCTTCGTCATGCTGATAGCAGCCAGGCTGAGCCGAGTGTCAGGAACCCGCGCCTTGGGGTGAAAAGCTGAACGCGTCGTGCTTCTTCCGGCAGAAATAAAGCTGATCCAGTTCCAGGGGTTTTCATCAATGTTACCAAGGTGCGCTCGAAGTAATCGTCACTTAGCGAAAATGCTCGAGGCCTTTATAGACGCTGGGATCTGAATCTATCTGGCGTTTCCTGGTTCAAGTCAGCAACTGCAAGAAAGAAACGCACACGGATGAAGATGTCTTCATGGAGTGAATCGATGGCGATACTCCCCCGACTCGATAAACGCCTTAACCATCTCGGCCTCAACGAAGTTTTCATTGAAGTTGTTCAGTTTGGTCAACCAGAAGTTGTAGCCATCAAAATTAACATCTGGTGCGCTGTTCGGATTGCGACGCAGGTAGCCAAAATACTGCATTAACACAAATGCGCGGTTGAACTCCGAGTTCACCAAATCTGCGTCTTCGGCAACTTGTCTTAAGGCTTGAGCACGCGCAGCCAAATTGCTTGTGTCAGGCGCTCCGCCGAACAGATTGATCAATGTCGTGCGTTCACTTGCCGACAACACGTTGCCACTGTTTAGATTCAACTTATCGACAAATGCGGCAGGTTTCAGGGCCGGTGATCAGATTGATGTCGGTGCCGCCGAAATCCTGTACGAGCGGCGATTCGGAAGCATTGGCGGCGACGGTTCTCGTCGAACCTACATTCACGGACAATACAAAAGCGACAACCGAAACCGCGGCGAGTGTAGCGAGTCCAAGCCTCACCAAACCGAATCGAGTAAGAGCTTGGCGCGATGGTTCGTTGGAGCTGAAGGTTTTCATGGCAATGCTTCCCTTGATTTGAATAACGTTGCGGCTACTTCTCCGAGCGCACCTCACCCACGGCTTACGGCGCCGCCATGAAGCTCGCCAGCGGATTGCCGTAGAACGCCTCGCTCTTCCAGGCCATCCGATCCCACGGCCCGTCCTGATCCCCGATGATCTGGACGGGGACGACGGCGCGGTCGCTGCCGAGCCTGTCAACTCCGTGGTGCTTGCGGGCGCAGAGTTGCCGTGGCCACGCGCACAAAATAACCGGCGCGTCTACAGAGTCCTTCAGATGAGCAGCGGGCGACTTCCCCTCTCATTTACTAAGGCAGGAGATGATCCGAAGAACTGTAAAGCCTCCGAAAAAATTTCACCTGGCCTTCTTGCGAGCTAGGGTTGAGGGTCCTCTGGAACAGGGATTACGTTCCGCGGCCGGTGACGAACGAAGTCAACACATTGCCCCTGATCGATGAAGCTCTGCGGGTGCGTAAAGTTCAGCCAACCATCGTTTTTGCATTCGTCAACACTCTCTGGCGGACCGCAGCGGCGTTCGTTACCGAGAATGTTTCGTGTGGTTGGTTTGCCTTGCGGCATGATGAACGTGTTGTAAACCACGACATCCGTGCTGCCCAGGTTCTTTGCGAGGTGCACGCGGCCATCCATCTCCTCGAAAGCCTGCCCCGGCGTGAGCGTTTCTATACCGCCGCAGCCGTCTTCAACAGTTAAGGTGCCGCTCTTAACCACGTTGAAGGCATAGCCGGGATGATAATGCCAAGCCAGAACTTCGCCGGGTGTGATCGTAAGTGTTCGCACGGTGACGGTCGCCGGCCCGTCGAACAGTTGGGAATTGCTAATGGTGCCGACCGCAAGAATGTTGGTCGTTGCCGAATATACTGTGGCGCCAAAGACGACGACACCAAGGCCAATTGCGACTATAAGTCCTTTGCTGAGTGTTTTGGTTTTCATTTTAGAGTCCTTCTTTTTTTGGGTTACGTTCATTTGCGTCTCGAATTGGAAATTACGGCTTCGCCACCGGAGTCCCAGTTCCAGGTTCTTGTTTTGTCGGTAGCAGCCGCTCGTCTATAATGAGCAGCACCTTTCGGTTCAGATGAATCGGCCGACGCACACAGCATGGCTCGCGCTGGTGTTGGAAGTCCCTAAGAATCCCCAAAATTCGGCCAAGAGATCGCCAAGGATCAAGAAACGTCGCAAGGATGGCTGCCCAACCCCAACACATTTACGAATTCGGGCCCTTTCGGCTCATTCCCAAAGAGGGTCAACTCTTGCGCGATAACCAATCTGTCGCGCTGACTCCCAAGGCCTTCGACCTGCTGGTTGTACTCGTAGAAAACAGCGGCCACTTGATCGAAAAAGATGAGTTGATGAAACGTCTGTGGCCGGATAGTTACGTCGAAGAAGCTAACCTGTCGGTCAATGTGTCTGCTTTGCGGCGAGCACTGGGCGAAGACCCGAATGAACATCAATTCGTAGAAACAGTGCCGCGCCGTGGTTATCGTTTCGTCGCTGACGTGAAAGAGCGATGGGAGAATAGAGCGGCGATCCCGACTACGCCATCGAGTGAAAACGGGAACGCTGAACACGTCACCAACCTAGAGACACCACTTGCGATACCTGTCGACGTGTCACGCCCGCGCCCGTCTTTTCGACGGTGGTCATTGGTGGTGGTCGGTTTTGTCTTGCTTGTTGGCGCGCTTGTCGCGCTGAATGCTGGCGGATTGCGCGACCGCCTATTCGGCAATCGCGCTCCAATACGAGTTCAGTCGATGGCAATGCTGCCGCTGAAGAACGTCTCCGGCGACGCTGCTCAGGATTACTTTGCTGACGGCATCACTGACACCTTGATTAACGATCTCGTGAAGATCAATATGCTACGCGTGATGTCTCGGCCGTCGGTCATGCGGTACAAGGGCGTGGGCAAACCGCCGTCGGAGATTGGCCGTGAGTTGAAAGTCGATGCAGTGGTCACAGGTTCAGTCGCGCGCACGGGCGATCGCGTGCGCGTAACGCTGCAATTGATCCACGTGCCGACTGGGCGAACTCTATGGAGCGAAGACTATGATCGCGACCTGCGAGATATTATGACGTTACAGGCACAAGTGAGACGGGATATTGCCGAAAAGATCGGCCTCAAGAGTCCGCCTCAGCAGCAAGATGCCGGCGTCCGTTCAGTCAACTCGGAAGCTTACGATCATTATCTGCGCGGGCAGTTTTACTTGTACCGCCAAACCAAAGAAGACAACGCAGCCGCGATCGATGCGCTCGAGCAAGCCGTGACAAGAGACCCAAACTTTGCGGCGGCCCATGCGGAACTCGCGCAGGCCTATACCTGGAAATTATTTCTGTTTGCCCCGGGTGAGAAGCAGCTTGAAGAGAAGGCTTTCGTAGCAGCCGAGAAAGCACTGGCCTTAGATCCTGAGTCGGCCGTTGCTTATCTCGCGCGCGGCCGCCTGCTGTGGACGCCGGCGAATCACTTCCCTCACGATCGGGCGATTAAGGAATATCGACACGCACTCGCTTTGAACCCTGGTTTGGATGAAGCGCGCAACCAACTCGCGCTGGTTTATTGTCACATCGGTGCGTTTGCCGAAGCGCTTCAGGAATCGCAACGGGCGCTTGCGAGCGATCCGAACAATAACCTCGCGCAGTTCCGGATGGCGCAGACGCTGAATTTTCAAGGCCGGTATGACGAGGCGCTTTCGGCTCTGCGCGCGCTTCCTCAGAATACCAATCCCGCGCTCGTCGGACATCAGATTGCCTGGGCTCTTTTCAATCTCGGTAAGAAAGAAGAGGCGGCTGCTACGCTTGAGCAACTCTTAAAAGAACATCCGGAGGATGCCGGTGGCGTATTCACCAGCATTCAGGCGGTTCTGGCAGCTTCAGCCGGGCAAGAGCGCGACGCGGAAAACAAAATCAGATCGGCCATCGAAAAAGGAAAGGGATTTGGGCACTTTCATCACACTGCCTATCACATCGCCTGTGCTTATGCGCTCATGAATAAACCGGAGCAGGCAATCAAGTGGTTGCAGGTGGCGGCCGAGGACGGATTCCCGTGCTACCCATTGTTCGAGCGAGATACCAATTTGAATAACCTTCGACAAGATGCCCGCTTCGTCACGTTCCTCGCAAAGCAGAAGCAGCAGTGGGAGTATTACCAGACGGTTTCGGGATAATGCTTTTACGGATTTGCACTATCCGTTGGCATCCCGAAGACCGCCAGCATTCGTATCTCTTGCCCCCTGACATTGCGAAAGATCGGGCGAAGATGGTGGCGAGACATGTTGATACGCACTCTCGGATAATTTTTCGGAATTGAGCAACGGAGCCCTCCCTGACGGTCGGGCTACTGCCCCGATCAGCCAAACGCTGTCCCTCACGGTCGGGCTACTGCCACGGTGGAGTAGTTGCTATGTCCCACAGTTATTACTACATTCCCCTTCTTGTGCCCTTGATCCACATACCGGTGAGCGTCGGCCATCTGTTCCAATGGGTAGCTTCTGTCGATGACGGCTTGAAATTTGTCCTCCTCAATTAGCTTTTTTAACCAGACAAGATATTCGGCGCGCGGCCGTGGCATTCCGCCATCGACTGAGGTGTACTTTCCGCCCGGCGTTAGTGCAGTCCGGCACTGTACTTTTAGTTTTAAGGTTTTTCTTTTGCCAACCGCGTCGAGAATGAAATCATAAAGATCGCCACTGTTAAGAGAATCTTCCTTGGTGTAATCAATCACTTTATCGGCGCCGAGAGATTTCACTAATGCCAGATTCACTGTGCTACAAATGCCGGTGATCTCCGCGCCTGCGTACCTGGCGAGCTGCACCGCGGCTGTTCCGATGGCCCCGGAGGCTCCATAGATCAGCACCTTTTGGCCGCTCTGAATATTCCCTTTGTTCATAAAATGCGAGGCGATCATTGCGAAAGACTGAAGATCGCGTTCTTAAATCAGGCAGTTTTTATTGACACGTAATCGCTTATGACATATAAGGCGCTTTCCAGCAACGGCG
>JBDUAQ010000222.1:0-4944 GCA_040004575.1 bacterium
TAATCAGAATGCCAAACAGCAGCGCAGGCCAGATTGCCAAAAAGTAATTCATCGAACGCGCAACCACGTTGACCTGGGCAGGATTGCCGGGCATGGGAACGACATTAGTGCGAGGTTGAAATGCTCCGGTATTTTGCACCTTCGCGATCACGGCCAGCGCTGCCGTTCCCTTGTAGACGAAGAGGGCGCCAACGATTACCAGCAGGAGCGTTAGTCCCCAGACGACTTTACGACTATCATGCGCCGCCGCGAAGGTACTTGTATTTTGCGTTGAGACAGTGTCCACAGTTTTGTGCTCTCTGAGAGAATAAACCTTAAGACTTCATGAAACGGGGGATTTGACGAGCGCCAGATTGTAGAACGTGCTTAAGGATTTGGGAAGGGGGAGGCGCCGGATGCAGCCCTCAGTGAAATTGACTTTTGGGGGTTCTGCCGCCGGCTGGGTTTCTCTTTCGGCTTTGCTGCTGAAGAGGCGAGACCATCTCGCAATTACATACGCCACCCTTCATGTGGGATCAGAATCGAGGCTTTAGCGAGTATCGACGCGAGCCTTGCGAACGTACTTCGCCAATCAAGTCGGCCCAAGCCTGTTCTTCGTTGGCGGGATCGAAAATCGGAGCGAGCTGCTTACACCTCACTTTTAATTCCGCGGCGAAGGCCGGATCAGTTTCTGCACGGATCAAGAGTTCGGCCAGTTGGCGTGTCTTTGCAACATCGAAAAGCCCGGGATAATCCGCGCCCAAAATGCCAGTGTTGCCCTTAATTCGTGACGCAAGAATTGGGACGCCGGCAACTATCGCCTCCGACAAGGCATTGGCGCCTCCTTCCATGCGAGACGAAATCACGCAAAGCTGGCTTCTAGCCAGGATGCGAAGAGTTCGCGAGGGCGGCTGCTCGCCGAGCCAGCGAAAGCGCTGATTGGTTTGCATTTCGGCGCGCGCGCGCTTCGCCATTGCTGCTGTCATTGCTCCGCCAATTTGCAAGATACGAATGCGCGAGGAAGGCGGCAGCAAGCGCGCCGCCAGAGCAGCGCGAAAGGGATCCTTTACCGTGCGGAGGTGACCAACCACGCACACATCGAAGCTTCGGCCAGCCAGGGTAGATGTCGGCAAGCTTGCCTTCGTCGTATTTCCGCGTTTGCCTGTTAGCGCTGACTGGTAAATCACACGAGTCTTGTCTCGCAAGACTGGCCGCAATTCGTCGTAGGCTTTTGGTTGTAACACCACGATGCGGGTCGCGATCTCAAGAGATTTTCGCGCCAGATGATTGCTGCGGATATCGCGATAGAGATCTGTTCCGGTCAGCGCGACGATGACCGGAGCTTCCAGGTGCTCGCGGCGAAAGCGCTTGATTGACGGATAGCTGCGGCGAGCGTGCAAGGCGATTAGTAAATCGTACAGCTCGCCATCGTATGCTTGTGAGATCGAGACACGGTGAGCCAGTCTGCGAAGAATCCTTGCCCAGCGAAGCGCAGTGATGCGGTTTCCGTAATTCGATCCTGAGGGAGCCGGAGTAACTATTCCAATTCGCATCTTTCTGGTTTTACAGAGCACACGTGCGAACCCCGGCCCAAACGTCACGCCGGTCCGGTTTGTAGAAGTTTCGATAAGTGTTGTGAATCAAGTGCGCACGGGTTGTCCAACAGCCGCCGCGCAGCACCTTGTGATCGCCAAACCATGGCGCGGAGTATTCTTTGTAAGGGCCGGCGATAAACCCCGGGTACGGCGCGAAATCGCTTGCCGTCCACTCCCAAACATTGCCGATCATCTGCCGGCACCCGAAGGCACTATCACCTGCCGGCAGCGAGCTAACATCGAAACAACCCATCGCCTGCCAGTCGAGATTGGCGCGCTCTGGCGTTGGCGCGTCATCGCCCCACGGGAATCGTCGTTTGTGATCAGTGATTCCGCGGCCGTTCGGGGCTGGCTCGCCACTTGCGGCCAGCTCCCATTCAGCCTCGGTCGGCAGGCGACGTCCGGCCCAGCGGCAATATGCGTCCGTCTCATACCAGTTTACGTGCAACACCGGCAGGTGATCTTCCAAATGGACCGTCTCATCAAAGTTCCGGCGCCACCATTTGCCTTCAGCAAACTTCCAGTAGACCGGATGCTTTGCGTCGGCGTTTTCACGCCATTCCCAGCCATCATCAGACCATAGCTCACGACGCTGATAACCGCGGTCATTAACGAACTCGGCGTATTCCGCGTTCGTAACAGCCGTCCGCGAAATCGCGAAGGGCCGCACATGAACTTTGTACGCACGCATCTCATTGTCAAACACGAAAGGCCAAGCCTGCGTGCTGCCCATTAGAAACGTGCCGCCGGGTATCAACGCATCGCCCAGTTTGTCCGTGGCCGGTGGCTGGTTCCCGGTTGGCTCCTGATCGACATCGTCAACACCCGCCTGTCGCCCCACGCCTAAGCGAGGTGAAACATAACCGAGCGTCTGCCGCGTGTAGGTGATCGCCTCCGCGTGCATGGCCTCATGAAAAAGCGCGAGGGAGAGGAAATAAGCTGCATCGTGAGTCAGCCCACCGGCATTATCAGACGAAACGGATCTTGCTCGATCATTTCGATCGAACTGGTCGAGCACCTGGTCGAGCACGTTCTTCATGTAGGTTATCGTTTCAGCCTTTGATGGAAGCTGCAGGTCCCATCGCGTTTCGTGGGCCACCTTCGCGGAGTCGTAAAGCGCATCACCCGCGGCTCGTATCGGCGCACGTCCGTGCAAATGGCGTAAGAGCCAATATTCCTGAAACCAGGCAACGTGTCCGATCTCCCAACGAAGAGGGTTAACGATCTCCAGGCGCGGGCCGATCATTTGCTCATCGTCCAGGTCCGCAATTAGCTCGAGCGTGCGCCCGCGGGCCTCCTGCATTGCCTCAATAAATCGGATCAAAGTAGAACTGGAGCCCATCTAGATTAATTATCCTTAGGATAATAAAGTAGCTTCAAGTCTTATGGTAAGCCGAATGAAGGCGACAGACCAACTTCTGCCGGCGTACCCTTCGCGGACCTGGATATTGAGAAGCGACGGCTTGACTCCGTTGAGAAAGAGTCGAAGTCTCTAATGCGTATGCGAACGAAAGGCGGCGAGTAGGGTAGGTCGTTGCTTGTTATTGGTCGGGCGGGCAGAATAACATCCTGATTCTTACTAAGCGGCGCGCCCACAGGTGGTCCAACGTTTGAAAACTGGAGCGTCTGCCCGAAGGAGCTAAACATGTCGAATCCGTTCTCTGACTTCATGCAGTTCCTGCAAAAGAGCACGCTACACGGTCGGTTTCCGATCTACGCATTTATGTTTCTTGTGCTTGCGAGTGTAGCCATCGCGTTGTTCAACTTGGCGCGAAATCCTGAGCAGCGAACGATGCAGAAAACTTATACCTGGCTGGCGCGGCTCTTTGTTGGCGGCATGTGGTACCAGCAAATGCTCTGGAAGATGCCGCCGACGTTCACTGACAGCCCGGACGGCAGCGGCGGTCTGCGCTATTGGATGGAGGAGATGGGGAAGTATGCGGCATTCAAGCCGCACACGGCCCTCGTAAACGATCTGATGCTGCCACACTTCGAGGTCTTCGCGTTGCAAGTTTGGGCGGGCGAGACGTTTATTGCCGTCTCGCTGATGCTCGGATTGTTCACTCGTTTGGGCGGACTGCTTGGGACATTGATGGCTATCAACCTCTGGCTCGGCCTCTACAACCGGCCGAACGAATGGCCGTGGACTTACTTCTTCCTGATCCTGCTGAACGGCTTTTTCCTTTTCCTGCGCGCCGGACGCTCGCTGGGAATCGACGCCTTGGTTGCTCCGAAGATTGCGTCGGGAGGAAAGTTGCGGCGAATAGTCTCGTGGATCAGCTGAGAGGCTCAAGCAGTTCGCGTTCTAAGATCAGACCGGAAACAAATCCCGGATGCTGAGTCTCGTATAATTAAGTTCTTCCCTCAAGGGCAACGGTGGTCATGTTATCAGCGAAGAGTTCGACTTTATCTGAAAGTGAGCGCGGCATTCCCGGAGGTTTCGCGCTCGGCCTCGGACTGACTAATGAATGCAATCTCGCCTGCTCCTTTTGTTATCGCGACCCGAATAGAGTTGATCGATTAACGCTGGATCAAGTGCGATCGGTGATCGAACGGCTGCCTGTGCGTTCCGTCAATCTTGGCACCGGCGAGAATGGGATGCATCCAGACTTCCTGTCGATCCTCGATTTCCTTCAAGGCCAACCGATAAAACTTACCATCACGTCAAACGGCCACAGCATCGCGCTGCTCGACGATGAACGTGTTCGCGCATTTCACGATGTCGAATTCTCGTTGGATTATCCAACCAAAGAAGAGCAGGACACCCAACGTGGCACGGGTAACTGGAGTTTGATTCACGAACAGGCAGAGCGTTGCCGCAGCCTCGGCGTGCCAGTAACGATCATCGCGGTGATGATGAAGTCGAATTATCTCAAGCTCCCTGACGTGGCGCGGGTCGCCAGGAAGTTTGCAGCTCCGCTGCGCGTGAACGTTTACCAATCGGTCAGGACCGATGCGTATGCTTTGACTTACGGTGAGTACTGGGAAGGCTTTCGCCGGTTGTTTGCCGAGACTTATGTGATTGCGATTGGCGAGCCACTGGTGCGGGCCATGGCCGGTCTTCCGCCTATGGAAGTCGATTGCGGTTGTGGAGCAGGGACCGTGCGTGTAACTCCGCGTGGCACGACCCAGCCTTGCGTTTACTGGCCTGGCGCTGGCGGATCTTTGTCGGATCTGCTCGCAGCGGGGGAAGCGATTGTGAGCACGCCGTCGTTTGTCGCGGCGCGCATGGTGCCCTCGGCATGCGAGCCCTGCGAGTTTCGAGAAACATGTCGCGGCGGCTGTGCGGGAAGGCGCGTTTTGCAAGGCGCGCTCGACGAGCCTGATTACTACTGCCCAATTATCCGCGGCGATCGTCCACGGCTAGAGA
>JBDUAQ010000223.1:0-4939 GCA_040004575.1 bacterium
CAAGGCTTTGTTCCTGCTGAGAAGTTTTCTCACTTCCCGGTTTCTTTGAAACAAAGTCAGGAGATAAAAGTTCTTGTCCTGAACCGGCTTCGGGAGTGAAAGCTTGTAAGTGCTGTCAAAGCCCGAAGAATCAAACGCGTCGAGCGCAGCCGTCTGAGCGAACGCAGCAGGCGTGAACACATCGTAGGCGCCATCAGACCGGTTGAGCGCGACACTCTGAGCGAATGCAGTGTTGATTAAAACAAGGCAGACAAGAAGATGTCGAAACATTTTGATTTCTCGAGAGTCAGTTGTTTGTAATTACTGTGAAGGTGCGTAGTCGTTCCAGTTGTGACTCTCCTTAAACCAATTAGAGCATTCCGCAATGTACTGAGATTATAAGACGATGCTGTCTTACGAGGAACTAGTATCGAAGTCTACACCGTCCTGAAAAGTTCCAGCCTCCGCCAAATTATCTATTCTTTCCGCCGGTACAGGAATCATGCTTCACTTTGCGTCTTACTTCGCGAGCTTTGTAGTCTTCTTCCGCCATCTACGGCAAAGAACGCAAAGTACTCGCGAAGGCTGTCAAGTAAACGCCGCTACCCCTACCGTTTGATTTCGCAAAATTGAATTGAGAGTTATCATTCCCCGGTCAATAATTCAATCAGCATTCAATCACCATCAGGAACGAAGATGATCCGAATAGAGAACCTTGTGAAAAAGTTCGGCGAGCTTACCGCGGTAGACAATATTTCCTTTAACGTCGAGCGCGGCGAAATCTTTGCGTTCCTGGGTCCAAACGGCGCCGGCAAGACGACCACCATCAAAATGCTGACCACTCTGCTGAAACCGACAAGTGGATCGCTTGAGTTGGACGGACTTGATCCCACAGTCCATCGCGACGAAGTGCGCAAGCGTTTTGGCGTTGTCTTTCAGGATCCGAGTTTGGACCAGGACCTGACCGCCTGGGAGAACATGGAAATCCATGGCGTGCTTTACGGAATGCCGCGCAAAGAACGTCGCGAGCGCGCCACTACTCTGCTGCAATTGTTTGAACTCTGGGAACGACGCGATGCACTCGTTAAGACTTTCTCAGGCGGCATGCGGCGGCGACTGGAGATCGCGCGCGGACTGCTACACACACCGAAAGTGCTCTTCCTCGATGAGCCTACGCTCGGTCTGGATCCGCAGAGCCGCAATCAGATGTGGACACACGTCAAGAGCTTGAACGAGACGGACAACGTCACCGTCTTTCTGACCACGCACTACATGGACGAAGCCGATCGAGTGGCCAGTCGAATTGGCATCGTCGATCACGGGCGGCTCGTTGCTATCGGTTCATCGCGCGAGTTGAAAGAACAGACCAGCACCGAATCGCTCGAGGAGGCGTTTCTGGCGTTGACAGGTACAACAATTCGAGACGAGAGCGCGGACGCCGCTGACAGCATGCGGCAGATTGCGCGGATGTGGAGAAAATAAGGATGAGAGTGATCTACATTCTTTGGCTGCGTGAGGTGAAGAAGTATTCGCGATCGCGCGTACAGATCTTCGCTTCCCTCGGGTCGCCCATCATGTATCTCGGCGTGCTGGGGTTTGGCCTCGGACCAATCTTCCGCAAAGCCGGCGAAGGAAGTTATCTGCAATTCATGGCGCCCGGCGTGATTGGCATGACGGTGCTGTTCACTTCCATGTTTTCCGGCATCGCCCTTTTGTGGGACAGGCAGTTCGGTTTTCTAAAGGAGACGCTGGTAGCGCCGGTCCCGCGTATCTGGATCATGATGGGCCGGACGCTGGGTGGCGCTACCGTCTCCATATTCCAGGGGTTGCTGATCCTGGTTATCTGTCTGGTCGCCGGCTTCCGTCCCGTTAGCTTCACGGTTATTCCAATGGCAATTCTTTTTATGGCGATGATCGCTATCGTCTTCGCGGCGCTTGGTACGGTGATTGGTTCCAGTCTGACGAACATGCAGGGTTTCCAGCTTGTCATGAACTTCCTGGTAATGCCGATCTATTTTCTTTCCGGCGCGCTCTATCCGCTAAACAATTTACCAAAAGTGCTGGCGCTGCTGACGCGCATCGATCCGCTCACCTACGGAGTCGACGGCGTGCGAACAGTCTTGACCGGCATAACGCACTTCGGATTAACCGTGGATGCAATCGTGCTCGTGGGCGTAGCGATCCTGCTCCTGAGCGCCGGCGCCTGGCGCTTCTCGAAGATCGAGATCTAGACATCAGCTTCGCGCCTAACGCCGAGGCCATCGTGGCCGGCCTAACGATCTCGAACCCTTAGAGAGTCAATACGTTCCTCGATGGCGCGGATGTACGGATAGCTCGACGCATTTCAGTAGTTTCAAGACAACTGATTCTAAGGAAAACTAAAAGGGGAGAACACTATGGGAGCGGATCAATTTGCCCAAACAGTTGGTGGAGCATTTGCCGTTGTAGTAATGGGAATAATCATAATTTGGGTAATTATGAAAATCATCAAGAAAAAATAAATAACTGTAACGCAAAGAAAGCAGTAAACCGCTAAGAGAAGCCGGACTGTCAAAGAGAGCTCCTCAGCTGTTGACTGCTGATTGCGGTCCTATCTTCAGACCGAACTTATTGGTCGCCCCTCCGTACAGTAACTTGAAATATATTCGAGCAATTCCCGTAAATCCCTGCGAAGGAGACGGTCATGAGATCTGCAAAGAGCACGGGCCGGATTATCGGCATGATGTTGTTGATACAGTTAGCCGGACTGATCGTGCCCTTCGTGTTGCTGCTCCCGATAGTCCCTCGAGACTATCTTGCAAATGCGGCGGCGGCGTCTTTTCAAATCAAGGTCGCTGTGTTTCTCCTGTTTGCGAATTGCGCGCTGACGATCGGGATTTCCATTGCAGCCTGGCCCATCTTTCGTCAGTACAGTCCCGCGCTGGCGCTGCTGCTCGTGGCCGTTAGCGTGATCATGTTTTCGCTGCAGGCGGTCGACAACGCTCACATCCTCTCAATGCTGTCTTTGAGCGAAAGGTACGCTCAAGCCGGCGGCCCCGACGATCTCTTTCAGGCGCTGGCGGCGGTAGTCGGCTCGACAAGGAAGTGGGGACACTACTCTGAGCTGCTGGTGATTGATGCCTGGATCTTTCTGCTCTACATTTTTCTTTACCGCTTCGCACTGGTGCCGCGCGCGCTGGCTGCCTTTGGCTTGATAACGGTCATGCTCCACTTCACAGGGATCACGTTGCCGTTGTTTCTGGGTTATCGCAGCGTGACTCTGATGGGCGCGACGATGGCGCTTAGCCATGTGGCTGTGGCGCTATGGCTACTCGCGAAAGGATTCGCAGAACCGCCGCTTTGTGAGCCAGGCGTCAGATGATTCGCCGGAGGGAACAACATGAGTCGAAGGCCATCGGATAGTGAAGGCATGAGCAGAGCAGCGAGAAGCTTGCTTGCTTTCGGAGTTTACCTCGTAGGATTAGGTTTGCTTTTACTCTTCGTCCCTAACCTGATTTTGCAAGTTTTCGGAGTGCCGCCGACAAACGAAGTTTGGATAAGGATCAATGGAATGTTTGTCCTATGTCTCAGCTTCTATTACGTCCAGGCGGCGCGACACAACTTGAGAGTCTTTATCCGTTGGACGGTCTGGGCGCGCGTTGCGGTTATTTTTTGCTTCGCCGCTTTTGTGCTGCTTGTTTCGGCGCCGAGAGCATTGCTGCTGTTTGGTTTGGTAGATCTGCTGTCGGCGATTTGGACGTGGCGCGCTTTGGAAGTAGAAAAATTAACCGCTTCATAGGAACGTAAATCATGTCTCATGACCAAACTCCCTCACCCTTTTGGGAGAGGGTTGGGGAGAGGGCCTTAGCTCGCACACTTACCAGCTTGGCTTCATAGTTCTCCGGTGTCAGTATCACATCGCAGGTGAGTGGGACTTATGTTGAGATGAGGTCAGTACCACCCCGCGGTAGCGGGTGGGTCTCCCGACCCTATTGATCCTATTTCGTGTGACCTGTAGCTTGGGTGATTGAGAACAGAAAGGAGATAGGTCATGTTCAAAAACGGATTTTTGCGGGCCGCAATATTCTGTGCCGGATTCTGCTTCGCAACAATGAACGTTTCAGCTCAAACTGACTTCAATACATTTTGGACAAAATTCAAAACTGCGGTCGCAAGAAATGACAAAGCGGCAGTTGCGAGCATGACAAAGTTTCCGCTTGTGATGCCATATGGAGTGAAAAACGCAAAAACGAAAGCCGAATTCTTACGAGACTACGATGATATTTTGAATATGGAAGCCAACGCCAAGCGATGTTTTCAAGCCACCAAACCGGTAAAAGACGGAAAGGCTTATGCAGTTTGGTGCACTTTCAAAACGGAACCTGAATCCAGCGACGATCGTCCGATTGAATACATTTTTGCCAAGACAAAGACCGGTTGGAGATTTGTTGGCCTCGACAACGTTAACGAATGAAAGACCGATATCCACACCGACGCGTTGCGCTAAAACCCATGTCCAGGTCAGGGGTGGGCACGGAGTGCCACCCCTACAACCGTTACTCACTTCTTAAACAGTTTTGCGAACGCGTCACGAGCATTTGTTGGAGGCCCTGACGAAGTTTCGCGTTCAACTACGCTTCGTGGTGCGAACAGTTCGCACGTGTTGCGCGCGTTTTTGTCCACTATGCGTGCGGGAATTGATTTACTACATTCGAAGCGGGCGCCTGGATCGAAGTGTGAGCACTGACGACAGGTGTGAAAGTCAGCGTTGCACTTTGGGCAAGAGCTTTCGACGGTAATGTTCGGCGGAGCCTTTGCTCCGCATGCAGTGCACTTCACCGTCTCGCCAAATGGCATCATCCGTGGCGAGCGCGGGCCTTCACGATCTTGAGGCTTTGACTGCGGACCTGCCTGTGGCTTTGGCCTTTGTGGCTCGCGATCGCTTTCCATGTAGCCGCGCTGACGATATTTGCTCATCTTT
>JBDUAQ010000224.1:0-4913 GCA_040004575.1 bacterium
GGCAAAGGTACGGCGAAGGATTTCGGACGCAACTTCGTGCTTGACTGGTTCAGGCAAGAGGTCGAATGACTTTAGAAGGTCTTCTCCTGATGTGCTCATACACGCCTCCGTTACCTGGTCATTCTACGCCCTACACTTAACGTTTATCAAAAACGAAAGTTGGCGCAGCCATTCCACTTGCGTGCAAGATATGTGGCATTCAACTTGTCATCGCCGACAGCGACGACAGTCGCATTTATTCCTGTGTATGTTTGAGAGGTCGGTGCAAAGACAATGACTATCCTACAAGAGTCACGACCGTGCCCTGGCTCGTCTGGCCGCCAAAGCGAGTTCGCGAGCCCGCGGCATGGCATCGATACCCTTGGCGACCTGCGGATCGCTCTCATTGAACACCTGCACCGCCGCGAGCGAACCATAGGCAGCCGTGGCCAGCTCGAAGCGTAACTGTCGCTCCACAAACGGGCGCTCGCGATCCAATTGTTCCGGGGTCGTTTTGTAGATTGGGTTGGCGCTGAGGAACTTTTTCAGTTCCTTAAACAGAGCGTCAGTAACGGGAAAATCTGTGGACTCAAGCTCGTGGTTATATTCAATCCGGGGTTGCACCTTGTAATTTTCAAAACCCGCCACGCGTCCCATCGCCAGCTCAAGTGCAAACGCGAAGATCGGATTAGTGAGGCGCTGCTCAGCAAGATTGAATTTTGTGGGTTTGGCGATCTCGTCCGGCGAGATTCCGCCGCCACCATAGACCGCCCGGCCAGTGTCGGTATGGCTTTGTGGCCCGGCGGGCAAAGCGAGGCTGGTGTCTTTGTTATTCGAAAGTCCGCCGCGCGTGTAGTAGTCGTAGTTAGCGCCGTTAGAGTAGTCACGCTGAATCAAGCGCCCTGACGGCGTGTAATATTTGGCAATCGTCAAGAGCAATGCTGAATCTTCGATTTGATAAGGAAGTTGCACTAGTCCCTTGCCAAAACTATTTTCGCCAACGATGAACGCGCGATCATGATCTTGTAAAGCGCCGGCAACGATCTCAGCGGCGGAGGCAGTCTCGCCGTTTACCAATACGACCAGTGGCACCGTATCAGGATTGTCATTCAGCGCCTTGAAATCCTCGCTGCTGTCCCGAATTCTCCCCTTTTGCGTGACGATCAATTGCCCGCGCTGCAGGAACGTGTTGGCAACTCGTACCGCCTGGATCAAAAGGCCACCGTGATTGCCACGCAGGTCCAGGACCAGCATGTTCATGCCCTTGGAATGAAGGTTCTGGAGTGCTTCCTGAAATTCGTCGGCCGTGGTGGTGTTGAAGCCGCCAGTCATTGCCACATAACCAACGCCGGGCCTGATCATGTAGGCCTGCGGAATCGAGGGCAGGGAAACAGCGTCGCGCGTGATCGTGACAGTCTCAATTTGGCCGGTCGCAGCATGTTCGACAGTGACTCTAACAACTGTGCCGAGTGGCCCCAGCAGGAACTTGCGCACTTCCGAAAAATTCTTGCCTTTCATTGACTGGCCATCAACCGCAACTATCTTGTCGCCAAACCGCAGACCGGCGCGTGCAGCCGGCGCCTCCTCGAAGGTCGCCCTGATGTAAGTATTGATCTGATCGCCCTGCGTCAGATCGCCAATGGTCGCGCCGATTCCGAAATACTGTGAACGCTGTTCCGTCTTGAAGGCGGTGAAATCAGCCGCATCGAGATAGCTTGAGTGGGGGTCGAGCACGTTCAACATGCCCGTAATCGACGACTTGAAGATGGTGTTGTAGTCCAGCTTCCGGCCATCGATGTAGTTGTTCTGGATTACTGATAGTGCTTCCTCGACGTCAGTCTTAACGACAGCGCTGCTCACGCGGGAGTTTCCGCTGCCGTTCGCGCCGGCTGAAGTAGGAGTGTTGGCAGGCTTGTTTGTTTGTCGTCGCGCGGAACCCGTCTGTTGCGAATAAAGGCTGACAGAAAGCGCCAAAAGAAGAATTGCGACTCCGGCCACGTAAAATCTGGTTCTCACAAAAAAGCCTCCTAAGTCCTGGATCCTAATCCGAAAATCCCACTGCTCCCATACGCGCCCCGCTGCGAAACGGGCCTGCAAGAATAACACGAAGATCGATAAATCCACTGAAAAGGAACCGCAGCCAAATACGAAAGACTGCTTGGAGGTGTTTCTTAGCCAAATTTCCAAATTCGCTTTAGTATGCCGCAACCGGGGCGGCGCGCGGGTCAGGCTGCGCAACCTGGGGCAGGTTAACTTTGTTGGGAAAATTCGCACCAATTCGATGAAACAGCCGCTGCCCAGTCTTCGGGGTTAGTGAGGCAAGCTTTGAAAAACGTTGCCCTCCCAGCCTGCTCCGCCCCTATATTTCATCCGCTTCTTTGGCGTTTTCCGGCTCATCATGATTACACTAGGGGCGAAAACGATTTACACCGCGTTTGTGCCGAGAAAGTTCCTGGACTTGTTTCCGGGATTTCAATGCCAGGGTTGACGGCAACGAAGTCATATGGAGAAAAAATTATTTCCATCACGTCAGAGTAACCCACTCCAGCGCTCTAACTATTTCTAATCGGAGGATCTCCCGCATGGCGAACTCGCTTGACCGAAACCAACTCTTCTCTTTTGCCAGGAATCACCGCGACGAGTATGAAGCGCTGCTGAAGCGTTTCGTGGAAACGCCAACCGTCTCCTGCGATCCCGCACATGCCGAAGACATTCGCAGAGGCGTTGACTTGACTGTGGAAACGCTGCGGCGATTTGGGGGCAAGGTTGAGGTTTACGAAGTTAAGAATGGCAATCCAACTGTCCATAGCGTTTTTGGCACAGATAAGAACCTGCCGACTGTCACTGTCTATAACCACATGGATGTGCAACCTGCGTCCAAGGAGACTGAGCCCTGGGACACTGAGCCCTTTGTGATGACTAAGAAGGGCGACAGCTATTTAGGTCGTGGTACAACTGACGACAAGGGCCCGGCGCTGGCCGCACTCTTCGGCGCTCGCGCCGCGCTGGAAGCGGGCATTCCCATCAACATTCGTTTCCTCTGGGAGTTTGAAGAAGAGATTGGTTCACCAAATTTCGAAAAGATCATTACCAAAGCAAAGTCGGACCTGCGCACGGATTCGGTAGTCGTTTCCGATACGGTTTGGGTTTCGCGAAACCGGCCCGCAAGCTCAGCCGGTTTGCGCGGCTTGCTCGGTTTTCTGTTGCAGCTCGAAACCGGAGAGACTGATACGCACTCCGGCGAGACTGGCGGCGCCTCGCGCAACCCGATCGCGGAATTGATGCGACTAGTTTGCGATCTCTATGACCCGAGAATCGGGAAGATCAAAATCAAAGGTTTCTACGACGATGTGATCCCGCCCTCCAAACAGGAATTGAACGACTGGGCCAACTGCGGCTTTAACGCCCGCGCGTTTAAGAAGGCCCATCACCTGAAGCTCATGCGCACGGAGGATCCACTCGAGGTAATGAAACGTATCTGGGGCATGCCGACCTTTGAAGTCCACGGTGTGACGGGTGGCTATCAGGGACCGGGAGTGAAGTCGATCGTGCCGCCGCGCGCGGAAGTTAAGGCATCGTTTCGCCTGGTGCCGGTTCAGGATCCGGAGAAGATTAAGAAGCAACTAAAAGCAGCGGTAAAGGACCTAAATCCGGATGTGAAGATACAATTCGAATCTGCGGCGCCCGCGTTTCGCACGGTGCTCGAAGGTCCTTTGCCGGAAGCTTTGAAGCGCGCCGTGAAGTTTGCTTTTAAGCGCGACGCGGTTTTTGTGCGCGACGGTGGAACGATCGGAGCGATGACGAGTATCGAAAAAGTCTTGCGATGCCCGGTGCTGTTCCTGGGGCTGTCGCTACCTGAGCACGGCTATCACGCGCCTAATGAGAATTTCGATTGGCAACAAGCCTCGGGCGGGATGGTTGCGTTCGCGAAATACTTCGAAGAAATTGCGAACCTGCCGCGATAGGATTGTCAGAACCACCTGCGTTAGCGGGTGGCATTTATTTGCTACGCCATTAGGCCACCCGCTAACGCAGGTGGTTCTGACTCAAATCACACACGCCAGGCGCTCTTCATTCAGCGCCATGAAGCCGAGCCGTTCGTAAAACTTGCGGGCCTCAGGATTCTCGAGGTGCACGCCCACATCAATTCGTGCTACCGACTCTTTTCTAAGCTGCTCTTTTAGTTGTTCCAACATCGCTGTGCCGATCCCGCCGCCGCGCCGGTTCGCTTTCACCGAAACGTCGTCGAGCTTCGCCACCACTGCGCCCATCGAAGTTGAGATTGCGTAGCAAACCACGCAGACTGCGCTCACGCCGCGTTCGTCGTAAGCCAGCCACACAAACCCGAGTTCCGGCTGCTCGAGAAACAGATCGAGCGCGTCATTGAGTCCCTGGAATCCGCGATCGCCATAGGCCTTGCTGCTGGCGAGGTAGTGTTCGTCCTCACTGAGAAACACTCTGAGCATCTCAAAGGCATCGGAGACGTCTCCGGCGGTCATCTTGCGGCAGGTAATCATAAACGCTTTCCCCAAGAATCTGATTCTGACGCCCTAATGATGCCATAGAATTTAATCTCGCGCGCGTGAAGGAGGGCAGACAAAAGTAGGACAGGCATTCTTGCCTGTCCACTTTTTAGCAGCTCTTTCTCTGGTGGACAGACAAGAATGTCTGTCCTACTTGTTAGTTTGGCAGCAAGACCGAATCGACCACATGAATCACTCCGTTTGATTGATACACATTTCCGATCGTCACACGCGAGGTACCGCCTTTCTCGTCGCGAAGAATTAGATCGTTGCCGCTCATCATTGCCGTCAACGTGCCGCCACTGACAGTCTTGAATTTTGCAGTGCCATGGCCCTGACGAATCCGTTTGGCAATAGCCTTCGAATCAAACTTCCCGGCCAATACATGGTAGGTCAGAATCTTCGTCAGCA
>JBDUAQ010000225.1:0-4908 GCA_040004575.1 bacterium
ATGCCCATGCCAAATCCGGCGTGAGGAACGCTGCCGTAGCGGCGCAAGTCGAGATACCACTCGAAGGCTTCCTGCGGCAATTGATGCAGTGCGATTTGTTCCTTCAGGAACTCGAGCGACGTTGCGCGCTCGCCGCCGCCGATCACTTCGCCGTAGCCTTCAGGCGCCAGCACGTCAACGCCAAGCGCTAATTCATTTCGCTCCGGATCGCGCGCCATGTAGAACGCTTTCACTTCCGCCGGATAATGATGAACCATCAGCGGCTTGTCGTAGTTCGCAGATAGATACGTCTCATCGGGTGCGCCGAAATCACCGCCCCACTCAAAACGCGTCTCAAGTGCACCTTTCGCATGCCCCTCTTGCAACAGCTTCACGGCGTCGTCGTAGTGCATACGCGGAAACGGCGGCACAATCGCTTCGAGTTTGCCCGTATCGCGTTCCAGTATCTTCAATTCTTCTCCACGAGTTTCAATCACCCGCGCGGCGATGTAGGAAAGCATTCGCTCCGACAAGGTCATCACGTCCTCGAGGTGCGCAAAAGCCATCTCCGGCTCAACCATCCAGAACTCCGTCAGGTGGCGCCGCGTCTTCGACTTCTCGGCGCGAAAGGTTGGCCCAAAACAATAGGCCTTGCCAAACGCGGCCGCCGTAGCTTCGTTGTAGAGTTGACCTGACTGCGTCAGGTAAGCCTTCTCGCCGTCGAAGTAATCCACTTCAAAGAGCGTAGTAGTACCTTCGCAAGCCGCAGGCGTGAAGATCGGGGAGTCAGCAAGCGTAAAGCCGTCGTTATCCAAAAAATCGCGGACAGCTTTAACTACCGTGTGGCGAACTTTGAGAATCGCGTGCTGACGGCGCGACCTGAGCCAGAGATGGCGATGATCCATCAGGAACTCGGTGCCGTGTTCCTTGGGGGTGATTGGATAGTCGTGAACCTCGTTCAAGACTTCCGCATCCAGCAGATCAATTTCAAAGCCACCGGGCGCGCGGCTGTCTTCCCTTACTGTGCCGCGAATCGAGAGCGCAGATTCCTGGCCCAGACCCTTGAGCGCGTCCCAGACTTCGGGCGTCACAGCGTTCTTCATCGCAACGCATTGGACCACGCCGGTGCCGTCGCGAAGTTGCGGGAAAAGAATCTTGCCGCTCGATCGCAGGTTATAGAGCCAGCCGTTGATTATTACTTCTCGACCGACGTGTTCCGCGAGCTGGCTGATTGGTGTCCGCGGTGGACTTGTTGTTTCTAGTGATTGTGATTCAGTAGCCATCTGTATGTGGTCGTTTCACTCAAGGCTTTCGTTAATTCCTGGTATTCCGGTTCTTTGGTCGGTAACTCTTATTCCAAGTTCGCGCAGCGAATTCGCACCTTTATCCCAGTCATACACTCTTCTGGAAATCCTGCGGAGCGTTCGCTGTAGCCTTCTACCTCGTAATTGGTAAATTTCAATCTGGTATTTATGTTCACTGTAATGAGATTCGTTAATAGCGTTCCCCCAAATAAAAGTCCAGACGGCTAATCCGTAACCAAGGTTCTTATTCAAATATCCCAGGTAATAGCCACCTTGTATGTTTGCAAATAAGGGATTGTCATTCAAGCGAACTATCTTTCCATCAACTTCGCCAAAAACGGTGAGGAAGAATTGGTTGTCTGAACCACCATGAAAAAGGCCAACAGACATTACCATCGGACCAGGAAAACCAGATGCTCGGATAACGCGAAATCTCAAATTAGATTCCGCTTCAGTGAGCAACTTATCTTCATCTGTGATTGAGCTAAGCAGCAATACGTTGGCCCTTTTCTCAGAAATGAAAAGCATCTTCGGGAATTGGCCGACTTCTTCATGGGCTTGCACAATCACTCGTCCATTGACTGGAAAATCAACCACCACTGATTGAACGATATTTGGCGCTGCGCCGACGCCAGTTGTGAGCAACAGCAAGACTAATAATATTTGCCCAAGCTTCAAGATCATCTACGTTAATGCGGTACTAGTTATCAATGCGTTCTCTCAGTATCCGGCGCAACGTCGGAAATCGATCGAGCCAGACTGCCGCCTGCAACACAATGCCCAGTGTTGGCTCAATAAATTGTTCATACGCGCTGCCACGACCACACACAGCCGTTTGATAGGAGAACGTTCCCACTGCTTTAAGCCCGCGCTGGATTGCCATCAGCCGAAACTCCTGCGCCACTTCATCAGGATCGAGCGCGCCAAGTCCAAGCACCCGGCGCTCCTCCAAAAGCAATAAACGGTAGGTTCTGAGCTCCGCGATTGATGGAGGTTCTAAACGCCGGTCGAGCAGAAACGAAACCAAATCGTAGGTCACTGGTCCCATGCGAGCGTCCTGATGATCGACAATGCGCAAACGATCCTGACCGTCCACCATTAGATTTGCAGCGTGGAAATCGCGATGACACAGGACGCGCGGGCGGGCCGCTAATTCCGCGGCGATGTCATTGAGCTCCGCCTTGAGTTGCGCGGCTTCGGCGTGACGAAGCTCTTCGCCTTGTAAACTTCCAAAGTAGTGCTCAACGAAGAAGTCCAGTTCCCAGGAAAGTTTTGGTTCATCAAAAGCGAGGCGGCTCGCAATCGATTGCTTCTCATAAGCCGTGTCCGTGGCCTTCTGGATTTGCGCGATTAAGTTAACCGCCCGTTCTTTATACTCATCGCACTCGTCTTTATGCACTTCCTCATATACACGAAACAACTGCCGGTCACCCAAATCCTCCTGAACGATCAGTCCGCTCTGGCCATCAACTGCATAAATCTCCGGAACCGGTATCCCGCTTTCCAGAAAGAGACGCGTCACATCGAGATAGGGATGGAAGTCGGGATCGAAAGGCTCGGGATAGACAGCAGCAACCGCCCTGCCCTTCTGCCATGGGATGCGAAAGTAGTTGCGGGTGGAAGCGTCAGGCGTCAGCGGGACAATCAACTTGTCCTTTATCCCGTGGCCCTCGAGGAACTTTAAGAGCCGCTCCGCTGCAGAAACGTCAAAAGGACTCGTAGTCACTTGTGTAGCTGAGCTCATTCGGGAAAGAGTGGGCGTTCAATCCTTTAAGGTCGGGAAACTGCAAGATCAATTCTGCCATTAGTCCGTTTGTGTGCGCCGGATTGTATCATTCAGCCAGAGGCACGACAAAATTGTCGCCCCGAATCTCACCTTCTAGCGCCTTTGATGGCGGCGCCTTTCCCTGTACAAGCGACGCGCGGACCACGGCCACATTCTCCAAAATCTCGCCGGCACCTATCCTCACGTCGTCGCCCAAAACGGCTCGCTTAATGCGAGCGCCACTCTCAACTACCACTCGATCCCACAGTACCGATTGCTCGACCGCAGCCGTAGCCGATATTTCGCATCCGGCCCCGGCGGTTAACGTCTCTCCGCGTTCCCGGAGCAGCAGCAGACTGATATCCAGGTAACGTGGAATGGTCGACAACTCAAACCAACGGCCACTCGCAACGTGTACGGCCACGCGTTGACCGTTTGCGATCGCTTGCGGATACACGTCGGTAGTCGAATGCGAAAAGACGCCGTGGGGAATGTAGTCGAATATTTTCGGCTCAAGAATCTGAATGCCGGTAAACATTAGCGGCGGATCGTTATTGGAAAACTCGCCGAGGATCGGCATGCCGCCGAAACCCTGCAAGAGACCGTCAGAGGTCTTGACTACCGAAAACTTTTCGCAGGACTCATTGGGCAACAATACGAGCGTGGCTATCGCGCCTGTGCGGCGGTGAGTTTCGAACGCCGCGTTCAGGTCTATGTCGGTAATAATCTTTCCGTTGATTACGACAAAAGTATCACCGTCGAGGAGGGCGCGAGCGTTGTCGATCGCTCCGCTGGTCCCCAGGATTTCGGGCTCTTCAACGTAATGCAGCTTCACTCCAAACCTGCCGCCGTCGCCAAGTGCAGCCCGGACTGACTCCGGACGGTGATGAAGATTGACGGCTATTTCGTTACAACCGTAACGAGCGAGATATTCAGCGACGTAGCCGACCAGCGGCTTGCCTAGTATTGGAATAGCGGGTTTGGTGCGGTCTTCGGTTAATGGCCACAGACGCGTGCCGTAGCCAGCGGAGAGAATCATTGCGTGCATGCCCAGGTATTCTATGGGTGCGGCAAACAACCGCCAAGACGCCAAGCACCAAGAGAAGTCCATAAAGAAGGTTCAGATAGCTGATTGTTTGTTTTGAGGTTGCTTGGCGCTCTTGGCGTCTTGGCGGTTAGTCTTAGGACGCTTTCGATGCATCACGGATCATGAGGTCAAAAGTTCCGGGCGCGGTTTTTCGGAAGCGCGTGTTGCGATTGAGGGAAACTGCAATGCTGATCGTCGGGTTCTGGCCGGTAAACCTGAAGCCACCTTCGAGTAAGCGGTTGTAGATCTCGTTGACATGAAGCGGTCCGCCTTCTTCACGCAACAGCAAAGTAACAGCCTGAGGGATCGTGCGGTCCATAAAACGATCGGTCATGGGTTCTGTGTTTGGCCGGAGCGTCGGAATTTCCTGTCGCCGATTTTCGACGGTGAACGGCGCCCGCGCTGGCGGCGCTGCGGGACGCATCGCTGCCTCGAGTTCAGCATCGGAAGGAAGGCCGCCTGAGAAATTGCCACCGGACAGATTGCCGGATGTCAGCACCGAAGTCAGCAACCTATAAATCGCCGCCTCCGATTGCGAAGCCAGAGTATCCATCTCAGCTAGTTCAGCGCGTACGGCATCGGCTTCCACCTCAAGTTCCCTAAGCCGGGCGGCCAGATGCATGCGCGCCGCGCGCGACTGTCGCAGGCTCTGCTCGAGACGGGAAAGAAGGTTGTCGCTAGGGCGGTCTGACATTGGTCGAATCTTAAAGGGATTTGGACTTTTTCACAATACTTATGAATGGCCGACGATGTCTTAGGCTCGATTTTCTCTG
>JBDUAQ010000003.1:0-47223 GCA_040004575.1 bacterium
CCTTTCAATCCATAGCTGCAATTCAATTCTAATCAGCTCGAGGTCGGGAAGGTGGGCTTGCCCCCGCTGGTTGGATTGATCCGAACTTGAGTTTTTTGCTTACTAAGGTGACCTTAGCAGCGCGCGCGCGTTGCGCTGGAGCCCGGAAAGTTTGGCACGCTTCATGGCGCTACCGCGAAAGCGTTCAGCGTATGTTTCCGCTGTCAGTTCCAACACTTCGGCAAGCGGCGTGTTAACGTTTCCTTCGCGTGGCAGGAAGCGACCTTCGATGGTTGTCTGCTCAAAGCGATTCCAGGGACAAACATCCTGACAGATGTCGCACCCGTAAAACCAACCTTCAAGATTCTCGGAAACAGTCTTTGGCAATTCCGTGTCGCGCAGCTCAATCGTCGCATAGGAGATGCATCTGTTTGAATCGACGACGTAGGGTTCGGTAATGGCGTCTGTCGGGCACGCATCGATGCAAAGCGTGCAACTGCCGCAGTGATCGGCAACAACTTCGTTGTCGTATTCGAGTTCGAGATTAAGCAGCAGCTCGCCGATAAAAACCCACGAGCCGTATTCAGTTGTTATGAGGTTGGTATGCTTGCCGATCCATCCGAGCCCAGCGCGCGCGGCCCAGGCCTTGTCCATCATCGGTTGGATATCAACGCAGACTTTTCCTTCCGCGCCCGGAACCTCTTCCTGAATCCACGCGAGCAGCGCACGAAGTTTTGAGCCGACCACATCGTGGTAATCGGCGCCCCAGGCATAGCGTGACACTTTGCCCGTCCCCGGTTCGTCCGTGTGCTTTTGCGGTGTGTAGTAATTGATTGCAACTACCACGACGGAGCGCGCGTCGGGGAAGAGCTTGCGCGGATCGGTCCGCATCTCCGGATCGCTAGCCATCCAACGCATCTCGCCCTGATAGCCGCGTCCAAGCCACTCATTCAATCGCTCGCGTTCGTCGTCTAGCACCGTCGCCGCGACAATCCCAACCTTCTCAAAGCCTTCGCTCAAGGCTCTGTCTTTTATCCTGTGAGTGAGCCCGCGCAATTGAAGAGGTTTAGGCGATTGTGAATTACTCTCAGTGTCACGAGGCGACGTGGATGTAACGCTGGCTTGCATGGATTCGTAGCATACGTGCGCGGTTGCGAGTTCGTCCAGCCAGGTGACGTTCGCTTGTTAGCGTTCTTACCGAGTTATCGCACTCAGTTCGATTTCTGTTACCGGTCGCGGCGAGACTCACTAGGGCGCCGTGGACGAATTGAACTAAATCTGGTCTTTGAGCAGACAAAAAAGAGAGAATAGTCATCTATAGAAAGAGACCAGTCATGGAGAACGCGCTTTGGCATTACCAAGCTACTTAGACTTACGTTGGTGTAGACGCATTTTGACAATGATTTTGTGTCTAGTGCTCAGCGCGTCTTTCATTAGGGCCCAGCAATCTCCGCAATTTCCCGCGAAAAATGGCCAAGCTTCAAACAAGGAGGGAATGGTCGTCCGCCGCGCTCTACGAGTAGATCTGAAAGCAGATTTGACGGCGACGCGAGATCCTGTCATTCAGGTCGAACTGTATAGTGAAGGGCTCTTTGACGGCCACAATCAAATTCACTCTCTGCGCATCGGCTCACACGAATTTACGCACTACAACAGTACTGTCGACATCCATCAAGTGGTCTTTGAACTGACCCCTCAGGAATTCGCCAAAACAAGCACCGGGGACTTAGTGGTCGTAAGGTATCGGGCAGCAAAACCAAGTCAGGACAAAAGACTGCTCCGAAATTGGCAGTTCGGGAGGCTAGACAAAGAACAGGTCAATCAAAACCCCATCAGGATTTTTGGCGGCACATTCATACGCAACGCGCCGAGCTTTTCTATGGATGGCAAGCCCATCCACGCCGGCCCTCCGATCAAGATTCGCAGCCGAACACGTGATACGAGAACTAATATTCCCATTATATCGGTCACGGATGAAAACATATTTCCCCAGGATTGGCTTTCGGGTCGGATTAAAGCACGCGCTACACCGCTTTCCAGCAAAGAGTTGAAGAGATCTATCCACATCCTTGACGTGGCCATGAGCAAATATCCCATTTCGACTCTCAGAGAAAACATTAAAGTTATTTACCTCCTAAATTCTCTGACACTTTATGGCATATCCGCTGATGGAACGTTCACCTCGGACTCGATCTACATCGTCAATGCTGGAGACCAAGAATACACAGACGAATACCTTGAATCCTCGTTCCATCGGGCGTTTGAAAACCTGATGTTACATAAGAACAACAAAGACAAAGACCCCATTAGATGGCCCATACCCCGGGCTTCATCGCAAAAAATCGTGTGGGAACTGCCATCGGCGGATCAGCTAATGAAATTAGTGCACCAAAGTGAAGAAGACGGGCCGGGGTACATCTATGCGCTTGAAAATACCGGCTTCACCGGCGTTACACTACTCAAGCAGTTCAGGCAATCACCGCCGGATAGCGCTATCAGATGTCCACTCCGATGTCAGCAGACAAACCCAAAGCCTCCACCGCTACAATATCAAGACATCAGGGACCATGGACTTGTTCATCACAGCACGGTAAGTGAGGACGCTCCTGTTTGGTCACATGATGGTAAGCAAATCGCCTTTCGCTCCAAACGAGATAGGGATTCCGTCGAACTTTATGTAATGCAGGTCGACGGTAGTAACCTCCGGCGACTTACTCAGCCTCACCCTCGATCTTACTCCATGGTCGCCGCCGCAATCTGGTCGCCCGACGATCGGCGGCTTGCCTATGTGTTGGATGATGAGGATGGAATTACCCTCTTTGTGGTGAATTCCGACGGATCCGACCAAAAGAGATTGCCGATAGTAAGTGGTAGGCCGAATGGACCCAACTGGGAAGGCTTGTCTATAGATCGTGTCGATCGTTTGCTCGGTTGGCTTCCCGACGGAAGAATTCTTGTTGTGACGGAGAGCTTCTCCAGGAGAAGAACTCTTTACTCGATTCTGCCGGATGGCACCGGCCTAACGCCGCTTACTGAAAACGGTGCGGTAGGAGGGGCCCTCTTGTCTCCTGACCAGAATAAGATCGCTATAACGACTCGCGACGGTCTCATTATCAAGGATCTGAAATCTAATAGCGTTCGCTCTTACGCCGGTCAGAGCGGTTATGGAATGTCCTGGTCACCGAATAGTAAGCAGATCACATACTCAGCGGGTGGTGGTCTAAGGATAATGGATGTGGATTCTGGAATTTCTCGCTCGATTAATCCGCGTGGGAAAGTCTTCGTTAATCCCCCTGAGATGATTTCCGGGATTGTTTGGTCACCAGATAGTAAGCAGATCGCATACGTGGTTACCGCCAACTCGGCAATGAATAGTGCAGGCCCCAGCGAATTGCGGGTCGTGAATGCCGATGGTACAGGAAGCCGCCGGCTTGCTGCCGAAGCCGGATGGCCGGTGTGGTCGCCGGACGGGAAATATATTATTTTCCGTAGACTTCAGGCGCGTCTTTATTTAATAAGAGCTGATGGTTCAGGCGAACGTTACATCGCGCAAGGAGTTTACGCCAAGTGGATTCCTTAATCAGGGTGAGGCAATAACCGCCACTGTCAACCGCTTCCGTCCTTCGCTTCCGTCCTTACTGAATCTTCTGCAGCGTTACGCTGGTCATTGGCGAGGCGCCGCCGGTGCGATTGTAGGAAAGCCAGTAGCCGGCCTTAGTGAAGCGCACCATCTTGTAAACCGAGCCATCAGCCTTGGCTTCCAGATCAGAACCGAGGACCTGTTTCGGGGTGGGAACATTGGCGCCGGTAGTCAGGAAGTCTGCCGAGATCGTGACTACTTTGTGCGTCGAGTCATAAACAATCTGCGCACTCTCGGTTTCGCCAAAGACGAAGAAGTCTTGTTCGTCACCCTTATCTTTGGGAGCGCCGAGTTTTTTGCGCACTTCATCCGCAGTCATTCCGAGTTGCACGCCGCGATACTCTTTGAACATCGCCGAGTCGTCTTCACCGGCCGGCGTCGCAGGCTTGCGTTGCGCCGCCGCGCTGCTGCTTGTCAAAAGCAGCAGGCTGGTGGCTGCGAGAATAAGGGCAAAAACTCGGGCGAGAACTGGTGTGCGAGATCGTGTTTTGCTAACCGGGATCAAGGGGGTTGATGCGGTCATGGGTAATACTCCTCTTGAAGAATAGCGCCAAAGGCGCCAGCAGGATTCACAGGTTACGAAGATTTGGCGCCGGACCCACGCCAGGGAATAGTCTGTCCAAGTGCGGACAATATCGCCAACGAATCGCGCTTGTCAATGTCGTTTCCGCGTTTGTTGCTGGCTCGGGTTCAGGCCTCGCGGGCAAAGTCCGGAAGACCAGCTAAAGCGGGGCATTAGCCCGACGGTTAGGGACTCTGCCGGGCTAGTGCATCAGCAACACAACTTTAGAACACAACTAGCGCCTCATTGTTCTTGACTATTCGTTTCTTTTGGAATAGAACCCACCTGCTCTAAATAACAATTTCAGGAGTTAGCCCATGAAAAAGATCTTCCTACTCGTCTCAGCTTTGATCCTGACAGCCGCGTGTACCGCGCCGTCAACTAATAATTCCGCGCCGCCGTCGAATACGAATGCAAGTACACCCGCGACCGCTGCCATGACTGAGGCGGACGCCATCGCCAAGGAAAAAGCTATTTGGGAGACGGTCAAGAATAAAGACTACGACGCCTTTGGCAACATGCTGGCCGAGGATCAGCTCGAGGTCACCAGCGAAGGCGTCCTGGACAAGGCCGGCTCGATCGCTGCGGTGAAGGATTTCGAACCCACTGAGATAATATTCAGTGACTGGAAATTTATGTCCATAGGCAAAGATGCTTACGTCATAACTTACAGCACTAACGTCAAGGGAAAATATAAAGGCAAAGAACTTCCTCCTGAGCCCGGCCGATGCAGTTCTGCCTGGGTCAATCGTGGCGGTAAGTGGCTGGCGATGTACCACCAGGAATGTCCGGTGAAGCCGCCGATGCCGCCTGCTAAGAATCCAGCCAAGGCCGCGCCAACGCCTGCGGGAACGCCGGCCGTGGTCGCTGCTACCGGACCTGATCCGATCGCCAATGAGAAGATCGTCTGGGACTTGTTCAAGGCGAAAAACTACGACGGGTTTGCTGCTTTGTTGGCACCGAACTATCTTGAAGTGGAGCCGGACGGTGTTTATGACAAAGCCAGTTCGGTTAAGACCGTACAGGGATTCGACGCTTCAACAGCGGTGTTAAGCGACTGGAAAGCGCTCACGATTGATGCCGATGCGGCCCTGGTGACTTACACATTTAAGATGCCGCCTATGAAAGGCATGGTCATGCCCGCGGATGGAGAACGTCACTCTTCAATTTGGGCGAAGCAGGATGGAAAGTGGTTGGCTGTGCTTCATCATGGCGGAACGACGGTGATGAAGCCGGGAACGATGGCTGCGCCTGAAGCGTCGCCTTCGGCGGCCGCCAAAGCTTCACCGGCAGCGAAAGCATCACCTGCCCCTGCGGCCAAGGCGTCACCATCAATGAAACCGATGAAGACACCCTAAGACGAAGGTAGCTTTTCAAAAGAAGAAAGGGCAGAGGCGGGATGTCTCTGCCCTTTGACTTTGAAATAGCCGTTTGTCTCAAGCCCAGATGCCCGGAATACTGGTCGCGCATGACGGGCATTTTCCTTCAGGCGTCACCTTCATCTTCCGAATTAAATAGCCGTGACGCTCGACTAGCAATTCATTACACGTTGGACACCAGGTGTTTTCCCAGCGGCCGACTCTTCCCGGCAGATTGCCTGCGTAGATGTAACGCAGCCCTGCCGCGCGTCCGATCTCGCAAGCGCGGATCAACTGCCCGGCAGTGGTGTTGGCGTTTTCAGTCATGTGGTAATCCTGATGAAACGCTGTCACGTGCCAGGGAATGTCCGGCGAAACTGACACGATGAAATCCGCCGCAGCTTTGAGTTCATCTTCCGAATCATTAAACCCCGGGATGACGAGCGTAACGATCTCTTCCCAGAATTCGCGCTCGTGAACCATCTTCACCGTGTCAAGAATATTAGTGACAACGCCGCCAAGCTGCCGGTAGTTTTTGTCGTTCATCGACTTCAGATCGATCTTGTAACAGTCAGTCCAGGGACGCAGGTAGTCGAGCACCTGCGGCGTCGCGTTGCCGTTGGAGATGAACGCGGTGCGAAATCCTTCCGGGCGTGCGTGCTTGAAAACTTCAACGGCCCACTCCGCCGTGATCAAGGGTTCGTTATAACTACTGCCCACGAGAGACGCCCCGTAAGCTTTAGCCATTGCGACCAACCGTTCCGGCGATACCTGTTGAGGCTGAGTGCCGGCGGTGTCGTCGCGCAGGGCCTGGGAAGTTAGCCAGTTTTGACAATAGGCGCAGTGGAGATCGCAGCCGAGCATGCCGAAAGTCAAAGTGTCGGAACCCGGGAGGACGTGAAAGAAAGGTTTCTTTTCGGTTGGATCACAGGCGAGCGCAGCGACGTAGTTTGCCGGCACGAGCAGGCGTCCACCTTCATTGAAGCGGACTTTGCAAATGCCGCGCTTGCCTTCTTTTATGAGGCAGCGATGGCCGCAGGCATAACATTTCAAAGCGGCGTCCGGCAGGTGCTCAGTCAATTCCGCCGCGCCCTCGACGGTCAGAGCGTCGAGGGTTGCGGCTAAAGACTTTCCTGTTGTACTAAGCGGCATGACAGATATTTTTGGTCGTAGCCTCTGGGAATTATACTTTGTTAGCCGAAAGTACTCATCTTCGCGGCATGCCTCTTCTCCATTGCCCACTGGTGGCCCGAAACTGCTAGAAAGAGGTCTTGTAATGGCCCGAAGGGCCTACAATTAGTAGCCACGTCCGTAAGGACGTGGATCAAGTGTTACTCTCCCCTTGAAGGCCCAAAGGGCCGACACAAAAAAGGGCCAAATGTCAGGAAAATACCTCAGCATACTTGTACATTTCAGGTGGAGCACAGCGGGACGCGAGCCGTGGATAGAGCCGGGCATGCGTAATGACTTGTATTCTTACATCGGCGGGATAATGAACAATAAGAATGCTAAATTGATTTCTGCAGGTGGCATATCTGATCACATTCATTTGTACGCGTCGATGCCCTCGACCATCAGCATCGCCGATTTTGTAAACGTGGTGAAATCAAACTCTTCTCGCTGGGTTCATGAATCGTTCGCGCCTCTTCGGAATTTCGCTTGGCAGGAAGGGTATGGAGCTTTTAGCGAAAGCAAATCAGAAGAGGGGAGAGTCGTCAGGTACATCTCGAATCAGGAAACACACCATCGGAAACGGACTTTCAAAGCGGAGTTGATAGGATTACTTGACAAGCACGGCATTACATACGACAAACGCTACATCTGGGACTAACTTGAAACTGTCGCACCTTCGGCGCTCGGATTCCTTTGTGACTTGAACCACGCCCTGACGGGCGTGGCTATTTACTTTCGGCCCTTCGGGCCTATCAGGCAACACTTATGATCATCGAAGAAATCACTGTCACAGCTTTTCAACAACACACACGCATCCTCGGGTGCGAAGAGACGAAGCGAGCGATTTGCATTGATCCCGGTGACGATTCGAGAACGATAGCCGAGGCAATCGACAAGCATGGATTTGAGTTGCAGGCGATCGCAGTCACTCACGCCCACCTGGATCACATTGGCGGCGTCGCTGCGCTCAAGAAACTGAAGCCTGACGCCGACATCATGCTTCACAAAGCCGATGAGTTTATTTATGACGCGCTTCCGGAACAGGCGGCCTGGATAGGCATCCCGCGTGGTCAATGGGCGGCGTTGGGATTAGATTTCGAGGCACCACCGCGTGTCGATGGCTATTGGGAAGATGGTCAGACCTATCGTGTCGGCGAACTCGTATTCCAGGTGATCCATTGTCCCGGCCACACGCCTGGCCACGTGGTCTTGTTTGAAGTAAACGAACGGAAGGTGTTCGTTGGCGATGTGCTGTTTGCAGGTTCAGTGGGCCGGACTGATTTGCCTGGCGGATCGACTGAGCAACTGCTTGACTCAATCATGACTAAACTCTTGCCGCTGGGCGATGACGTAGAGGTTTACTCCGGACACGGACCGGTAACGACAATCGGACAGGAAAGAAAAACCAACCCCTTTCTCACCGGAGTCTACAAGCTGGGCGCGGGAAGATTGTAGGAATTCAAGCAGTTCAGAGTTCAACCTTTAGGTTGTTGCTTGGGGATCGAAGACAAGCTCAAGCTTGAACTCTGAACTGCTTGAACGGCATTCAATCCTACTTCTGTCCGCGGAGACGGCTGGCCTTGAGTTCTTCCCACTTTTCTTTCTGTTCACCATCGAGTTGACTCGGCAGTGTTTCTACGGGAATGCCGTTCTGCTGGCAGAAGTGTCGCCAGAGGATGAAGCGCAGATCAAAGGCCCCGGTTTCATCGGAGATAATGTTGTCTACTGAAGGTGGTTCGTTCTTTTCCTTGCTCATTAATCTTCTTCTTCCAAAGTGGGATGGAGAAAGTTTAGCAGCTTTCGCGGAACTACAAAAACGCAGGTTCACGAGGAACTGAGCAGATAAATTGAGCCCGTAGGAACCACTACCCCACTCTTCGGCTCGAGGGTGATCGCAAAAACCGCTGCATCACGCGCGACGGCGGGAATCTGATCCTCGAGCGTTCCGTTGCCGGCGGCATCGGGAGTAAACACCTTGCCCGGCATTTTCTTGTTGTCCTTGATGTACCAAAGTTGGTACGCCATGCCTTCGGGCGCGCTGGGCATTCCTTTAGCCATCAACATCGCGTGGCCGCTCTTGTCGTAAGCAAGCATCGCATGTGCCCCGGGTGCGACGTTGGTGCCGCTGAGTTTTGCCATGTGACCGTCAGGTGAAGTTAACAGCTCGCCCATCGTGCGCTGGTGGTCCAGCTCCGCTCGCGCCTGGTTCATCTCCGCGGTGAGCCGAGCCAGTTCACTCTGAGTGTTCCGGTTCTTCTGCCACAACAAAACGATCCCGATGATCAACGCAGCGAAAACGATCGTGGCCGCGATCGCGCCGAAAGATCCAAATGAGACGAGAGGTTTTCTCGGCGGACGTGCAAACGCGAGCACGTTGTCGTCGCTCTGCGACACGTCAGCGGGAACACGATCGCTCGCCAAACTAGCCGCGCGAGCTTCGGCGCGCACGCCGGCAAGTATTCGCTCACGAAGCCGCACCGAAGGCTCAAGCGGTTCGGCGTCGAGCGCCAGCAGTGCGGCCGTCTCTTCCCAATTGCTCATTTCCGAACGGCATTCGGAGCAGCTTTCAAGGTGAGCACTCAGCACGCGAGCGTCTGCCGCATCAAGCGCGGTTAGTGCGCTTGCCGCCAGCAGTTCCTTGTGATTCTCGTGCGTCATGATTCGCGTGATCTAGCTAAAGTTTTCCAACTGTGATCCGAGAAGTGCCCGCAGCTTGATCATTCCCGAACGCATTCGCGTTTTAATCGTACCCAAAGGTGCGTTCAACTTTGCTGCAATTTCTGACTGAGTCAGCCCTTCAAAGTAAGCGAGCACCAGCGTGTGTTTCTGCTCTTCGGGGAGTTCAGCCAGAGCGCGGCGCACCGTCTCCCGCTGGGCCACCTTGATTGTGTCTGACAAAGCGTCGGAAACCGTCTCCGTTTGTTCCTGGGCCGCGCCGGTTGCCAAACGCTGGCGGGCGCCGAGTTGGCGGAGGCGATCGATTGCCCGGCTGCGCGCCAGTGTGACAAGCCAGGTAAACGGCCGCCCCCGCTTCTCATCAAAGTCCTTCGCCCGCCGCCACACTTGGATGAACACATCCTGAAGAATGTCTTCCGCTTCCTCGCGGCTGTTCAATATACGCACGAGCAAGCCGAATAGGATTACCCGATAGGCGTCGTAAAGGCGTGCTAGGGCCGCTTCATCGCCGCGCGCTACGGCATGAAGAAGCTCAACGTCAGGTGCATCTGCAGGTGCTGGTTCCACTCCCAACGACATTATTCTCACTTAATATACGGGCGCTGCATGATAACAGGATTGCACGTCAGGAAATAGAAAAGGGCGGATACGTAAGTCCATCCCAGAGTTTTGTTCATGAGTGACTACGCTACCGTGATCTCTTCCGAGAGATACACGTCCTGAATGGCATTTAGCAAATCGATGCCTTCGCTCATCGGCCTTTGGAATGCCTTGCGGCCAGAGATGAGGCCGGTGCCGCCGCCGCGCTTGTTGATGACTGCCGTGCGCACAGCTTCCGCGAGATCGCTCGCGCCTTTCGACTCGCCACCGGAATTGATTAACCCGCAACGGCCCATGTAGCAATTGGCCACCTGATAACGAACCAGATCGATGGGATTGTCGCTGGTGAGTTTTTCGTAAACGAGTTTGCTGGTTTTCCCGTAAGACTTACCAAGCTGTTTTTCCACCGCCAGGTAGCCGCCATTTCTTTCGGGAAGTTTCTGCTTAATGATGTCGGCTTGAATCGTCACGCCCAGATGGTTCGCCTGTCCGGTGAGGTCGGCAGAAGCGTGCATGTCACCCTCCGGAGTTTTAAATCCGGAATTGCGAATGTAGCACCAAAGGATCGTGCCCATGCCGAGTTCGTGTGCGTGGGCGAAGGCCCGGCTGATTTCGGTTATCTGTCGCGTTGATTCGTCGGAGCCAAAGTAGATGGTAGCGCCGACCGCCACCGCTCCCATGTTCCAAGCCTCCTTCACAGTGCCAAACAAAACCTGGTCAAATTTATTCGGCAGCGTAAGCAATTCGTTGTGGTTGATCTTCACGATGAAAGGAATCTTGTGTGCGAACTTGCGCGCGACGGCGCCCAACACGCCAAACGTCGACGCAACCGCATTGCAGCCACCCTCGATCGCCAGCTTCACGATGTTTTCCGGATCGAAGTATTGCGGGTTCGGAGCAAACGAGGCGCCGGCTGAATGCTCGATGCCCTGGTCGACCGGCAGGATTGAAAGATAACCGGTGCCCGCGAGACGGCCATTGTCGAAAAGTGACTGCAGGGATCGCAAGACGGTGGGAGAACGGTCTGAAGCGGCCCAAACGCGATCAATAAAATCCGGACCGGGCAGATTGAGCACACTCTTGTCGATCGTTTCCGACTTGTGATCCAGCAGTGTCCTCGCGCTATTTCCCAGGAGCTCTTCAATCCGGTCAAGGGTGTTGGTTGCTCGTTTCAGTTCGGTAGCCACTATTTCTCTCCTCCTGGTTTTTGACTGGCTTGGCAGTCTTGAGTGTGGAAAATGTCCAGCGAATCGAGCAAATTGTAGCATATTAGCGGCACGGTCGCCGGGTATCGTCATGAACGCGCGGGTGTTGCGGCGGTGCCTGGCAGGCAAGCTAATGCAAGGGTTTTTGTTAGCAAGAGTTGTGGATAAGTGCATTGCATCACCAGACTTTCTGGTTTAGAATCACGCCCCAGTTGGTCTCTAAGGTAGTTCCGCAATCGGGTGATGCGCACCCTCGCAAGTCGGTAGTGAGTTCCTGGCCCAGAGTTCACCGCAATATATCAATTTCTGGGGTTTTTGGTCATGAAAACTATCCCTCGCCTCCTTTCCCTCCTGTCCTTGGTCTGTTTCGTGCTCCTTTTCCCTGCAGCTGCGTTGGCTGGCGACGAATGGCGGCCCGTGGATCCGGCTGACCTTGCACTCAAGGCGCCTATCGTCGAAAAGGACGCCGACGCAGAAGCGATCTTCTGGGAAGTTCGTCTCAGCGATGAAGTTGACGGCGGAACTCCGCGCACGGTCTTGCGTCACTACGTACGGATCAAAGTTTTTAGCGAGCGCGGCAGAGAGTCACAAAGCAAGATAGACATACCGTTTTTAAGTAACTGGAACATCCAGGACATTGCGGCCCGCACCATCAAGCCGGACGGCACTATTGTGGAGCTCAAAAAGCAAGACATCTTAGAGCGGACCATCGAGAAGTTAAGCGGCATAAAGATTAAAGCAAAGTCGTTTGCAATGCCGGGGGTGGAACCTGGCGCCATAATTGAATATCGCTGGAAGGAAGTGCGCAACGATCGCCTTGCAAACTATATCCGGCTCTACTTCCAACGTGACGTTCCGGTTCAGCTCGTTAAGTACCACATCAAGCCTCTGGAACTGCCGGGTTTTGAATATGGCATGCGGGCGCAGACCTTCAATGGATCAGCAAGCCCTTTCGCCAAAGAGAAAGACGGTTTTTACAGTGTCACGATGACTAACGTACCGGCATTTCATGAGGAGCCGCGAATGCCTCCCGAGGATGCCGTGCGACCGTGGATGCTCATCTTCTACACGAAGGAGACAAACCTGAAGGGCGAAACGTATTGGCAGGATTTTGGCAAGAGAACCTATGAAGAATTCAAATCGCGGATGAAAGTAGGCGATGAAGTGAAAACGGCATCCGCAGCAGCGATAGCCGGAGCCACTACTCCGGAGGAAAAACTGGAGAAGCTATTTGAATTTTGCCGTTCAAAAATCAAGAACACTAACGATGACGCATCCGGATTGACGGCAGATGATCGCGCCAAGCTAAAGGAAAACAAGTCACCGGCTGACACCTTGAAGCGCGGCATGGGAACCGGGACCGACATCGACATGCTGTTTGCAGCAATGGCGATCGCCGCCGGTTTTGACGCTCGGGTTGCAAGGCTATCAGACCGAGGCGACACTTTTTTCGACAGAAGATTTCCGGACGACTACTTTATCCAGTCTTACGACATTGCGGTACAGGTTGGTGACCAGTGGCGCTTCTACGATCCCGCCAGCACCTATGTGCCGCTGGGCATGTTGCGCTGGCAAGAGGAAGCGGAGCAGGCCCTGCTCGCTGATCCGAAGCAGCCCGTCTGGCTGGCAACGCCCCTGTCTCCACCAGACAAGTCGAAGGTGAAACGGTCCGCACACCTGACTCTAAGTGAGGACGGCACACTCGAAGGCGACGCGCATGTTGAGTATTATGGCCACCTCGGGGTTTATCGGAAAGAATGGGATGACGACGACTCACTGACGCAACGCGAAGAAACTCTTCGAGCCGCCGTCAAGAAGCAGATGAGTACCGCTGACGTCTCCGCTATCAAGATCGAAAACGTTACCGATCCGCTGAAGCCCTATACTTACAACTATCACGTGCGCGTTCCCGGTTACGCCCAGCGAACCGGTAAACGCCTTTTCCTGCAGCCTGAGTTTTTCCAACACGGAATCGAGCCACTTTTTTCCGGCAGCCAACGCAAGTATCCCGTTTATTTTAATTATCCCTGGTCTGAAGAGGATCAGGTGACAATAGACTTGCCGCCAGGCTTTTCGCTCGACAACGCGGATGCTCCCTCGCCGATGGGTTCCCCGCCGGTGACCGACTACAAACCGTCGATCGCCGTGACGAAAGACGGGCGCACGATGATTTATAGACGCAACTTTTACTTTGGCGGTGCAGATACCATCAGCTTCCCCGTGGACGTCTATCCTAAACTGAAAACCTATTTCGATGCTGTCTACCAGTCAGACAATCACACCGTCACCTTAAAACAGGCGGCCGCTACTGCAGCCGCCACGCCCTAGCCGAAACGGCTTTTCACCGAGCGATGGGAGAAAAAAGATGTACTTAAGACTTGGCCTATTTCTTGGCGTTTTGCTACTTGCCGGGGGAGTAGCCGTTGCGTCGCCCGCGGAAGAGGCGCCACTGTGGTTGCAACAAGCGGCTGCGCTCAAAGTGCCGACCTATGACAAAGAGGTCCCGGCTGTTGTCCTTCGCACAGAAGAGAACATCGTTCTTAATAGTGACGGGCGACTAATTACGAGTACTACTTATGCCGTTCGAATTCTAACGCGCGAGGGCCGTGGCCTGGCTGACGCCTCCGAATTGTACTTAACGCTGAGCGGCAAGATTAACGAGATGCACGCCTGGCTTATTAGACCGAACGGCATCGTGAAGAAATATGGCAAGGATGAAACGTCGGATCGTATTGAAGATCCCAACGATATCTACAATGAATATCGGGTAAGGGAGATCGACGCCTCGAATGATGCTGATGCCGGCGCCGTCTTTGGCTATCAGGCAACCAGCGAGGAACGTCCGCTTTTTTATCAGGACGTCTGGCGCTTTCAGGATCGCTTGCCCACTTTGCTGTCTCGCTACAGTCTCACCCTACCTGCCGGCTGGCACGCCTCGAGTCTGACATTCAATTATGCAAAAGTTGAACCGAGCGTAAACGGTTCAACCTACGTTTGGGAGTTGAGCGACCTGGAGCCAATTAGGCCTGAACCAGCGAGCCCGAAAATCAATAGTCTGGTTCCGCGGGTGGCAATTAACTATTTCCAAAGCGATAGCGGGGCATCGCCTTCGTCGAGAGCCTTCGAGAATTGGACTCAGGTTTCGCGCTGGGCTACCGATCTGCACGATCCGCAGGCAATCCCAGACCAGGCCGTAACCGCAAAGGCACTTGAACTAACTGCCAACTCGAAGACCGATCTGGATCGAATACGGGCGATCGGACGCTTCGTTCAGAACCTGCAATACATTTCGATCGATATTGGCGTGGGTCGCGGAAATGGTTACCGGCCTCATGCAGCCTCTCAGGTGCTGGCCAAAGCCTATGGCGATTGCAAGGATAAAGCGAACCTGATGCGCTCTATGCTCAAGGTTGTAAACATCATCGCTTATCCGGTGGCGATCTATTCTGGAGATTCAAATCACGTGCGCGAAGAATGGGCGTCGCCTTATCAGTTCAATCACTGCATCATAGCGATAAAAGTAGGCGACGATACTACCGCTCCCACGATCATCACGGACGCCAAACTCGGTCGCTTGTTGATCTTTGATGCGACCGATTCAAGCACCCCGGTTGGAGACTTGCCGGAAGATGAGCAGGGAAGCTTTGCGCTGGTGATTGCCGGTGAGGCCGGACAACTACTGCGCATGCCTACTCTGCCCCTGGAGGCAAGCTCTTTTGATCGCCAGGCTGATGTCGTGCTGGCGCCGCAGGGATCGATCACCGCAACCCTTCGCGAACAGTCCAACGGTCAAGCCGCAGCCGACTTCCGGCGAGAGTTTCGCGGTCTCTCCTCTGCCCAGTATTTGAAGGTTATCGAGGGTTGGGTCTCTCGCGGCGCCAGCGGCGCAAAAGTTTCCAGAGTTGATCCTAAGGACAACAATGAGGGCGGCCGCTTCGATCTGGATGTCGACTTTAGCGCGGCCAACTATGCGCAGCTAATGCAAAATCGATTGCTGGTTTTCAAGCCGGCTATCGTCTCTCGTCGTGAGGCGCTGGATCTAACCGAGCTCACACGGAAGCAGCCGATCGTACTCGGCGCTCACAATTTCAGCGAAACGGTTCGCATCAAGCTCCCTGAGGGCTTTGCGGTTGATGAGCTTCCCGATCCACTGAAGCTTGACACTCCCTTTGGTTCTTACAAGACAACTTACGTTGTTAAGGACGACCAGCTTATCTTCACACGCAACCTGACGCAGCTAGCCGCGACTATTCCAGTAGCGCAGTATCAAACAGTGCGCAGCTTCTTTGAAAAGATTCGAGCCGCGGAACAATCGCCGGTTGTGTTAGCGAGGAAGTAATTAGCCACAGATTTGCGCGGACAGACGCGGATTGAACCTCCGCGCTAATCCGCGGTCAAGTTCGACGCTCGTCTCATGACTGCAAGCGAGTCTCTCGCAAATCGCTTCTGCAACTTGCGCGCTACCGGAAATCCTAGCTTCACCAGCGGGTGTTGCGGATGGGAGAAGGCGTAGATGTCGTACCAAACAGAATCGTCTTCATGCCATTCGATCGAGAATCTTTCTTCGCCACACTCCACATGATTCGGTAGCGTTCCATACGCGAAGCCAAACCGCTTCTCCTTTTCATCAATCACATAAACGACGCGGCACGCGCTGAGTGACCAGAAGCCAAAGGTGTGCGCCTGAACCGCAACCGTGCGTCCAACTTCCACGGGCGGGCCCGGCGGAACGATTGTTACCCAACCCAGATCAAACTGTCGCCAACTTTTCAAAGCCACAACCGCACGCTGGTAAGTAGCTTCGCCATCCCCCAGCCGTATGCGATTGTGGTCAACGGTGTAGCTTGCCGGCGTCGACTCGCTGCGCGTCGCGCCAACTTCCGGATAAGAAAATGGGAGCTCATGCTGGGAGGAAATAAACTGCCGGATCGTTTCGTCAGAAGGCTTGCGGAGCAGAAACATTTCGGTTTGACTCAACCGCTTTTCGGCTTGTTGCTGTTGGCAACAGCACGCGCGCGGGGGTGATGATTATCGTAAGCCGCGCGAAGGTGGCGATCGGTGATGTGCGTATAGATTTGCGTAGTCGAAATATCGCTATGCCCAAGCAGCGCCTGCACGGAGCGGGAGTCCGCGCCGTGCTGCAGCAGATGAGTGGCAAAGCTGTGACGCAAAGTATGCGGCGAAACGTGCTCGAGTCCGATCTTCTCCGCGTAAGTTTTTATCATTGTCCAGGCGAGTTGACGCGTCAGCGGTTTGCCACGGTGCAGGAAGAGATTGGGATAAGGAGATTTCCCATAACCTGCCTTCACGGATTCGTATTGCTGTAACCAATGGATCGCGCTTTTGCCAACCGGCACGCGTCGCTCTTTGCTGCCTTTGCCATGACAGTTGACCACGCCGCTATGCAAGTCTACTTCCGCCTGCTTCAGCGTCACCAGTTCGGAGACTCTGAGGCCCGCGGCGTACATCAGCTCCAGCATAGCCCGATCTCGGGTTCCTTCTTCCGTCGAAACGTCAGGCGTCGCAAACAAACGATCTATTTCTTCTTCGGTGAGAAACCTCGGTAGGTAAGCAAACTTCTGGGGCGTATCGAGATCTTCCGCCGGGTGATGCTTGATATGGCCGTCGAGCATCAGAAACTTATAGAAACCACGCGCCGCGCTAACCGCGCGAGCCACTGACGAAGGCGCCAAACCCTCACGAGAAAGGTTCGCGATCCATTTGCGCAGATCAGGCCGCGTCAGATCCGCCACTTGCTTGCCCGCCTTGCTCGCCCAACGATCGAGTCGCGCCAGATCTCTACGGTAACTGTCGAGCGTGTGGCGCGCCAGACCCTTCTCTACCTGAAGGTAGGTGAGATGGTCCTTGATGAAGTCGCGCTGGGGTGTTGGCTTTGGCATTCTCGACAGGGATTATAGTCGAGGTTTGATTGCGCGAGTGCTTTATTCGTAGCGCAGGCACTCGATCGGATCGAGACGAGAAGCTTTGCGAGCGGGCCACACGCCGAAGATGAGACCAACGCCGACGGAGACTGTGAGTCCCGAGATGACAGCCCAGGTGGGGATTGAAGCCGGCAGGGAAGGAATTAACAGCATGATGATCTTGCTAATGCCGACAGCGAGCACAACGCCGAGAATACCGCCGAGGAAGGTAAGCGTCATCGCTTCAAACAGAAACTGACGCACGATGTCTCTCCGCCGTGCGCCGAGAGCTTTGCGTACGCCGATCTCTTTCGTTCGTTCAGTAACGCTCACCAGCATGATATTCATTACGCCGATCCCGCCAACCAGAAGACCCAGACTCGAGATGGCGATCGCAATCAATCCCACCATCGCAGTGATGCTGTCAAACTGTTCGATAAACTTGTCCGCAGTTTTGATATCGAAGTTGTTGGGATCGCCAAACTTTACATTCCGCCGACGCCGCAGAATGTCTTCCGCCTGTTGCAGCGCTTCGGTGGTTTGCCCGGAGCGGGCTTTGATTACCAGCAGCAGATAGCCCTTCGCCGGCGCAATCTTCTGGGCTGTCCGATACGGTATGAACACAGCATTGTCTTCTTCGTTCTCGCCAAAGAAGCCAGCCTTTCTTTTCTCGAGCACGCCCACGATTTCGAAGTTGTACCCGCCCATGCGGACTTGTGTCCCAACTACTTGCTGATTCTGTCCGGGGAAGAGAGCGTCGGCGGCATTGACGCCGATGACAATCACATTCGCGCGCTGCTGGTCGTCGTTTTCGGTTATGAAGCGGCCTTCCTTGATCGCGATGTTGGTGATGCCGGCGTAGTTGGGCGAAACACCTTGCGTGTTACCCCAACGGTAATTGTGCCCGTTGTAGGAAATGTTATCGTCGAAGGGCCCACCGCTATAGCCGATATTCGGGGCAACCTCGCCTACCTCTTCGACAGCGCTTGCCTGTGCTTGAATCGCCTCGGCATCGGCGACCGTCAAAGGCTTTCTGCTTCTTTCTGAGCGGTCTTCGCTGGTGCGTGGACCAGTGGAAAGATGAAACGCGTAGATGTTGTTGGTGCCGTACTCTTCGATGATCGAGACGATATTTTGACGCAGACCGGTAAGAATGGAAGCGATAGTGATAGCGGTCATGACCCCGATTACAATGCCGAGCACGGTGAGGAAACTTCTGAACTTGTGGGAACGCACGCTATCCAGCGCCATGCCGAGCGTTTCACTGAGTACACTTGTTGGCAGTTTGAGTTTCATTGCAGCCAAGTTTACGTGGCCTGGGTCAACGCGAGAATCGGATCGAGCCGCGCGGCTTTAAAGGCTGGATAGATTCCGGCGACCATTCCTATTGCCGTCGAAACGATCAGGGCCAGCAGGATGTAACCAATGGTTATCGTCATCGTGATTGATGCCAGCGCGGTAATCAATACGGTTACTCCCCACGACAGCAGCAGCCCCAGCACGCCACCAAGCGCGCAGAGAATCCCCGACTCGATTAGAAACTGCAGCAGAATTTGTCTTCTCGTCGCGCCCACAGCTTTTCTGAGTCCTACTTCAAACGTCCGTTCGGTAACGCTGACCAGCATGATATTCATCACCACTATGCCGCCGACGATTAATGTGATCAGAGTAATGGGAATCACAACGGCCGCGATACCGCCGGTAAACTGATCGATCTGTTTGTTGAGTTCTTCCACGTTGACCAGACCGAAGTCGTCCTCTTCGTTTCCATTCAGCCGGTGCTTGTTTCTCATAGCAACGCGTGCGTCTTCAAGCGTTGCCTGAAACGTTTCGCGGTTCTTTCCTTTGCCGTGGATCTGCAGGCCATTGCGTCCGAAGATTTGCAGATGCGTAGTTACCGGAATATAGACGTGGCGATCAAATGAATCGCCAAAAAATGAGCCACGCCTTTCCTCCACGCCTACGACACGCATCGGCAGCCCGCGAACTTTCAGTACCTTGCCGATGGCATCGGTGTTTGGGAAAAACTTGTCCTTAATGTCGCCGCCCAGCACGACCACAAATGCGGAACGCTGCACTTCATCGTTCGAGATAAAGCGGCCCGCCTCGATCGTCTTGTCTTCGATGTCGACCATGTTTGCGGTCGCGCCAAAGACCAGGGCGCTGGGAAACTCAACGCCTTCCTGTTTTAAGTCGGCCTGACTCTGCACCTCGGCGCCAACTTCAGCACATGAGGCGCAATGGTCGCGCACCCACTCGTAGTCGTCCCAGTTGATCCTCTTGTTGCGCCGGTTCATGCGTTCAAATTCTTCATCCGTCAAACGACCACTCTTGGCAATGCGCGCCATCATGAAGTGGTTGCTGCCCAGCACTTTGGTTACCTTTTCGACGACATAAGTGTTCAGGCCGCTGATTGAAGCCCCCACTGTTACCACCGAAGCGACCCCGATGATGATCCCGATCAAAGTGAGAAAAGCCCGCAACTTGTGGGCAAAGATCGACTGCACGGCAATCTGCAGAGCATCGGAATAAAAAGAGAAAAAGGCTTTCATTGTTGTGATTAAGCCGGCGCAATCTCGCCCGCTCTTCAGTGCAACAGGCTGTACGAGAAAACGAAGGCCGAAGTTTAGAACGATTTGAACTGCCAGACCGTTACGAAATTTTGGACTGTCCTTGCGGCCGATTCTTACATTGTCGTACGTAATCCCGCGGACGCTGCCCCATTGGACACCCGCTAACGCGTAAATGTTCCCTGGGCAGATTTGTTAACAGTTAGGTTAGTTCTGCCGCTGGTTGCTCCGCAGGCTTCAGTGAGAACTTGTCAGTCCAGCGTATTCGCCCCGTGACTTGCATCGCCACGAATAGAGTGACTACCGAACCAATGGTGATGGCGAGGCCGGTGAATCCCTTGAGGAAGAACGCATAGGAGAACATTACCAGGTAGACTATCTGTGCCAGCGCAGCTTCGCGACTCGCGAAATGAATCCCGACCACAAGCCGGAGATAGCTGACCACCAGGAACACGGAGACCACCGCAGAGATGCCAAAGGCAACGTGGATTGAGACGTGATCCACCAGGTAAGCGAGCAGCAGATGAAAAGAGAAAAATGCGGCCGCGAGAAAGAAGTAGTTCATGGGGTGGAGATCGATGCCGCGCAAGGTGGTGATGATCAGCATCAGGAAGAAGAAAAAGAAAAGCGAGACTGGCGCAAAGAAACAAATTCTGCCGGCCAGCGGGCCTGGCTGTAGTTTCTCGGGCATCACCATGGCTATTTGATAACCCGAGACCAGGTTCTTGTAAGACCAGGCAAGTTCCCAACCGTCGGCAGTTTCATGTTTCTCTGAAGGAGAGAGTGTGTTGTCGGGGAAATCAATATCTTTGAAGTTGGTCTTCATCTTAAGCGAAAAATCGCGAACCTGGGCCACGTCGTTACTGCCAAAGCTGTAGCGCCACTCATTCAGACCTTGAGAACGATACCCGACTGCGAGCTGCGCGATCTGCCCGGGCGCGACCTTCACCCAGCCTATGGCGGCATTCTGCTGGTTGCTGACAGCCACCAGCGCGCCGTCAACAGTAAAAACAAGGTCGTCATAAATTGCTTTCTGAGTCGGGAAGTTCAGCACGAAACTCACGGTCTCTTCTTTGTCGCTGGTGTTGCGGAAGCCGTAGGCGCCGGCATACGCAACTTTGTAAGTGCTGTACCAAAGTAAGCCCTTCTGTCGATGCTCGAGATCGAGTGCCACATCAACGGCGCTGCTTTCCAGCGGGAGCGTGGTCGTCACTTCATCGTTAATTGTTTTGACAATCTTCAGGCCACCTTCGGTGCTCTCTTCCTTCCTTGGCACAATATGCTTGTAGGAGGCGACCGGCGGCGCCTGGTTTTGCGGAGCGCCCCAGGTAGAGGCCACACGGTTTGCAGCAATCTCGTCCAGCGAATACGTGCGGGAGAAGATCGTGCCGCCAAGAATGGCCCAGGCGACAGAGGTGCAAACAAAAATGAAGATGATGGCGGCAATTCGTTTGGTCATTACAAGACTCCTTTAGTTTGACTGAGCAGTATTCGTACTTAACACGCATGTTGTGATTTCATTTTGACTACATAGCGCAGGCGGGCAATGTGGCAGGCCACAGGAAGCTCGTGTGAATGACTACATCGATTTCCGGTTTTGATCTGCACGCCGTTGGCCCGAGAAAGTTTCGGGAATCTTGGAGAAATGCGCCGCTCTGAAGAATTCTTCACAACAAGGCCCCTCTTGTTTCAGGAGCGGTGCGGGGGACAAATGGCACGTTTACATCCGGAAAAGATCCACGGCCAAAAAACACGTGCCAGGCAAATGAGTTAAGAATTGGCAGGCGCAAACTTGCGCAGGCAAGTTCAAGTAGCACTGGTTGTCGAACCGTTGAGACCAGCCGTCGCATCCAAAGACGTGAAGCAAAGCGCGCTCGAAATAGTTCGGCGGAGTAGACTGTGAGCGCCTCCGCATTGTCAGTTTCCAGAAATTCCGCAATGACTTTCGCTGCGAGAGTTGAAAGTCGCATGCAGGGATCGAGCCCGCCTGCGGTCAGCGGCGAGACTGCGCCGGCTGCATCACCTATCAGCAGTCCATTTGTGTTGGCGATGTTGCGCAGCACGCCACCCACTGGAATGCGCCCGCCACGTCGTTCAACTTGTTTTGCGTTTCTCAAATCAACGATGCCGCCCAAACTCTTCTCAAACTTCTCGAGCGCTGCCACCGGCTCAAACATCGCTCGGTAACCGCCGACTCCGATATGAGTGTCCTCGCCGTCGTGTGCGATCCAGGCGAGATAACCCGGCGCTATTGCCGGGTCGAGAAAACAGTGAAGACGAGGAGGGCCGTCAAGAGGAACGCCGGTGAACACGTCCTCAACGCCAACGATCCATTCGCGATTAAGTTCGAGCCCGAGGTCGCGAGCCACGCGCGAGTTTGCGCCGTCAGCCCCCACCAGGTAGCGAGTGGTTACCCAACGCGAAGCACCCCTGTTCCCGTTACTGTCGAGTTGCACGGCCAGCGATTTTTTCAAGCAGGTGTGTTGCGCATAGCGCGTGCCAGGCATCCAGGTGACGCCGGCTCGCAAACAGTGATCGAGATACCGCATATAAAGCCGGCCCATCTTGCCAACGCGAAACTCGTGGTGAGGACTGACCAATTCCATTCGGCGTCGTAAGGGCGAATACAAAGTCACGTGTCTGACTGCTGGGCCTAAACAGTCTTCTGGAATGTCGAAATCTTCAAGGGTGCGGCGCACAAAAATGCCGGTCGTATGAATCGAAGCGTCGAGGGAGTCTTTGCGATCGACCAGGAGCACGCGTAGACCGCGTCTGCCGAGCAATCGGGCGCAGTGCAAACCTGCCAGCCCGGCGCCGATTATAATTACGTCATAGTGTTCCATGGTGGGAGCTTGACTGAATTGCGGGCACGGGAGTCTGTCCTAGATCTGGAATCGAGTCTTCTTGTGGAGAAAACTGTTTTCGTGGCCAATCACGAAATGCGTTAACGATTCACCTTCGCGAATCAGCAAGGTCGGATTCTTGATATCGGCGGGCAAGTCGAAGGCGAGAGTAGTCGCATAGGTTTCACTGGGCCGTAGCGGAATGGTCATCGCAGTGCCCGCTGCATGAGATTTCTCAAGTAGGGTCTGGACCGCCACGGAAGGAGAGTACTGCTTCCCGTTCTCGTCGCTGACCGTGACGACGCGCGAATTTGGATACAGCAAACCGTCGCCTCTGTTTCGCCCAATTGTGGTTTCGTCAAAGCGAGTCTTAATAGTCACGACGCGAAACAGGCCAGCGGCAGTCACCTGATCCGGTCCTTCGCCCAGGGTCTTTGTCTCCTGGACGTCGGTGATGGAGTACGCGAGGTGGCAGTCGATTTCGCAAAAGTGTTTTTCCAAGCCTCGTGCCAGGACCTTTTCACTGCTCCGGAAGGAAAAGATCAGGAGCACGGTTAGATAAAGACCGGCGATCAGGGCGACGGTTAGCAGGGCAAGCTTCGTTAATCCAAATCTCTTCCTCACGAGGGAATAGATAAGCGCGAGCCCGACAACGAAAAGCAGGAAGGCTGTTCCCAGGAACGCCAACGCCCCAACCGGCGCCGCGAGATTTACGTTTGTATACACTGGGATTTCTCTTTCTGCGTAGCGAGTCAAAGCTCTTTGTTGCGCAAAGCACACAAGCAAAAAAAAGCGTTGCCGCGGGTATCCGCTTAGCTGTTGCGTATCTGGTGAATGAGAGTTTCCATATGGCTCAAGTAGTTTTCGAGCGCGCGCCGCCCGGCGGCAGTCAGTTTGTATTCAGTTTTTGGCAGCCTTCCCTCAAACGACTTGGTGCAGGCGATGTAGCCGCCCTCTTCCAGTTTGCGTGCATGCACGCTCAAGTTGCCGTCGGTTGTATTCATCAGGCTTTTCAGATCTTTAAAGGTCAAAGACTCATTAGCGCCGAGCGCGCTGACAATGCCAAGTCGCATTCGTTCATGAATCAAACGATCGAGACCCGGAGCGAGATGTCGTGCTTTAGCGCCGGTGACGTCCCGCAAATCTGCTGCCGCCTTTTTCTGCGTTGAATGTTTTAGTGCCAATTGTCTAGCCACCGTATCTCCTTGCGATAATTACTCCGAAAACAATATGCAAACCGCCGAAGCCCGCCGCCATCAGCCAGTTGGCAAATTCAGGCGGCGCCAAAAACGCTGTCGCTCCCAGCGCCATAAAACAAAGACCCATGATGGGAACTACGCTCACTGAAAACATGCCACCGGTAACCACGCCGGTTCCGTAAAGCAACAACCAAAGTCCAGGAATCGCACTCGTTAAGCCGGCGCGATACAAGACTATCGTTACGATGGCGCCGGCGACGATTGGCGGCGAGAGACTAAACGCGACCTTTCTTCCCGGGCCCGTAAGCAGCGGCATCTTCGCCGCCCGTGCCTTCCGATCAATCGACCAGCCGGCGATGAGCAAGGCAATCAATGCCTCAGCAACCCAAACTGCCAGCCACGCTTTGAAAGTTTTCTGTTGCGCCGAAATGAAAGACGAAGCCAGCGCGGTTATCCCGATGGCCACCTGTCCCCAGCCCGAAATGCCGGTAAACGCAGTGGCGCGCTCCATCGTTTCGCGAATGTATTTAAGATTATCCATCGCCCGCTCGTGCAGTGCGGGCGGCTCTTCTTTTTGCGGGATAACCAGGCGGATCGAACCCATGGAGGGGATAATAGCGGCGCTGGCCTAGTGGTGTCAAGTACTTTATAAAGCAAAGCCTCGCTGGAGTTTGATGGAAATTCGTGTCAATCAGGAGGTAGCAGGGGTCGAGCAGGATTCAGGCGGCATCGGGCGCGGCCGCGCCATGCGCTTTAGTTATCGCCGAAGCTTTGCGCCAGCGCAGGATCAGCAAGACGAGGGCGCCCGAGCCGACAACGATGCTGATGAGTTGTGAAGTTGAGAGACCGGTCAGCGTTGTAAGTCCAAACAGATCACCGCGCGGATCGTCGCGCAGAAACTCAATAGCAAAGCGGATGGTCGAATAAAGCAAAGCGTAGCAGAGGATCACTTGCCCACTGAAGCGCCTGTGTTTGTGCAGCCACAACAGGAAGAAGAAGACTATCAGCATGGCAAAGGATTCATACAGTTGCGTTGGATGTAGTCGAACGTCGACGGGCACGCCGGTGATCTCGTGACCCAACTCGGTAAACTTCACGCCCCAGGGAAGCGTCGTCGGTTTGCCCCAGCAACAGCCGGCGGCGAAACATCCCTGCCGGCCAAAAAAATTGCCGAGGGCGATTCCCGGCGCGCAAGCATCAGCCGTTTTCCACCACGGCAGTTTGTAGCGACGCATTAAGAAATAGCCGGCCACGATCGCGCCAAGGAGTCCACCGTAAAAAACGCCCCCCGAACGGAGAAAGTCGAGCGAGAGCAACTGCCAGGGATGATCGCGATATTCCGGTTCCGTGAAGAGCATGAGAATCTTCGAACCGATGAGCGACGACAGCAACATCCAAAGGCACAGGTCGTAGATCTTTTCGCGTGGCAGCCCGTCGCGCCCCGCGAGCTTTACTGTGATCAGGATTGCACAGAGAAAGGCAAGCGCGAGAAACACGCCGTAGGTGTTAATCGGAAAATTAACAATACGAAAAAGTTCGGGGTACATAAGACTCAGTAATCAGTGGTCAGTCGGTCAGTAGTCAGTGGTCGGCGAGGTCCTTTGGTCCAGCCTCGCTTGCAACTGACAACGGACCACTGACAACTGGCGCTTTTTTCCGTTCGAAAATCAGATCGTAAGCTAGCAGCAGCGCGCCGATGGTAATGCTGGCGTCCGCAACGTTGAAAGTTGGCCAATGCCATGATCCGGCGTGTACGACAATGAAATCAATCACGTAACCAAGCCGGGCGCGATCCGTCAGATTGCCGGCAATTCCCGCCAGCAAAAGCGCGCACGCTCCGAGGACTCGATCGTCGTTTCGCGGCGTGCGCAGAAAATAATAGAGCACGGCCACGGCGGCTGCGATGGCCAGCACAACGAAGAACCAGCGCCCGAAATTTCCGCTCTCCTGCAACTGTCCGAAAGCGATTCCGCGATTCTCCGTATAAATGAAATCGAGGAAGCCGCGGATGATCGTTCGATCGTCCCCATGGCGCAGCCCGCGCACGGCCCACGCCTTGCTGGACTGGTCGACCATGTAGATGCCGAAGCTGGCGAGCAGGTAACCCGCTCGCCAACCGAGCCGAGTGCGTGTAGGGGAGATCACCGTCGCCTTGTTGAATTTATTGGGCATTAGTTCAGAAGCAGAGCGTACACGTCCTCAAGTATGACAAAGCGACAACATAGTTGGAGTGGAAGTTCTGGATGCGTAATGTGGATAAGTCTAGCGAGCTATCAGACATCTCGAGGTGCCACCGTTTTGTTCCCTTGTTTTTCTTTCGCGGCAAGCGTCGCCTGCGCGGCGGCGAGTCGTGCTACAGGGACACGGAACGGCGAGCAGCTCACGTAATCGAGTCCAATCTCGTTGCAGAAGGCAATCGAACTTGGATCGCCGCCATGTTCGCCGCAGATTCCCACTTTGAGATCGGGCTTTACGCTGCGGCCACGCTCCGTGCCCAGCCGCACCAGTTGGCCCACGCCCTCGCGATCCAGCACCTGAAAAGGATCATCTGGCATGATCTTGCGTTCGACATAATTGGGCAGGAAGCGGCTCGAGTCGTCGCGGCTCAAACCAAAGGTTGTTTGCGTAAGATCATTGGTGCCGAAGGAAAAGAAGTCGGCGTAGGCGGCGATGTCGTGGGCCATTAGGGCCGCGCGCGGCAGTTCGATCATCGTGCCCACGCGATATTCGATCGTCATGCCATGTTCGCCCATCACCTGGCGCGCGACTTCGTCAATTACTTCACGCTGCTGATGCAGTTCCTCGCTCAGCGAAACCAACGGGACCATAATTTCAAGTTCAGTCTTCATCTTCTCGCCCTGCACCAAACAGGCTGCCTCGAAGATCGCGCGACACTGCATGCGGGTGACTTCAGGAAAAACCAGACCTAAACGACATCCGCGGAATCCCAGCATTGGATTAGCCTCGCGAATGCGGTTGACTTGCTTGAGCAGGCGGCGCTTCTCGTCGATCTCGTCGAGCAGGTTGTCCATGTCCCCCAGCGTGGTTGCAAGTCGCACAGCCATTTTTAGTTCGCTGAGTTCGCTCATCAATTCTTCGGCGTTTGGTAGAAACTCATGCAACGGCGGATCGAGGAGGCGAATGGTTACGGGTAAACCAATCATCTCGCGGAAGATGCCTACGAAGTCGCCTTTCTGGAGCGGCAACAACTTTTCGAGCGCCTTCTCACGCGCGCCGACGCCGTCCGCCAAAATCATCTCGCGCATGGCGGCGAGTCTCTGATCACCGAAGAACATGTGTTCGGTGCGGCATAGTCCGATGCCTTCGGCGCCAAACTGTCGCGCCACCTTGGCATCGCGTGGCGTGTCGGCATTGGCGCGCACGCGCAACCGGCGAAACTTGTCGGCCCATAGCATCAATTGGGAGAACTCGGGACCGAGCGACGGTTGCATCGTCGGCACCTGGCCGAGGAACACGCGGCCGGTCGAACCGTCGACGGTAATCCAATCGCCTTTGGTTACAACAGTCCCGGCCACCGTGAATTGTTGCTGGCTGTAATCAATGTCGATTGAGTTGGCGCCGCTGACGCAGGGCTTACCCATACCGCGTGCGACAACCGCCGCGTGGCTGGTCATGCCACCGCGCGCGGTAACGATTGCTTGTGCCGCAACCATGCCGTGAAAATCGTCGGGGCTGGTTTCCTGGCGCACCAGAATCACCTTCGCGCCTTCGTCACGCGCTAACTCCTCCGCCTCATCAGGACTGAATACAACCTTGCCCTGCGCCGCGCCGGGACTTGCCGGCAAGCCCGTAGCTAATACCGTCGCTTTGGTTTTCGGATCGACCGTTGGGTGTAGTAACTGATCGAGTTGTTCCGGTGTTACTCGTTGGATTGCCGTGGCGCGATCGATCAACTTTTCGGCAACCATCTCAACCGCCACGCGTACCGCTGCCGCGCCGCTGCGTTTACCAGTGCGCGTTTGCAACATCCAAAGTTTGCCCCGCTCGATAGTAAACTCGCAGTCCTGCATGTCGTGGTAGTGCTTTTCCAGCAGACCCGTGATCGCAGCAAATTCCTGATAGACCTTGGGCAATTCTTTTTTGAGTTCACTAATCGGATTGGGCGTGCGAATGCCGGCGACTACGTCTTCGCCCTGGGCGTTGAGCAAATACTCACCGTAAAGTTCTTTCTTGCCCGTCGAGGGATTGCGCGTGAAGGCCACGCCAGTGCCGCTGTTTTCGCCCATATTTCCAAAGACCATGGCCTGGACGTTCACGGCGGTGCCCAGCGAATCGGCGATCCGATTCACCCGTCGGTAGTCTACGGCGCGCCGGCCCATCCAGGAGTTGAATACAGCGGCAATGGTTTCGCGAAGTTGTTCGTAAGGATCGTCCGGGATTTTGTGTTGCTCGGCACTAATTATTTTTTGTTGCGCAGCGATGATGTCCCGCAAGTGCTCCGGTTTGAGATCTGTATCACCGCCCCCCGATGTTTGTTTCTTTGAGCGATCCATTACCCGCTCAAACTTTTCATGAGCAACGCCAATCACGATCTCGCCAAACAACGACGCAAAGCGGCGATAAGCATCGAGCGCGAAGCGCAAGTCACCGGTCTGCGCTGCCAGACCTTGTACGGTTTCTTCGTTAAGACCGAGATTGAGCACTGTGTCCATCATCCCCGGCATTGAGAACGCGGCGCCGGAACGGACGGAAACCAGTAGCGGATTTGTTGGATCGCCGAATTTCTTGCCAACCTTCTCTTCAATCTTCTGCAAGCCCTCCTTGACCTGGTCCCACATGCCCTCGGGAAAACTTTTGTCGTTCTCAAAAAAGGCGTTGCAAGCTTCGGTGGTGACTATGAGTCCCGGCGGCACCGGCAAGCCGGCGCGCGTCATCTCGCAGAGACCGGCGCCTTTCCCTCCCAGCAGCGACTTGTCGTCGCCGCTGCCTTCTTCGAAGAGGTAGACCCATTTGTTGGTTGTTTGTTTGGGGGTGTCCGCGGTTTCTTCGACTGCAGTGCTCATAGCTTGGGGAACTCTTTTCGGTTGAAGACTTCTCAGGTCGGAGGGAATTATCTCACCTTTGCCGGTTCAGGAAAAACTGCCGTAGGACGGTTGAGACTGATATTTCTTTGAGAGTTCTCATTCACACCGCGGCTTCAGCCCGGTGACCGCACAGCTTAGAATGAACGGTAAACCGTTTTAACGGTTTACTGGTTCGTTAGAATTCCAATTGAGGCCGTGGAAACCGTTAAAACGGTTCGGTGAACTCGGTGGAGTTGGCCCATCACCGGGCTGAAGCCGCGGTGTGAATGAGGGGTCGCGTTCTCAGACTCAGTTCACAGTTCCCATTAGCTTCTTAACTTTCGGCGTCAACAGCGCCAGCAAGCCTGCTGAAATAAGAAGTGCCGCTGCGATGCCGCCGTAGAGTTTCACAAGTGTGCCGGATTGCGGGAGATAGTAGCCTGAAAGATAGCCGGCGAGTTTGTTGCCGAAAGAAGCTGCGAGAAACCAAACACCCATCATGATGCCCACCAGTTTCACCGGAGCAAGCTTTGTAACAGTGCTGAGCCCCACCGGACTCAAACACATCTCGCCTATGACTTCCAAGAAGTAGAGGCCGACAAGCCAAAGCGGGCTGATACGACCGTAGGCCGTCATCCACGCCGCGGGCACCAGCAGGCAATAGGCAAGACCGATGAACAAGAGTCCCAGCGTGAATTTGATCGGACTCGAAGGCTGACGCTTTCCGAGCCGGACCCACAGATACGAGAATATTGGCGCCAATAAAATTACAAAGGCCGGGGTGCACGATTGCAACCAACTGGATGGAAACCTCATTCCAAAAACTTCTGTGCGCACTAAGTCTCTTGCGAAAAGATTTAGGCTCGCGCCCTTTTGTTCATATGCGCCCCAGAAAAGTATGGTGAACAGGAAGAAGACGAAGATTGCCGCAACGCGTTTCCACTCACCGGTTGTCAGTTGTGCACTGGTCTTCGACCGCCGTGCCGCTGACACAGCGCAAGCTATAGCGATGATGACTATCACAGCGCCCGATATGATCCCACCATTCAGGAGAAACCAAATCCACGCCAGCACAAAAGCGAACAGCCACGACAAACCAGCGCCAGTTTGTCCGCGATAGAGTTGGCCAGCGCCGGGAAGAATAAGACTCAACACGACTGCGATAACCGGATTCCGGCGCGGCTGAGCGGATGTAGTTGGATCCTCAGTAGTAATTGCTGAGGTCTGATCTGTTGTCAGTTCCGAATCAATCGCTTTGTCCAGGGCGGTACGATCTAAATCGGGAAGACGTTTTTGATTGATCAGGTAGATTACCAGCCCCAGGCACATGCCGACGCCCGCGGCTCCAAATCCCCAATGCCAACTGGTGGAAACGTCAAAGCCCATCCTGGCGACGAAGGCCTTGAAGCTTTCGCCTTGTGCCAAATAGCCGCAAACCAGCGGAGCCATCACCGCGCCAATATTTATTCCCATGTAGAAAATTGAGAAGCCACTGTCGCGACGTGGGTCGTCTTTGGTGTAGAGGCCGCCGACCATCGCGCTGATGTTTGGTTTGAGTAAGCCCGTGCCAACGGCAATCAAGACCATTCCCACGTAGAAGAAGGTCAGGGAATGGAAGACCATTGAAAAGTGGCCGCAGGCGATGACGATGCCACCCAGAAGCACAGCCAGCTTCGCTCCCAGTATCCGATCAGCGATCATGCCGCCGGGAAGCGCGGTAAGGTAAACACACATGGTGTAAGTGCCATAGATTGACGCAGCATGTTTAGTATCGAAGGCTAAGCCACCCTGGCCCACTGGCGCCACCATGTAAAGCACAAGAATCGCTCGCATCCCGTAATAACTAAAACGCTCCCAGAGTTCAGTGAAGAACAGCGTTGCCAATCCGCGCGGATGTCTTACTCGAGCAGATTTGGCAGGGACGATTCTTGGTAGTCCGCTTTCTGGTGTTGGCATGGCGACGTTGAAGTGCTCCGTTGAATTGGGATTGGACCTGCGGACGCGAGCTACTTGCGTCAAGGCGTCCTGGGGAATGACAAAGACGAAATGCTTTTAGCCGAAATTCATGCCGCTGTAAAGAAATAAGCCTCAGATGTTAAGGCTCATCTGTGTAGCCTATGGCGATATCGTCCGGGCGATCATGAAAGCAGCGCCGGCTGCGGCGCTTCCGATCAACGCCGTCTGGAGCGCGCTACGCACCGGCTGCGTTCCTGTGAAGCGTCCTTTGATGAATCCAAAAACCAACAATGCGAAAAGCGTGGTGGCAATAGAAACAAACAATGCGGTAGTGGTGTGACGCGTAAACATGTAAGGCGCCAACGGGACGAAACCGCCGGCGGCATAGGCGCCGCCGATGGTGATGGCGCTCGTCAGCGCGCGTTTGGGATCCGGTCTTTCAAGGCCGAGTTCGAAGCGCATCATAAAATCGATCCACTTCTTTGGCTGCTTGCGCAAGGCTTCCACGATGGGCCAGGTCTCTTCCGGAGTTAGTCCGTATTCCTGAAAAACCTCTGCCACTTCTCGCATTTCTTCATGAGGTATCTCCGCGACTTCCCGCTTCTCGCGCTCGCGCTCCTTGGCGTAGTGTTCCGCATCGCTTTTCGCCGCCAGGTAACCGCCCAGTCCCATCGCTATGGAGCCGGCAGCAATCTCAGCCAGACCCGCCGTGACGATGATGGCGGTTGGATTCGGCGCATTGGCGAGGCCACCCGTCAGTCCCGCGGCCAGCGCGAAGGGCACAGTCAATCCGTCAGACATGCCGATGACGACGTCGCGTACAACTTCGCCGGCAGTGAAGTGGCGTTCGATGTGTGGAGTTTGCGGCATTAGCTTCCCTCCGAAACAGAAACCATGATAAAGAATGATGACGCTATCAAGTGCGGACGATGATATCACTAGGGCCGTATGCTCTGTCGCCGACATCACCCTCCGGAAGCAAGACAAAGTCAGAACCGGGAGCGGGAGCGACCGGGTGATATCGCCAAAATCATTTTAGACTTTATCAATTCAACTAAACTTGAGTGAAGGAAGATCTCACCCGGTCGCTACCGCTCCCGGTTCTGACTTCGTCGTCACACGATCAAAACTTGCCCGCCAGCATCATCACTCCAATGACAATGAAAGCCACGGCGGCCACGCGCTTGATCCAAACTAGTGGCAGGTAATTGCCGAGCACGCTCCCGGCCAACACGCCAATCGCCGAAACCGCCGTGAGCGCCAGTGCGGCGGCGATGAAGACGGCCCATGGCTTTTTAGACTGCGCTGCCATCGTCATTGCGGCAAGCTGAGTTTTGTCGCCCATCTCCGCCAGAAATATCACGCCAAAGGTCGTTAGAAACACGCGCCAGTCCATTTCAGTCTCCTTACGAATCTTCGCGGCCTGGTTCGTCCCCACTAAAATCTACCGCTGCCGCAACATTATGGCTTAGACTAATCTATATTAGCTTACATTCTCGCACTGGTTTGTGTAGTCTCAGAATCAAATCACATGGGTCAAACCTCTAACGACTTTCTCGGCACCAAACGTTTCCGCATTCGCCGCCGCCTTGGCTCAGGCGGCATGGGTGTGGTTTACGAAGCGCACGATCGAGACACGGATAAGGTAGTGGCGCTGAAAACTCTCACCCGCGCCGAAGCCTCACATATTTCGCGCTTCAAAAACGAGTTTCGCTCGCTCGCCGATGTGTCTCATCCAAATCTTGCGGCGCTCTATGAATTTATGTCCGACGGCCAGTACTGGTTCTTTACCATGGAGCTGGTCCAAGGTGTGAATTTTCTTGAATACGTCCGACCGGGTTATCACGCCAAACATGTTCAGTCTTCCAAAACTCCAACTCTCCGCAAGACTCCCGGGGCTTCCGATTCCGATAAGGAGTTGTTGGCCAACTACGAAGCGGAGACCAAACAGTTGGAGTCCCTCAAAGGCTTCCAGTCTGCGGACGATCGGCCTGAAGTTGCTCAGGATCCTTCGCTCGCGCGAGTGAAGTTGAATCTCAACTTTCTTAACATCGCCTTAAGACAACTTGCTGAGGGTCTGCACGCGTTGCATGAGACGGGAAAACTTCATCGCGATATCAAACCGTCGAACGTGTTGGTAACGAAAGAGGGGCGCGTTGTAATTCTGGACTTCGGCCTGGTGGCGGAAGTAGAAGGCGGGCAACTTCACGACACCCTCACGCTCGCCGGCACGCCGGACTATATGTCTCCGGAGCAGGGGGCACAGCTTCCTATCTCGCCCGCCAGCGATTGGTATAGCGTCGGCGTCATCCTTTACCAGGCGCTCACCGGACGACTTCCATTTGCCGGCAAGTTTTTCGAAGTGATGATGAATAAACAAAACTTCGATCCGCCGGTGCCCAGCACAATAGTGAGCGACGTACCGCCAGCTCTCGATGATCTATGCGTTCGTCTGCTGCGCCGCAAACCGGATGAGAGACCGACCGGCAAGGAGGTGTTGCGAATACTCGGGCACGGCAGCACGGGACCATTGCAGCAGCCCGTATCCGCCCCCGGGCCGTCGGTGGCGCAAACAACTTCGTTCGTTGGCCGCGAACGACAGTTGGGCGAACTCGAAGATGCTTTCAACTTCACACGGCGCGGAGAAACCGTCACGGTTTATCTTCACGGCGGCTCAGGAATGGGAAAGTCCGCCGTCGCCCGCTATTTTCTGGACCGGTTGCGAGAGCAACAGCCGGACGTTGTGATTCTCGAAGGACGCTGCTATGAACGCGAGTCGGTTCCGTACAAAGCTCTGGATGGCGTCGTAGATAGCCTGACCAAGTATTTGCTTTCGCTGCCGGAATCCAAGGCGGAGGCGCTGATGCCGCGTGAAGTCCTGGCACTGGCTCGTCTCTTCCCGGTGATGCTTCAGGTGGATGCAGTTTTCAATGCCCCGCAGCGGGAACATGAAACACCGGATCCCTTCACCCTGAGACGCAAAGCGTTCGCGGCCCTGCGCGAACTCCTCGGACGCATCTGTGATCGGCAGCCGCTGGTGCTCTACATTGACGATCTCCAGTGGTCTGACGCTGATAGCACCAGCTTAGTCGAGGACTTGCTGCGTCCGCCTGATTCGCCGCCGCTGCTTTTGCTCTCGAGTTTTCGCAGCGAAGACGTGCGCACGAAGCCGTTCCTCAAATCGTTGCTGGAAAAGACGGGCGATGAAAGTTGTCGCGAAGTTTTGATCGGCGCTCTTTCAAAATCCGAATCCTACACGCTGTTAAATGAATTGCTTGGTTCCAGCGCTTCGGTGCTCGAACCTTTCGCGGAGGCCATTCTCAATGAAGCACGCGGCAATCCGTTTCTGCTGGAACAGCTTGCTCGTTACGCGCTGACCAGCGATCAGATCGCAACTACGGGGATCACTTTGGCGGTCATGCTGGACGCCCGATTGCGCCATTTGCCCAAAGGCGCGCGGCAGTTTATTGACGCGCTCGCGGTTGCCGGTCGACCAATTAATCCGGAAGTTGCTTATCAGGCGGCAGAACTCTCAGGCGATGAACTGCCGCTGGTCACTACTTTGCGCGCCGCTCAGTTTCTGCGTACCGGCGGCGCCGAGCACACTCTCGAGCTTTATCACGATCGCATTCGCGAAGCACTGGCTAGCCAACTTGATCCGAAAAGAGTCACCCAGATTCACCGCCGGCTGGCCCAGGCCCTCGAGGCCCGCGGTATCGACGATCCGGAGGCGCTCTTTGAACACTACATGGGGGCGGGGGAACGAGTGCGCGCCGCTACGCACGCTGCTGTCGCGGCCAGGAAAGCAGCGACTGCGCTTGCCTTTGATCGTGCCGCGGCTTTCTACCGGCGCGCCCTTGAACTGGCGCCGGCGCGGGGCGCTGAGCTCTTCGATCTCAGGCGCGGACTGGCAGAGGCCCTGGTCAACGCGGGCCGCCCGGCTGAAGCTGCGCAGGCATATCTTGACCTGGCCCAACTGACTTCGGCGCGCCATAGTCTTGAATTCAAGCGACGCGCGGCCCAGCAGTTATTGATGGGCGGTCATATCAACGAAGGTTTGGAGTTGATTCGCTCTGTGCTCGCGGCTGTAGGTTTGTCGTACCCGGCGAGTCCACGGAGCGCCCTGATTTCTTTACTACTGCGACGTTTGCAAATTCGTTTGCGAGGACTGAAGTTCACCGAGCGCGATGAAAGTCAAATTCCCGAATCCGACCTCGTGCGCCTGGATACTTGTTTCGCTGTCGCTGCCGGTATGGGTTCGGTTGATCTTATCCGCGGGGCCGACTTCCAAAATCGGCATCTGTTGCTTGCTCTGCGCGCCGGCGAGCCTTTTCGCGTGACACGTGCGCTGGCTTTCGAGCAAGTGTGGACCGCGGCGCGCGGGGGCGCTGGCGGAGAGCGTTCGCTGCAGATTGCGAAACAAGCGGAGGAGATCGCGCAGAGATTGGACCACCCCTACGCCATAGGACTTACGATCTGGGCCCGCGGCGTTGATGCCTATCTTTCAGGGAGCTGGCGGAAGTGTGTCGAAACCTGCGACCGCGCCACGGAAATCTTACGCGACAGATGTACGGGTACGACCTGGGAGCAGACAATGGCGAATCGCTATAAGCTAACCGCGCTGATACACCTGGGTGAGCTTGCGGAAGTATCGCGACAAGTGCCGGCACTGCTGTCAGCCGCACTGGAACAGGGAAATCTATTCGGAGCGATAGATCTACGCACCCGTTTGAATGTGATTTGGCTGGCGGCGGATGAGCCGGACAAAGCCCGAGCCGAAGTGATCGAGGCGCTTAAGTCCTGGCCGCAGGAGGGCTTTCATTTGCAGCACTACGTCTCGCTGCACGCGCTCGTGCAAATTGAAATCTACACTGGAGATGTCGAAGTTGCTCGGAAGCATGTTGAAGGACAATGGCAAGCGCTTGAGAATTCCCTGCTATTTCGTACGCCCGGAGTGGGTGTCGAGGCCATGCAACTGCGGGCGCGCGCGGCCCTTGCTATCAACTCTGACCGTCGCGATGATGGCAAGCTGCGGCTCATTGAAAAGATGACGCGCAAGATGGAAAAAGTAAAAATGTCGTGGTCAAAACCATACGCCACCCTGTTGCGAGCAGCAGTTGCGCAGCAACGCGCAGACGCAGAGAAGGCCGTCACGCTGCTCTCGGAAGCGGTGCAGATTTTTGAGCGCGCGGAGATGCGTCTCTATGCGGCGGCAGCTCGAAGACGGCTTGGTGAGAAACTTGGCGGCGAGCGTGGGCAGCAGCTAATCACAGAGGCTGACACCTGGATGGCCGAGCAAAAAATAAAGAACCCCGAAGCGTTGACGAAAATGCTAGCTCCGGGATTCTGAGAAAGAAAACGTTCTTGACTGCCGAACAAGTAGTTCAGAGTCCAAGCTTCAGCTTGTCTTCCGTTCGTCAGCAGCAACCTGAAGGTTGAACTCTGAACTGCTTGACGCCAGTCGCGTCGTATTCATGCAGCTCGTCTTGTTTCTGCAACCGGTCGCGTTTCGCGCTCGGGCTTTATTGCGAACCAGTCGCGGTTCCTTCTCGTCAAAACAATGGCCACCCGAATAAAGAGTCTGGGGAAAAGACCCAGTTTGGTTTGGCGGACGTTATCGGCGGCAATCCCGCTGGGATAAAACGAAACGAACACCAAACACGCCACCGCATAAGCCACTTTACCCCCCAAAGACATGGTGCTCATAGAGCCCTGGCGAGTACGTTTGATGATAGCTTTCAGGTTGTAAAAGCGGCGCCAACTTTCGTGCACTTCGCGCTCGAGGTCCTCAGTCGTTAAGTTTGGATGTTTGATGTCAACCTCGGTGGTATCGAGCTCGAGCCAAAATTTATGACGCAACATTTGCACCTGGTGTTTTGGCACGTAGTCAGCGCGATCGCGATTTTGCCAGTCGCGCAGCATCTCGTGGTAATCCTTGGTTCCGGGATAAATGCTAAAAATCGGGAACTGTGCGAAGGCTGTGCCTGAAGCGATTGCGAATTCCCGCATAGTCCGTAGCGTATCCAGCGAGTCAGTCTCGAGCCCGTTAATGATTGAGGAAAGAACCATAATACCGTGACTCTGGATCTTTCGAATCGCCTCAACCATATTTTCGCCCACCGGGTTCCAGGTTTTGTTAGCCTTCTTCAAGCCTTCTTCGGTAAACGATTCCACTCCTACTAAGGCCCCGCGGAGTCGCATCTTCTCGTACATCGCGTCCAGGTATTCGTCGTCAGTGACAGATTCCGCTGTCATTTGAGTAAATGCAAAGAGCGACTTGGGAACGCGCTTGTCGTACTCTTCAAATAGTTTCATTCGATCTTCCCGCACACGTGCGAGCAAGGCTTTAGTCTGCGGATTCTTTTCTCTGGCGATACGCGCCAGCGTGGCGGGCGTGAAGTTGTCGTCAGCGAAAAAGATGTAACGAAGACCCATGGCATGAAGTTCGTTTGCCTCCTCGATGATCTGATCGTTCAGGTGCATGCGTGGAGTTCGGCCATCAGTCACCCAAACAGAGCAGAAGCTGCAATTCTCAGGACAGCCCGCTACCGTTTGAATAGTGCCCATCAAGTACTTGCTCGGATCGAGAAGATCCCACCGAGCTTTGGCCATCAGCTCGCCCGGCACTCTTCCCCCGTCATAGACGCGTTGCAACCTGCCCAGCAGGGCGTCTTCGATAATTTTGGGCCAGATGAGATCGCCGCCACCCTTAACGACGGCGTCAGCTCCCATTTCCAACGGCTCCTCCGGAAAGATGGTGGCGTGTATGCCGCCGACGATCACAGTTGCCCCGCTTTCCTTCGCCTCGCGGATTACGCGATAACCAGGCCGGCAATTCGCGGTGTGGATTCCGACACCGACGATGTCACCTGGGCGTACATCTTCAGGCCTAAACCGTGTAACCGGTTCATCGATAACGACTGGGTCACCCACCAACTCTGTGGGTGTTGCGCCCGCAATCACATAAAGCCATCGGGGGGTCATAACGCTGAAGCCGATGCTCGCATTTGCGGGGTTTACTATGAAGACCTTGGTCATGACCTATGCTCCTTTTTATTGCGCGCGTGATCCAAACCTGGTCCGGTAGCACATGAAGCACTTCGGGTAATCGTACCGGTGGATCGTCCTGATGGTTAGCGAGGCTCAGGGTTGCTTCAGAAATCGCGCACAGCGTAAACGGACTAAGTAGGACTGTCAATGCCAAGGTTGCCGATCCCAGGGACCTTGGCGGGATTATTGCCGAGTCTCATGCTCCATCAAGTCTCGATATCCATGGCTATTGCGTTCAAATCCATGGCTATTGGGTTCAACGCCGACCCAGCAAGAGTGTGAGCGCATTATTTTCCAACATCGGATTGTTCTGTAATTCCCCATGTCCGCCACAGACAAAAAAGGCGTGAACGATTGGCAGGATTGTCTTATAAGGCGACTCCATGTTCGGAGCGCCTTCCAGGCTAGTGCCCAGCACGGAAGACCTGGTGACTCGTCCGTCGCCGGGTACATACATCGCGCTCCTCACTTCTTGTTGTCGGATCCGGTGTCCATCCGAAGCGCGCAACTCTCTCGGGGAAGTCATCGTTACCCAGCGGTTGTTGTTCTGATCATAGTAGACAACCACGGCATTCAGGGTTTCCTCACAGTCTCCTGCCAAAGCGACAAGCTGAACAGGCGCTGACCCATCAATTGGCACATCGAGTGCCTGGTGGAAAAGCCGCGTCCGCTCCAGCGTCGCCGCCAAATGAACGTCCAGCAAGTTTGCATTTTGATCGGCAGGACTCTTTTCGCCGCCCGCATTCTTCATAACAAAACGCTTTCTGAATGCTGGATCGTGTGCAATAGACCATCCATACCCCTTCCAATTAACCGGATCGTACAAGTCGATTGCCAGAGGTTTGAGGTCACGATCAAGGAAGCGCACTGTCTGGCGATGAGGCATCAGTTGAAATACAGCCAAGCTCGTAAATGCATCTTCACGAGACAGCTTATGGAACAATCGCCTGGGTTTGGCGGCGCCTTGAGTTATCGAGTAGCCATTAAGGACGGTGGCAAAAGCCTCCATTGATCCTGCGTTCGGAGGCGCGAACATGAATATTCGATCGATGTGTGCGGCGCCCGCCCAGGTTAACGAAGGCGGGTTCTGGTCGTTGCGCAAGTCTGCATTTCCATACATCGCCGCATAACGAGCGATTAATCCTCCCATGGAAACCGAGACAACATCAAAACGCAGTTCGGGCTTACCCAGCTTTTCCTTGAGTCGGGAGATTCGTTCAATCAGCTGTTGAGCCACCTTCACATTATCGCGACGCCAGTCGTAGAGAAATGTGTAAAAGGTATCGCGGTCGCCGTCTTTTGATGGGTTGTCCCAATCTCCGTCGTGATAGCCGGCGCCGGTGCGCAGGGCGATGAGCAAGTCTTTGAGGAAGCTAATTCTTGGCATGAGGGGCAGGAAGCGTGCGGATTCAAGCGCTTTTGTAGCTACCAGGTTGTCAGTACTGTTCAACGGATCTCCGGTTATCGGAAGTGCCAATTCGTCGTCATCAGACCGGAAGGCACTCGGCCAGACAGTTTCACCGGTCTTCGAATTGACCAGATTCATGTTCAGGATGCCGGGCACAAGGATAATCGGCCGCTTGCCACGTTGGTTTCTCGCTTCCGCAAACACTCGTGAAAGATCCGGAACGCGATGACCGCCACATCCCAGGATCCCTGGAATTTGTAAAGAGATGGCAACACCCAGTGCTAATAGTCGCAAATTGCCGCTGCTGATCATGGCTGCCTCCAATGGACTCGCCGTTAACAAACATGGCGATTGTGTTTTTCAAAAAGCCGAACCGGTGACTCGATCTTCTTTGCCGATGAGAAACGCCGACAATGATCGCAGCTGCGATTCGGATGCCAATGGAGATCTTTTAGCCTTTAAAGATGGTTACCCCTTAGCCTCGCTCCGGTCAGTGCAGCATTCTGCTGACAAGCGGAACTTGGAGGCTGCGGTGTTAGGCATCAGCGAGAAGCCGGTGCGCGTTGAAACAAGTTATTTCTGCGCTATGAGAATCCGGCAGATTCTTGCTGCCTGCTGCCAGAGTCGTGGTCTTAGTCCTGATTGGAGAACGGCCTGAAATCGTCGAACAAGTGGTTCCTCGCATGGTTGACTACGATGATCGCAACTACGCTTACCGCGATTCCGACCCCGATTAAGATCTTTGTCCGCTTGGACAAATTGTTGCCTTGGGCAAGCTCCCAAGCGTACAGGCAAGTGCGGTAGTGATCAGGACGGATGCGAGTTTTTTAAACATGACGTTCTCCTTCGGTCTTGGGCGTACGACAATTAGTGCTCAGAGTTTTGAAGTGAGTTCTTTGAGAGTGTCAGAAAGGCGCGCGCAGATGCTGCCGCTCACAATTGGATACTGCCGGAAATCAAAAGTCGTAACCTGCGCGACGCCGATGCTGGCTGAAGTGAGGAAGATTTCATCAGCACCGGTGAAATCGGCCAACTCATAAACGCCCTCAACCACTGGGATAAACTGTTTACCCGCCAGTTCAATAACAGCCGCGCGAGTTATGCCGGCGATCGCTCCGGTGCTGAGTGCAGGGGTGTGAAGCGTGCCATCCTTAAACCAGAAAATGTTGGCCATCGTGGCCGCAACGATTTCCCCACGCTCGTTAAGCATGACCGCTTCATCAAAATCTCGCCTCTGCGCTTCTTCCCAGGAAAGCACCTGCTCCAAATAGTTCAGGCTCCGGATGCCGACGAGCGGGGACAAGCTGTTGACGCGGTGCGGTGAAACTGCCAGCGACATTCCTGTCGCCGGAACTTTCTGCTGATCGCCAGTCATAATCAAGAGGTCGGTCTTGCGCGGGCTCTCCTTTTTTGTTCGCCAAACGTCGCGACCACTACGCGCCAACAGGATCACGCGTCCGCGTCCGCTTTTGACCTGGTTGACTGATACGAGTTTTCTAAGAGCCTCACCGACATTTCGTTCGTTTAAGCCGGCGCATTCGACGCTCAATTTCTCGGCGTGGTTACTTAGGCGTTGCCAATGTTCCGGCCATAGGAATGGCTTGCCATCGTAGATTGCAACGGTTGTAAAAACTCCCCGGCCATACAACATCGCCGACGACACGGGCGCCACGCGCGCCTTCGTGGCTTCAAGCATTACTTTGTTGAGATAGATTACGGGATGCATGATCGGAAGTCTGGCCCGTAGTTTAGAGTTCAAGCTTCAGCTTGTGTTTTTGGTCAGAATGGCAAACTAAAGTTTGAACTCTAAACTTCTTGCCTATTCACCACCAGCGGCCATTACTTTGGCTTCGAGCTTTTTCGCGAGAGACTCGCGCCAAACGGTTTCTAGTTCGTCAATATCACTGGAGATGACTTCTTCTTCGCCGAGTTTTATGCGCAGCCGGCTGCCGCCGACCTGGCCCAGGATCGCGATTGGGCAATTCGCGCGAACGGCGAGATCTTCCACGAGAGTCAGCGAGGACGCCGTGAAACTCAGGATGATTCGCGAAGGTGATTCGCCGAAGAGCACGCTCGTAGGAGGCAGCGAAGCTTCAGGGACGACAATCTCAGCGCCAATGCCGCTACGATTGAGCGAAGAGAAACAGCACTCGGCGAGCGCCACGGCAAGTCCGCCATCGGCACAGTCGTGAGCTGAAGCGAGCAAGCCCGCCTCAGCGGCTTCGAGACATACCTGCTGCAGCGCGCATTCCAATTGCAGATCGATCCTGGGAACGGAACCGCTGGCGATCATCGCCTCAGTAGAAACGCCGGCAATTGTCGCTGCGTATTCGCTGATGGAAATATCGTCCGCAGTAGTTCCCAGCAAAGCGATCACGTCACCTGCTTGTTTGAATCCCGGTTGCACCACGCGGCGCACGTCTTCCACGAGGCCAATCATTCCGATCACGGGCGTGGGAATGATGCCGCGTCCTTCCGTTTCGTTATAGAACGAGACGTTGCCGGAAACGACCGGAGTATTGAAGGCGCGACAGGCTTCCGCCATGCCATCGATAACTTCCGAAAATGACCACATCACTTCCGGGCGTTCCGGCGAGGCAAAGTTAAGACAGTTGGTAACGGCAAGCGGTCGCGCACCAACGCAGACAACGTTGCGCGCCGCTTCAGCGACAATCAACTTTGCGCCTTCACGCGGGTTCGCCGCGCAGTAGCGCCCGTTGCCGTCGAGCGACATCGCCAGAGCGCGGCGAGTTTCTTTTATTCGCACTACAGCGGCGTCGGCGCCTGGCAAGACAGCCGTGTTCGTCCTGACCATGTGGTCGTATTGGCGATAGACGAATTGTTTCGACGAAAGGTTAGGGGACGCGAGGAGTTTCAGTAGCGAGTCGTTATGATTCTGGTCTTTAGTCTTTTGTTTTTGATCTTCTGACTTTGGACTTTGGACTTTAGACTTTGGACTTGCCATAGGTCGTTCGTACAACGGCGCCGCGTCCGTTAGCGCCGAGACCGGAATGTCAGCGACGGTCTCGCCCTCGTGAATTACACGCATGTTGTGACCGTCGCGAACGCGTCCGATAACTACCGCGTCGAGATCCCATTTGCGAAAGATGTCAATCACTTCCCGTTCGCGTCCGGAATGGGCGACGATCAGCATGCGCTCCTGCGACTCCGACAGCAGCATCTCGTAAGCAGTCATGCCTTGTTCGCGTTGCGGCACCAACGACAAATCGATTTCTATCCCCGTACCGGCGCGCGCCGCCATTTCGCACGACGACGACGTCAGACCGGCAGCGCCCATGTCCTGAATTCCCGCGACCGCTCCGCTGCGCATCGCCTCCAGGCAAGCTTCGAGCAACAACTTCTCCAGAAATGGATCGCCAACTTGAACGGTCGGGCGCTTCGCCAGTGCTGCATCGTCAAACTCTGCTGAGGCCATGGTCGCGCCGTGAATTCCGTCGCGTCCGGTTTTCGCGCCCACGTAAAGAATGGGATTGCCAACGCCCGTTGCCTTGCCGAAAAAGATTTGGTCCCGCTTGACCAAACCAAGCGCGAACGCATTGACAAGTGGATTAAGGGAATAAGCATCGTCGAAAGCGACCTCGCCACCGACTGTGGCGACACCAAACGCGTTGCCATAGTGAGCAATTCCACCGACAACGCCGGCGAGCAAAGAGCGGTTACGCTGTCCGTGCTGCGGGTGATCAAGCGAACCAAAGCGCAGGCTGTTCATCGCGGCAATTGGTCGCGCGCCCATCGTGAAAACGTCGCGCAGAATGCCGCCAACGCCAGTCGCGGCGCCCTGGAAAGGTTCGATGAATGAAGGGTGATTGTGCGATTCGATCTTGAAGGCAGCACACCAGCCGTCGCCCACATCAACGATGCCGGCATTCTCTCCCGGCGGCACGATGATGCGTTCGCCGGTGGTGGGAAGACGGCGCAGGTGAACGCGCGAAGATTTGTACGAGCAGTGTTCCGACCACATCACCGAGAAAATTCCCAGCTCGGCAAAGGTAGGCTCACGACCCATGAGCGACTTGATACGCGCAAACTCTTCCGGAGTGAGATTGTGGGCGGAGACGATCTCGGGAGTGATCTGTTCCATAAGAAAGTGCTGAGTACTGAGTACTGAGTGATGAGTCGAAAGCAGAAGCGATATTGTTCTGTTACTCAGTACTCATCACTCAGTACTCAGCACTTTTTCGATCGCGCTGCGCAGTTCATCCGTCTTAACGCGGCCAAAGCGTTTGTAGACCACCTCGCCCTTGTTGTTGTAAAGAAACGTCGCCGGCATAGCGCCGCCCCACTCGCGATCCACACCGTTGATTACCGGCTCCGGGTCAGCCACGTTCAGCAAATAGACGGGCATCTTCGCCTTCATCTGACGAAGAAACTTCGGCACCGCTGTCTTAATGTCTGCCAGATCGTCGAGAGAGATCGCAATGAAGTCGAGACCCTTGGCGCGATAGGCTTGGTCGATCTTCACCAGCTCAGGAAACTCGTCGCGACAGGGATCGCACCAGGTGGCCCAGTAATTAACCAGCAGCGGACGGCCGTCGTCTCGTTTTAGCAACTGTTGCATCTCATCAGCGTTAACTGCCTTAACGGCCGGGGACTTCACCGCACGAGCGCGGCGAGGCTGGTGAGCCTTGCCCTGGGCCGCCACGGAGAAGGTCAGTAACAAACTGCCGACGAGAACGACAATGCCGGCCATGACAACGCGAACGCGGATGCGGTTTGGAAAGTTCGTCATCAAACCAAGTTATGCTGGACGCTTGATCGAGCAGCCGAAGGCACTGGCGGTCGTCTTAGGAACCGGTTTTCCGGCCAGGGTTGCATCAAGTGCATCGCGTAGTTCGCTCTGGTTTACCTGTGTGATGTCACGGCTGTTGTCGATGCGACCGTGATAAAGGAGCTTGTTGCTCGCGTCGAGGAAATACGCTTCAGGGGTTCTGGTCGCGCCTAACATGTCGGCGATCTTACTGCCGTTGTCTTTCAGAATCGGAAAGGTCAGATGCTTTTCTGCCGCGTGGGCTTTTACGTCTGCGGCCGACTCGGTGGAATTGGCGTTAATGCCAACGACGTTGATGCCGCGGGCTTTGTAATCCTGCGCTAGTTTTTCCATACGCTCGTTGTAGGCATTTGAAACCGGGCACTGCACCGCGATGAAAATGAGCAGCGCGCCGTTCTTGCCCTTGAGCGATGCCAGCGAATGGTCTATCCCGCTGGTATCTGGAAGAGTGAAGTCCCCAATCGTTGAGCCAATGATTGGTGGCGTCGGAATATCAGCTACGCCCGTTCGTGCGCTTACGAGTAGCGCGATGGCGAGCAGAGCAAACATCAGGGAAATAGTGGCTAGCTTTTTCATGGGTAGTAACTCCTCCCGAAGAAAGTAACAATTGAGTTGAAGCAATGGGGAACGGAAGCAAGAGATTATCAGTCTGTGGTGAGGCGGTCAAAGGCAAACGGCTGTAAGCAGTAAGCAGTAAGCAGAAGGAATGCTCTGGTTTTGTTTTCTGCCTACTGCCTTCTGCTTGGTGCCTACTGCTTTGTCCGGCGCGCGAAGATTACAAGTGCCGTCAACGTGGTCGTGACGAGTGCTGAAAGCAAACAAAACTGACAGAAGTGTTGGATGACGAATGCCTGCAGATAAAACAGCCAGAGCGTAGTCAGAAACATCGCGGCGACGAGCGGCGTGAGTAACTTGCTAGTGCTGCGGTAGCCGAAGGCTGCGAGCGTAGCGAGACTAAAAAATACGAAGTAAGCGATGGCGCCCAGCGCGGCGAGGGGATAGCCGCGTACAGTCGCATACGGACTGGAGAGCACTTCCGAGCAGCCAGAAGTTATGGTGCAACGAACGCTCTGTCCCGTGAGATGCTCAACGGTGAGATAGATCGAGTCTGCTAGGCCGACAAGTGAAACCAAAGCGGCGATACCGTAAAGCATCGCCGCTCGTCGGGAAAGGGTCGGCAGAATCGGTTTGTTTGGACTAGTCACGCCAATGCAGGAAAGAATGCGGGCAGGATGCCCGCGCTCCTAGGCTGTTCAGGGGTGCGCGGCGAGTTCGTTGTTAATAAGCGCCTTCAGCTTATCGGGCGCGAGCGACTCGAAGGGCACCTCTTTGCCATTCATGAAGACTGTCGGTGTTCCAGTGACTCCCAATGAATGACCACGCTTCCCGTCGAGAAAGATGCGCCGCTCAACTATCTCGCTCGTGTTGTCTCGCTGGAATTGCGCGACATCGAGGCCGATGTTTTTTGCGTATCCTTCGAAAATAGGACGCACATCGAAAGCCTCATGCCAGTCCTTCTGGTGCTCATAAAGCATGTCATGCATTTCCCAAAATTTGCCTTGCAGCCCGGCGGCCTCCGCCGCGTGCGCGGCGGCGAGCGCATGCGCGTGAGTTGGCACGAGCGGAAACTCCCGAAAGATTATGCGCAAATTTGCTGGGCCCATCTCGCCCGCCAAACTTTTCAGGATCGGGTGTAGCAGGCCACAAGGTGGACACTCGAAGTCGCCAAACTCTTCAAGTGTAACCGGCGCCTGCGCGTTGCCCAATGCGTGGGCCGGTTCAGCGCCTGCTTCCCCCTGGCTCGGAATGCTCGCCACCGGCGAAGCGCTTGGAGCAGGCGAAGGAGTCCGGGGAGTTTCAGAAGCCGCGCGCTGGAGATAGGCGACCGTAAACAGGCCTGCTCCGAGCACGACGGCAATGATGATAAACGGAAGGATTCGCTTCATTGTTTATTCTGCTGGATTGATCGCAGTAGCCGGGTTACTTGACGCTGTAGAAAAGTGTTCGATCGAGATCGCCGTTAACGTAAATCTCGACTTTGTATTTGCCGACCGGCCAATCCTGCGGCAACGTCAAATGGCCGTGAATTACATTCTCGAGCGCTCCCGTTGTGTAATCGATGTCTTTGATCGCTTTGTTTTTGGTGCCGTCGGCGTCCACGATCAACCAGGAAAACTTCATCTTTGTCCCGGACTTTGCGTTGCTCAAAGTAGCTACAGAATGGATCGTCCGGTCACCGGGTGCGAATGAGTCGGTCTCCTCGCCGGGTGCGCCATTGCCATCGTCTTTGGCCATGTGAGCTTCCTTAATGGCCTTTCCGGAACCAAGGTCGCCGCTCGAATTGGAATTGGAATTGGAGTTGGAGTTGGAGTTCTTGGAAAGGTTGCAGGCCAGAACGACGAAAACTAAGAGGCCGGCTGCGAGCCAGGCTGGATTGTGTTTCATTTGATTTCTCCGGCGGTTGTAGTTGAAAAAAATAACTCAGGTTAAGCCACCGCTGCCAGGGTGGCTGCAAGCGAACGAAAGATATCACGGCCGTCACTCGAACCGAGCAGGTCTTCACACGCCCGTTCCGGATGGGGCATCAGCCCGAGCACGTTGCGCGCGCGATTACAGATGCCGGCAATGTTATCACGAGAACCATTGGGGTTTGCTGCTTCGGTAATATTTCCGGTTGAGTCGCAGTAACGAAAGATGATCCGATCCTGATGCTGAAGTTCCGCAAGTGTTGCATCGTCGCAGACGTAGTTTCCCTCTGCGTGTGCAATCGGAATTTGCAGTACTGACAGGCGCGTCATTTCGTTGGTAAACGGCGTATCGGAAGTCTCAATGCGAACCGAGACGTGTTCACAAATAAAGTGCAAATCGCGATTGCGGATCAAGGCCCCCGGCAATAGTCCGGCTTCGCAAAGAATCTGAAAGCCGTTGCATATTCCCAGCACAAAGCGGCCGCTGGTGGCAAACTTTTTCACCGAGTCCATGACCGGCGAGAAACGGGCAAGCGCGCCCGCGCGCAAGTAGTCGCCATACGAAAAACCTCCGGGAATAATCAAAGCGTCGAAAGAGTTGAGATCAGTATCTCGATGCCAGATAAAATCCACGGGCTGGCCCACCTGCTTTGAGATCACGTGATAAGCATCGTGATCGCAGTTTGAGCCCGGAAAAACTATGATGCCAAACTTCACGCTTCGATCTCCACGCGATAGTCTTCGATGATCGGATTGGAAAGAACTTCACGCGCCATGCGCCCCACGGATTCGCGCGCCTGCT
>JBDUAQ010000056.1:0-16482 GCA_040004575.1 bacterium
CGATACGGTAGGCGGCCCTGAAAAGGCCGGCGTCGGCGGTTCAAGTCCGTCCCTGCCCACCAGTCCTTTCAATAACTTAGCGACAGCAAAAAGCGCGTAAGAATTTCTCGCGCGTACAATACGCGAATATCGATTACTTTCAACTTCACTTTTGGCGTCGTTCATTCAAATGACTTCCAAATTTCCCGCCCGTGATGCTGGTCCTAGCGATAAGCTGCCGGGTCCAGTTAGGCATAACGTTCCTTCATCTTTATATTCGAGTGGCCCAGGATCTTTGCCAGCTCCTTCGAGGTCCGGAGTTATGCTGAAGCACCTACAGTTTGTGGCGCAATTCTCGATGGCCGCAAGCGGAACTGCCTAAGGGCACGTCTGCAGAAGTCATCAACACCCCTGCGTTTACCGTTAGACGGAAACAGACGTAAGCTGCTTGCGTGCGTTCGGATAAGCATCTAAGCTGGAGACACTCGTTCATTCTCTGACGCAGTTCGGTCATGGTTACACCTCCCAATAGAAACTGGAATCTTCCATCAGGAAGTGTGGCTTGCGTTTGAGAATGAGCGGGTTACTACGAGGGTTGTTTCTACTTGCGCGAAGCGCATAGTTTCAAAACGATCGTGCAGCGGGGCAATTCAAGAAGACTTTAGAGATGGACCAAAACTATGTCCAGACGCACCGGGAACTCGGACCGACTTACGAGGAAAAGCCATTGACGGAGAGGCGGTGGCAGAACTACAAAAGGCTCTTGCCTTCGCGAAAAAGAGCACAGATATTCAGCCAGAGTTATGGCATGCATCTGCAGTAGCCGCTAAGATTAGAAACCATGCACGCCTTTGATGAGCTAAGAAAATTATTCGAACGGGGATTGGGACAAAGAATCAGGCTGATGAGGAAACGTTCTGATCTGCTGGTGTATATCAAGGTAGATGCAAAGCTCGACAGCCTGCGCTCCAATCCACACTTCGCTGACCTCTTGCGGCGCGTCGGGTTACCACAGTGAGTTTGAAGTTTGAACAGCAGTTTGGAGTCCCACCTTTAGGCCGCATACTTTCGTGAACTAATGCTTCCGCTTAAAGCCGTGACTCCAAACGAGCCGAATGAGATGAACGAAACGCTACCGGTCAACTCAAACATTTCTCACTACCGCATTCTGTCCAAGCTCGGAGCGGGCGGGATGGGTGAGGTGTATCTGGCAGAAGATACGCAGCTTGGCCGCCATGTGGCTATCAAGCTCTTACCACCGGAAACAGTCTCAGATGAACACGCCCGAAAGCGCTTGGTCAGGGAAGCGCGCGCGGTGGCGACACTCGATCATCCAAACATCTGCTCTATCTATGAAGTCGGCGAAGCAGACGGCCGCAGCTTCATCGCGATGCAATACATTGAAGGCGAGAGGCTCGATTTGAGACTCAAGCGAAAGCCGGTGGAACTGAAAGAATCGCTTACCATCGCTTTGCAGATCGCTGATGCTCTTACGGAAGCGCACACGCACGGCATCATCCATCGGGACATCAAGCCATCTAACGTAATTATCGCCTCGCGTGGACAAGCGAAGGTGATGGACTTTGGCCTGGCGAAAGTAATCCAGCGAGCGGGCGGGGAAGATACCGAAGCCGAGACTAAAAGTCTGTTAACCGCGCCTAATGCGATAGTAGGCACGGTGCCCTACATGTCACCTGAGCAGTTGCGTGGCGACCAGGTGAGTGTGTGTAGCGATATCTGGGCACTCGGCGTCGTCCTCTACGAGATGATCACGGGGCAATTGCCCTTTAGAGGCAGTACGGCATTCACGTTGAGCTCGGCCATTCTGCGGGAATCGCCGGCTCCCCTATCGGCGCGGGTTCCCGCCGGCTTGCGGAGAGTGATCCAGCGCTGCCTCGCAAAGGAACCCGCCGAGCGATATCAGCATGCCAGCGAAGTCCGGGCGGCACTGGAAGTCTCGCGGCAGGCACCCCAGCGCACGAGAGATTCCTTGGCGGGCCGGCCCGCTCAAGCCAGGGCGCATCGGGCACGCATCCGCTCACTGGCGGTGCTACCGCTGGAAAATCTCTCACCCAACCCAGAGGAGGAGTATTTCGCCGACGGAATGACAGACGCGCTGATCACGACCCTGTCACAGATCGGCGTGCTGCGCGTAATCTCACGTACCTCCGTGATGCAGTACAAAGGCGCACGGAAGTCGCTGCCTGAGATCGCACTGGAGCTGAAAGTCGACGCCGTGATAGAAGGCACTGTGGTGCGATCGGGTAATCGTGTGCGGATCGCTGCCCAATTGATACGCGCGGCTACCGACACCCACCTCTGGGCCAAAAGTTATGAGAGCGACTTGCGTGACATCCTTGCACTGCAGAGCGATGTCGCGCGAACCATCGCGCAGGAGATCCAGATTCAACTCACCCCTCAGGAGAAAGCGCGCCTCACGGGGCCTGGCCCGGTGGATCCCGGAGCTTATGAAGCCTTTCTGAAGGGTCGCCATCACTGGTACAGACGAACCCCCGACGCGCTGACGCGGGCCCTGCACTATCTGCAGCAAGCCACCGCTAAAGACCCGACTTACGCGCCGGCCTATGCAGGCCTCGCCGATGCTTACAACTCGTTGGGCTGGGATCTATACGCGGTTCTGACGCCGGCCGAGAGCTTCCCCAAAGCCAAGGAAGCAGCAAAGAGGGCCTTGAAACTCGATCCAAACTGCGCCGAAGCCAACGCCGCTCTCGGCTGGGCTGCTACGGCCTACGATTGGGACTGGGTCGCAGCAGAAACAGAGTTCCAACGCGCCATTGAACTCAAGCCCCAATACGGCCCTGTCCACATCTGGTATTCCCACTTCCTCAAGGCGATGGGACGTACCAAGGAGTCATTCGATGAAAGCAGGCGGGCTCTCGAATGTGACCCGCTCGGTCTCGTCCTCAACATGCACATGGGCTGGCACTACCTTTATTTGCGTGAATATCAACAAGCCATCGAACAGCTATTGAAGACCCTTGAGCTCGACCCGGGCTTCATTCCGGCGCGCATGTTTCTGGGCGAAGCCTACGAGCAAATGGGCATGTTTGCCGAAGCGATTGCCGAATTCGAAGAAGCCGTCAATCTTGCAAACCGCCAACCCATCTATCTAGCTGGCCTGGGTCACGCTTACGCCGTCTCCGGCAATCGAGACGAAGCCTTAAACTCGATCCGGGAGTTAAATCAGCTTTCGACCCAAAAGTTCGTCCCAGCGCGCGGGGTAGCGGAGATTTATATGGGTTTGGGCGACAAAGAACAGGCGTTTGCGTGGCTGGATAAAGCGTTCGAACAGCGCAACGGCTGGCTTCTCCACGTAAAGGAGAACCAGCGCTATGACAGTCTGCGTACCGACCCGCGCTACATAGACCTGGTGCGACGCATGAACCTCTCATAGTGGGAGCGAGTGCTCCGAAAGAAGAATTAATCAACGACTCGCTTGACATTCAAATGCTCCCGTCCCTTTTACCCTCTTCACCTTTTAGTGTCGCCAGTAGTGTTTGATCCGCTCCTCGAGCATTGGAAAGGGCACGTATTCTGCCGTCCGACCCGCGCGGCGCAATTCTTCAACCATCCGCATTGCGCCGTCCGCATTCCGTGTATGGACGAGGATAGTTGAGGCCGGCTGAAGTTCCGGATTAGCGGCGAGCCACAAAGCTATCGCGTATCCCGTGCGCGTGTCGTCGCGGCTTTCGCTGTTGTAGTGTTCGGGATGTAGATCGTGATCGAGGAAGATTGCGTCGTATGAATTTGCTTCGAGGAACTCCCGGGCCTGCTTCACGTTGTCAGCCACATCGACAAAATCGCCTTTAAAGCGCGCCGAAAACCAACGATGCCTCCTCGTGTCATCATCAAGAAGAAAAACGCGAATTGGATGGCGCTCAGCTTTTACTTGGTTGAGCCCAAATTTGGTCAGCAATGAATCCCACAGACGCATTTCGGTTTCGATAAAGCCTCCGGTCATATAACAATAGTCCACCCGTGCCGAATTTGAAACTGAGCTAGGAAGGTAGGGAAGAAATATCATGGAATTTTGACGGAGAACCACCGCCCCGGAATTAACACGCTCGATTCCTTCGCTTCGCTACCTGCAATGCTATAATCCAAACAGCTTCGACTACAGAAAACAATTGGTCCGGTTACTACTCGCTTCCCACATGTCATCAGATAATTCAGGCAAGAACGTAATACGCTTCGCGAATAGTTTGCACGAAGTCACAGACTCACCAGTCAACTCTTACCAAGCCGCGAGACCCCAGGACGTTGTTTGCCCAATCTGTTTTGGTACCGGCACGAGACTCGATTCAGGTAAGGGTGCTGCAATATGCGACTGCCGGCGATCAAATAGTGGAGCGCGAGCTCTCGACGCAGCGCGCATCCCGCCGCGCTTTCGCGAGTGCTCTTTTCACAATTACTACCCAAAGAATGACTCTCAATTCTTTGCCCACAGCTTTGCGAGCAGGTTGGTCGCTGAATATCCGGCGGTTGAAACCGGGCTCTTATTCATGGGAAGCGTGGGCGTGGGTAAGACTCATCTGGCTATCGCCGTACTGAGAGAGTTGATCGAGAAGAAGGGTGTCGCTTGCCTGTTCTATGAGTCAGGTTCGCTGCTCAAAGCGATTCAGGATTCTTACAATCCGGTTTCGCAAACTTCGGAAATGCGGGTGCTGGCTCCGGTGTATCAGGCTGAAGTACTTGTGCTCGACGAGTTAGGAGCAACCGTCCCAACCAACTGGGTGCGCGACACGCTCTATCAGATTATCAACACGCGCTACAACCATAAGAAGCTTACGATCTTCACGACGAATTACCTCGATGAGCCGCGCGCAGCCGCCGAAGAAAACCCGGAGTCAGCGGACCCAAAACGCCGCAGGACTTTTGCGGCCGATCGGATCCAGGAAATGACTACGCTCGAGGAACGCATCGGCACCCCACTGCGCAGCCGTCTATACGAAATGTGCAAGAAGGTTAAGATCGAAGGAGAAGATTACCGGAAGCATCTTGACCAGCGCCGCTTTGACTCGACCACGGCTTAGCCCGTAACCACCGCACCTGCCGCGAATCTCGACTTCAAGACAAACTAACGCGAAAGTTTTAGCGCCAATTCCGTCCGTCTAAGTTGGTATGTATAATGTTTTGACTCCACTTGAATGAAGGTTTTAGGTTTTTGCGCCAAGCGGCGCGCATAGCAGGCAGGATGCCTGCGCTCCCAGGTAAATGCCCAAACGCACTGATATCCACAAAATCTTAATCATCGGATCCGGCCCAATTGTTATTGGACAGGCGTGCGAGTTTGACTATTCCGGGACGCAGGCGTGCAAGGCTTTGCGGCAGGAAGGTTACAAGGTCGTGCTGGTCAACTCTAATCCGGCAACGATCATGACTGACCCGGAAACAGCTGACGTTACCTACGTCGAGCCGCTAACCGTGGAAGCCGTCAGTGCCATCATCCGCAAGGAACGGCCCGATGCCTTGTTGCCAACCGTCGGCGGTCAGACGGCGCTCAACCTGGCGATCGCACTCGACGATTGCGGTGTGCTCGCAGAGTGTGGCGTTGAAATGATCGGCGCCAAACGCGAGGCGATTCGCGTCGCCGAGGACCGCATGCTCTTCAAGCAAGCAATGGACGAGGCCGGTTTGCAAATGCCGCGTGGCGGTTTTGCCAAGTCATGGACGGAAGCGCAGGAGACTGTCGAGCACACCGGCTACCCGGCGATCATTCGTCCGTCCTTCACGCTCGGCGGAACCGGAGGCGGCACCGCTTACAACCCCGAAGAGTTTGAAGAGATCGTGCGCGCGGGTCTCGCCGCTTCACCGATGCACGAGGTGCTGGTAGAGGAATCGATTCTCGGCTGGAAAGAATTCGAGCTCGAGGTGATGCGCGACCTCGCCGATAATGTCGTGATCATCTGCTCGATTGAAAACTTCGATCCGATGGGCGTACACACCGGCGACTCGATCACGGTCGCGCCGGCACAAACGCTCACCGATCGCGAGTATCAACGAATGCGCGATATGGCAATCGTCATCATTCGCAAGGTCGGCGTGGAGACGGGCGGCTCGAACATTCAGTTTGCGGTGAATCCGGAGAACGGCGACATCCGCGTTATCGAAATGAATCCGCGCGTGTCGCGCTCTTCCGCGCTGGCTTCCAAAGCTACTGGCTTTCCGATTGCAAAGATCGCGGCGAAGCTGGCTGTCGGTTACACGCTCGACGAAATCCCCAACGACATCACGCAGAAGACGCCGGCGTCATTTGAGCCAACCATCGACTATGTCGTCGCCAAAATTCCCAAGTGGGACTTCGAAAAGTTTAAAGAAGCCGAGGACGTGCTGGGCACGCAGATGAAGTCAGTTGGCGAAGTGATGGCGATTGGTCGAACATTCAAGGAAGCGCTCTTCAAGGGCCTGCGTTCATTGGAAGCTGTGAAGCCTTTGCGGCTTGAGGACGTTTCCGATGATGAAGTGCAACGCAAACTCGCGCGGCCGAATTCCCAGCGCTTCTCCTACATCACCTACGCGCTGCAACACGACTGGCCCATCGCGGAGATTTATCGGCTCTCGCGCGTCGATCCCTGGTTTCTGGAACAGCTCCAGGATGTGATGGAAATCCAAAAGGGAATCGAAGGCCTTAAGCTCGAAGACATTTCGGCTGAGCAGTTGCGATCCTTCAAGGAAGTCGCGCTCTCGGATCGCCGCCTCGCTTATCTGACTGACAAATCGGAAGACGAAGTCCGCGAGTACAGAAAAAAACTGGGCGTAGTTCCCGTCTACAAACGCGTCGACACTTGCGGCGCCGAGTTTGAATCGTTCACGCCGTATCTTTATTCGACTTACGAGGCTGAAAGCGAAGCAGCGCCGACCGATCGACGCAAAATCATGATCCTTGGCTCCGGCCCAAACCGGATTGGCCAGGGAATTGAGTTTGACTATTGCTGTTGCCACGCTTCGTTTGCGCTGCGCGACGCCGGCTTCGAAACGATCATGGTCAACTGCAATCCGGAAACAGTCTCGACTGATTACGACACGTCTGATCGTCTCTATTTCGAGCCGCTGACATTCGAAGATGTGATGAATATCGTCGACGTCGAGAAGCCCGAAGGTGTGATCGTCCAGTTTGGCGGACAAACTCCACTGAACCTGGCGATGCGCCTGCACGAAGCGGGTGTGCCCATCATTGGCACCGGGGCCGACGCAATTGACCTCGCTGAAGATCGCCAACGATTTGGCGCACTACTGCGCGAATCAGGCATCCCGCAACCGGAAAACGGAATGGCCGCGACTAGTGAAGAGGCGAAGAAAGTTGCCGAGCAGATCGGTTATCCAGTGCTGGTGCGGCCCAGCTATGTCCTGGGTGGCCGCGCGATGGCAATTGTCTACGACGAAGAAAGCCTCGACGAATACGTGCGCAACGCAGTCGGTTTCACACCCGACCGGCCGGTCTTGATTGATAAGTTTCTGGAACGCGCGGCGGAGTTTGACGTGGACGCGCTCGCTGACGAGAACACGTGCGTCATCGCCGCGATTCAGGAGCACATCGAGGAAGCCGGCATACATTCCGGCGACTCGTCGTGCGTCCTGCCGCCGGTCAGAATTGATCCGGAACATATCGAGACCATGCGTCATTACACGCGCTTGCTCGCGACCGCGTTATCTGTGCGCGGCTTGATGAATATTCAGTTTGCGATTAAGGACCACCGGGTTTACGTGCTCGAGGTGAATCCACGCGCGTCGCGGACCGTGCCGTTTGTTTCCAAAGCTACCGGCGTCCCCATCGCGCGAATTGCAGCGCTGGTTATGGCAGGAAAAGCGCTCGCGGAGTTTGATCTGCCGGAGAACTTAACGGTCAGCCGGTTCTTCATCAAATCGCCGGTGTTTCCGTTTGCGAAGTTTCCCGGCGTTGACCCGATCCTCAGTCCCGAGATGCATTCGACCGGCGAAGTGATGGGCGTTGGTGAAACATTTGGCGAAGCTTACGGCAAGGCGATGACTGCCGCTGGGCTGTCGCTGCCGCAAGCGGGCCGGGCGTTTATTAGTGTGAATGAAGCGGACAAAGGGCAGGCAGTGGTGCTGGCGCGCAGGTTGGCGCGGCTGGGTCTTGAAATCGTGGCGACACTGGGAACAGCGGAGCGTCTGCGCGAGGTTGGCTTAAAGGTCGAGAATGTTTTCAAGGTCAACGAGGGACGTCCAAATATCGTCGACTTGATCAAGCGCGGCGAGATTGCGCTGGTGATCAATACACCGTTAGGTCGGGCGTCGCATTTTGACGAGCAGGCAATTCGCCGTGCGGCTTTGCAGTACAATGTTCCCTGCGTAACAACAATGACGGGCGCGCAGGCGATCGTCGAAGCGATCGGCGCACGCGCGATGGACGGCGCAATCAAGGTGCGTTCGTTACAGGAGTTGCACGCGGTGAGCGCGGCTGTGCGGTAGTCTAAAAGCAGTTCTGAGTTCTGAGTTCTGAGTTCTGAGTTCTGAGTTCTGAAAGTTGAAATCGGAAAATTTGAGATTTGAGATTTGGGATCTGGAATTTGGAATCACGATGGGATAGAGCGTTGGAAATCAACAGCACTGAAACGATAAAGAAAATTTTACAAGACTGCCGAACAATCGCTGTAGTCGGACTCTCTTCCGATCCGCATCGTCCTTCTCACGGCGTCGCCTCCTACATGCGAAGCCATGGTTACAGAGTTATCGCGGTCAATCCCAACGAAATAGAAGTGTTTGGCGAGAAGGCCTACTCGTCGCTCGCCGAGGTTCCCGAGAAAATAGATTTAGTTGATGTGTTCCGTAGATCGAGCGAAGCGGGTAGCGCAGTCGACGAAGCAATCGCGTTGGGTGTCAAGGCCGTTTGGTTACAGGACGGTGTGATTGACGAAGCGGCGGCCCAACGCGCCCACAAAGCCGGTCTACTCGTCGTCATGGATCGCTGCTGGCTGAGGGACCACGCAGGGTCTTCACGCTGAAGGCGTGACATAGAGTAGCCAGGGGTAAGCGCGTTTCCCGCGCCACCCGTGTAAAGAGTCCAAAATAGATTTTCGCCCTGGTGGGGCGAAAGAAGGTCGTTGGACACAATGCCAATCGAAATTCGCGAACTAATAATCCGCGCAGTAGTAATCACCGTCAGTGACGCTTGTTTTAATGGCGAGCGTCAGGACACATCAGGCGAGGTGCTCGCGCAACTGCTGCGCGATCTCGGTGCAGAGATCATCGCGACGAGAATTCTTTCCGACGAACCTGAACCGCTCACCGACGCCCTGAAAGAATTTGCCGATTGGCGCAACGTAAATCTTATTGTCACGACCGGCGGCACTGGCCTGGGTCCGCGCGATAACACACCCGAAGCCACGCTTGAAGTCATCGAACGCGAAGCCCCCGGGCTCGCCGAAGCCATGCGCATTGAAACCCTGAAGCAAACGCCGATGGCCATGCTCTCGCGCGGCGTCTGCGGCGTTCGTTCGGGCGCGTTGATCGTGAACCTTCCCGGCTCACCCAAAGGCGTCCGCGAAAGCTTCGCCGTGATCGCGCCCGTGCTCAACCACGCGATCGCCCTGCTCGCCGACGAGCCCGGCGGCGGCTTGCACTAGTGTTTTGAATGTGCGGTGACTTGTCACCGCTTTCCTACGTTGCGACTTGTCGTGACGCGGCTAGTTCCAATTGACGTTGCTGGCGACAAGTCGCCAGCAGCCAAAGCGCCGACAGGTCGGTGCACTCCAAGAGCGCACTCCAAGAAAGTCTTCGTTGACATTGATCTTGCGCGACACTTAATATCGTTGCGCTTTCATTCAAGAAGATAATCGAAGTTCCCGAGCCAAGACGAACGTCCGGAAATAATGGATAGGGCTTTCTAGCTGATGCTGCTTCAAGCAATCACAACCGCGCAGAATGTCGGGGCACCGATCACGGCGTACTGGCCGATCATGATCTTCTTCGTAGTTGCGATCGGCTTTCCAATCCTGCCAATTATTCTGGGACGGTTTCTGCGGCCGGCTGTTTACGGCAAGGGAAAGATGCGGCCTTATGAGTGCGGTATCGATCCGACTACCGACGCGCACTCGCGATTTACAGTTCGTTACTACATCGTGGCCATGTTGTTTTTGATCTTCGACGTGGAGACGATCTTTCTGCTGCCCTGGGCGATCATTTTCATGGGCAACGATTTCTCATTCACGAAGTTTGCGCTCGTAGAGATGTTTGTCTTTATCGCAATCCTCGTCGTCGGTTATTACTACGCCTGGCGCAAGGGCGCCCTCGAGTGGGCGTAAAACTGTCCAAAGTCCAGAGTCAAATACCCGCAGACAGACATTGGACTTTGGACTTTAGACATTGGACTAATCCATGGCTGAACACGATCAGGGATTCGTACTTACCAGATTTGATTCGCTGATGAACTCGGTGCGGCGCACTGTCGGCGCCAAGGCGATGGACATCGGTGCGCCGGTCGTTAACTGGGCGCGCGCTTCTGCGCTATGGCCCATGACCTTCGGCTTGGCGTGTTGCGCGATCGAAATGATTGCCACCGGCGCGGGACGTTTTGACATCGACCGCTTCGGAGCGGGCGTCTTTCGTCCCAGTCCACGGCAAAGCGATCTGATAATCATTGCCGGCACAGTGACGCTGAAGATGGGTCCGGTGGTGCGTCGAGTTTACGAGCAGATGCCGGAACCGAAGTGGGCGATCGCGATGGGAGCCTGCGCCTCAACCGGCGGACCTTTTGATTCTTATTCCACCATGCAAGGCGTCGATCGCTGCATCCCAGTGGACGTTTACATCCCTGGTTGTCCACCGCGACCGGAAGCGCTGCTCTACGGCCTGATGCGTTTGCAGGACATCATTAAGCGCGAGGCGCCCTCTGCGTACATCTTTGAATCAGACGGCACGGTGCATCGTCAGCAGTCTTTGGACGACGATCAGGAGGCGGTTCAAGCAGTCAACGAGGGTGCCGTCCCTGCCGGCCTGCCGGGTTGATTCTGCAGGCAAGCCTTCCCAATAGAAAATTTTCAAACCAACAGAGGCGCAAAGAAGACGCATCTTCGTTGCGCCTTTGTAGTTTGCCAAGACAAATTCGGAACCGGGAGCGATAGCGACCGGGTGAAGTTTTACTTTAGTTCAACGCCAACGTAGAGCGACCCAGGTTTTCTTTATAGTTGCCCCACAACTCAGGTTGGACCCGGTCGCTACCGCTCCCGGTTCTGTATTAGTCGACCACAAGCAGGCCATACTGACCAGCTTCCTCAAGAGCACACGTCAGTTACACTATGGGACCAGTTTGTCAGTCATACAAATTAGTGGAAGAAATCTGACGGCCGCTCCGTCTAACGTTCTGTTAGGACAACTTGGAGGAGCCGGATGGAGCTGCGCGCGGTAATGACGGAACCAATTGTTGACGAGCGCGTCATCGAAGCCTGTCAGGCGGGCGACCGGGAGGCTTTCCGTCTGCTCTTTGAGACTTACAAGGATCGCGTTTTTTCAATTGCAGTTTATTCCTTCGGCGGTGATGAGGCGGCGGCAAGCGACGTTTCGCAACAGATATTTCTAAAGCTAATGACAAGCATCGGCCAGTTTCGTGGCGACTCGGCGTTCACCACCTGGCTTTACCGGCTGGTGGTCAATGCCTGTACGGATGAACACAGAAAGCGCAGACGCTTTCTAAGTTTGGGAGCGTCGAACCCCGTGAGCAAGATTGAGGAAAGAAGGCCGCAGGAGAAGCGCTACGCGAAGTTGGAAATTGCTGACTCAGTTCAAGCCGCGATCAGCGAGCTGAAGCCGAAATTGCGCATGGCGATCCTGCTCAAATACGTTGAGGATCTTTCTTACGAGGAAATCGCGAGCGTACTGGGCTGCTCGAAAGGCACCGTAGCATCGCGCCTCAATCGCGGCCACCAGGCGTTGGCGCGAAAGTTGGCACATCTCCGCAATGAAGTTGTTTTGGGAGACTAGATATGTTTTCGCAGCACGTTACAAGAGACTTATCAGCCTACTGCCACGGCGAGGTATCCAATGAGGAGTCGCGGCAGATCGCGGAACACTTAATCGCGTGCAGTCGCTGTCGCGCGCAGTATGAAGAGATCAAACTCGGAGTGAAACTGGCAGAGCGTCTGCCACTACTTTCTGCGCCGGATTCACTGTGGCTGGAGCTGCAAAATAGTCTCGATCAGGAAAATATCAACCTCGGTCCGGCATCAAAACATTCGCTATTTTCATTCAAAGTGTGGCGCCCCGGGTTTGCTGGAGTCATGGCTGCACTGATTTTGGTCGCTGGCTTTGCAGCGCTCTGGCTTTACTCGCGCGAGACGCGTCCGTTTTGGGAAGTAGCTCGGCTCAATGGCGCACCCAGGATTGGTTCGTCGCGTATGGACCAAAAAGGTCGACTTCCGGTTGGCGAATGGTTGGAGACGGACGGCAATTCGCGCGCGCAGATTGCGGTCGGCTCGATTGGCCAGGTAGAGATCGATCCGAACACTCGGGTGCGTTTAGTGGAAACAAAAGCGACTGAGCACCGCTTGCAACTTGAACACGGCAAGATGAGCGCGCGAATCTGGGCGCCGCCGCGACTGTTTTTTGTAGACACGCCGGCTGGAGTCGCAGCCGATCTGGGTTGCTCCTACACATTGGAAGTTGATGACAAGGGCGTTGGACTCCTGCATGTCACGTCCGGATGGGTAGCACTGCAACTAAAGGATCGCGAATCAATGGTACCCGCCGGAGCGTCTTGCGCGACGCGTCCGGGCGTTGGACCGGGAACGCCATACTTTGACGACGCTTCGGAGAAGTTTCGCGTTAGTCTGGCAGACTTCGACTCCGGGTCAGACGTAGACGGAAACGTTACGCATCTTGAAATGCTTCTTGCGGAGGCTCGCTCGCGTGACACGTTGACGTTATGGCATCTACTGGGTCGAGTTAAAGGAAACGATCGCGCGCGCGTTTATGAACGTATCGCCGCCTTTACGCCGCCGCCTGACGGTGTCACGCGCGAAGGAGTGTTGGTGTTGAATGAGCCGATGCTGCAACTGTGGAAGGACAAATTGGAAACGACCTGGGGCGGCGAGTCGCCCGGAGGCATGCGCAGAACCTGGCTAAAGATTTGGACTCGTGTGCTGGGGAAAGCACACGGCTTCGAGCGCAAGAGGTGAAAGGAGTTTGATTGAGGTAAGAGCAATGATACATGAGGCTAATAGCGTCGATCGCAGGCAGTTTCTCAAAGGCGCATCTGTGTCTTTGGTTGCACTTCCCGCCTTGTCTCTTGCCGGGTTTAATTTAAGCGCCTGCTTGACCCAAAAGGAGGCAATCGTCCAAACAAAGAGGTTGCCTTACACGGCCGGCTGGGGAAGCATGCCTTGTAGTTCCTGCATTGCACCGCCAAACATTTCGTGGCAGATAACAATTGCTTCTAGAGATGAACCAGGAGACCCGCTCGTAATGTCCGGGACAATCTATCAACCCGATGGCGTCACTCCGGCCGAAGGAATTGTACTTTTTGTCTATCACACCGATGCGACCGGTTACTACAACAAAGAGGACGACCCGTATAATCCGAGACTGCGCGGTTGGATGAAAACAGGCAAGGACGGAAAGTATCAATTCACAACCATCAAACCCGCACCGTATCCGAAAAGGACAACGCCTGCTCACATTCACGCGCAAATTTACAGTGCGCAGATTCCGGAATATGGAATTGACGAGTATTGGTTTGAAGGAGACCCGTTTATTACGCCGGAACAAAAGGCAAAACTACTGACCGGACGCGGCGGATTTTCTTCGATTATTAAGTTGACGCGCAACAACGAGGGGATTTGGAGCGGAGTTCGTAACATCAAGCTTGATAGTTTCAACAAGTAGTTATCTGAAGATTGGCGCGAATTACAGGCGCTCTCGTTTGGCAACCTCGGAAGCGAAGCGAATATAAAAAATGAACTTGAAGTTAAGTAGGCAGCCAAGGCTTGTGTTGTTTATCCTCGGTATTGTCGCGGTTGCAGCTTTTATGCAAACAAGCGCTTACGCGCATCCCGCCAGCGGCATCGTTCTCGATCGCCACGGAAATATTTACTTCAGCGATCTCGAAACGATTTGGAAGATCGATACTAACGGCAAGCTTTCCGTCTTTCGTCCGGGCGTGAGCGGCCGGCACGTGCATGAGTTGGCCATCGACGATCACGACAACATCTACGGCGCGGATCTTAGTTACGAGTCGGAAAAGTTTGTCAGCGATATTTGGAAGATGACGGCGGCAGGCGCGATCGAATACCAGCTGGAACCAACTGACAAGCCGCCACGTGGCATGAGCATCTGGCGCGATCGCGAAGGCAACAATTATTTCGTCGATCAAAACAATCACACGAAGACGCAGACGCTGTTGTTGCGTCGCACTCCCGCTGGCAAGGTGACGACGCTTGCGGGGGGCGCCTACGGACATGCTGATGGCAAAGGGACCGCAGCCAAATTCAGCAGCGTCGGCAATATTGCTTTCGGCCCTGACGGCGATCTCTACGTGAGCGATGGCGCGAGTGTGCGTAAGGTGGCGATGGACGGCACGGTTGTCACCCTGGCTGAGGGCCTCGACGCGAGGACCAAAGAAGACAAACCCACATTGTTTGGTGGCTCCTATGGCAATCTGGCGGGCCTCGCGGTTGACGCGCTGGGAAATGTCTACGTCGCTGATGCCGGCAATCGGCGCTTGTTCAAGATTGATCGCGAAGGCAAAGCAACAGTTTTGCTGCGGACAGATCCACCGTACTTTCCAAACGGCGTGGTCGTTGCACCCGGCGGCGATATCTTCGTCCTTGAAGTGGGGTTCACCTTACCGCCTTCATGGAGTGGTCCGCGAGTGCGCAAACTCAGCACTGACGGCAAGAGCACGATCCTTGCGACTGGGGGCATTGAAGCCAACGGTTCAAATCTGAAGGCGACGGTTGCGCGGAATGCTGGAGCATCTGCTGAAAGTTTTCTGTCGTTGTTTCTGGTTGGAGATCGAATCAAATACGGCCTCATCATTTTGACGGTCGGCACTCTGTGCGCAGGCGCTATTTTGTGGCAACGTAGGAAAAGGCAGCGAGTATGAAGAGACTGATCAGAGTGTTGCGGTGGGTGGTGATCGTCGGTGCAGTTTGTCTGGTAATCGCGCAGTTTTTTGGGCCGGCGAAAACTAATCCGGCTACAGACTCTTCACAGGCAATTGAGTCGCGGCTCCAGGTAACGCCGCAAATGGAGGCAATCATCAACCGTTCCTGCATCGATTGTCATTCAAACATGACGCGTTGGCCCTGGTACTCAAACGTCGCGCCGGTATCGTGGTTTGTAATCGGCCACGTAAACGAAGGTCGCCAGAATCTAAACCTTTCCGAGTGGGGACGCTACACACAAAGCGATGCTGACGGATTGCTGAAGCGAATGTGCCGGGAAGTGAAAGGTGGCAACATGCCGCTCAGCAGTTATACACCGCTGCATCCCGGCTCAACACTCTCCGCCGAAGATGTGAAGTCGCTGTGCGATTGGACAGACGCCGAGCGTGCGCGGATTGCTGCGCCATAAAGACGAAGTCAGAACCGGGAGCGGTAGCGACCGGGTATGGCGCGCCTGATTGGATGGTTACGCGTGTCATGGACCCGGTCGCTACCGCTCCCGGTTCTGACTTAGTCTCATCCGTGTAAATCCGCGGCTAATTAGATTCCCAGCAGGTGACGAGTGTCATTGATCGCAAGCACGCGCACAAAACCATCGTCGCGTAGATCAAAACGTGCGATGCCGCAGTTTGCGGTGGCGATCCAAACTGGCTTGAGCTCAGGGGCGTCGAGCGCGCCCATCAGATGAAGTATGAGAATGCAGATGGTTCCAGTATGCGCAAAGAAAACAATGCGCCCACCCTTATGTTGTTCGATTGCGTCATCAAGCTGTCGTGAAGCCCGGTCCAACGTCTGCCGGTAACTTTCTCCCCCCAACAACACATGATCGAAATCGCGACGCAACAGCGCCTGATATTGTTCAGGATGTTGCTCCGCAGCTTCTTCGAAAGTTAAACCTTCCATCACGCCCACGCTGCGCTCGCGCAAGGCATCGGTCGTTTCGAGCGGCACTCCGGTGAGTTTTGCGAGCGGGCTGGCAGTTTCGATCGCGCGTGGTAAGTCGCTCGAATAAATTGCCGAAAACTTTTCCGATGCGAGTGCTTTGGCTGTAGCCTGCGCTTGCTTGAGTCCGCGTGGCGATAGCGGCGTATCAGTGTGGCCGCCGAAGCGGCCCTCGGCGTTTCCCTGCGATTGGCCGTGACGAATGATCACGACGTGGGTGGTTAGGGACATAGTTCTAAGTCCTGAGTACTGAGTCCTGAGTTCCGAGTTCTTCTTGCACGGAACAATTCATTCTAACTGAGAACTCAGTACTCAGAACTCAGAACTCGAAAACTGTCCTAAGCGGCAACGGCTTCGTTCTTCAGTTTTTCTGCCTGGTCGTGGGTGATGAGGGCCTGGATGATTTCGTCGAGCGCGCCTTCCA
>JBDUAQ010000057.1:0-16346 GCA_040004575.1 bacterium
TGCCGGCCCTTCGGGCCTTCGATGTTGGTGAAACAAGAAAAGAGGGGAACCAGGTCAAACTGGTTCCCCTCTTTTCTTTTTGGTCTCGCTACCTTGCTTACGCGCTGGCGACGCTGAGGTGCTTTGCGATCATCTTCGAGATCGAATCTTTGCTGGTCGCGCCCACCACTCGTTCCACTTCTTTCCCGCCGCTGAAAAGAATCAAGGTTGGAATCCCCTTGATGCCATAGCGTTGCGCTGTTGAAGTGTTGTCATCAACGTTCACCTTCACCACGCCGGCGCTCTCGCCAAACTGATCGGCGATAGCATCAATCGTTGGCGCTAACATGCGACACGGCGCGCACCATTCCGCCCAGAAATCTACCAGCACGGGTTTGCTCGATTGCAGCACGTCTTTCTCGAAGGTGCTGTCCGTAACACTCGAAACTTTCTCACTCATTTGAATCTCCTCTACCTTGGTTCTTTTAGTAGGACAGGCATTCCTGCCTGTCCAATTTTTCTAAGAGGACAGACAAGAATGTCTGTCCTAGCAAAACTTATTGTCGTTGCCCTTCGATGAAGCTCTTCAGCACACGCGCTCGCGACGGATGTCGCAGCTTTCTAAGCGCCTTGGCCTCGATCTGGCGAATACGTTCACGCGTGACATTAAAATCCTGCCCAACCTCTTCGAGCGTGCGCTCGTGCCCTTCGCGATCCAAACCAAAGCGCATGCGTATCACGCGCTCCTCGCGCGGACTGAGCGTCTGCAACACGTCGCCGGTAATCTCGCGCAGGTTGGAAGTTATCACTCGCTCGGCTGGACTCGTACTCGATTTGTCTTCGATCAAATCCCCGAGTTGAGAATCTCCACTTTCGCCGATTGGCGTTTCCAGCGAAACCGGTTGCTGCACCAGCTTTCGCGCCTTGCTGACTTTCTCGACGGACATGCCCATCTTCTTGGCGATTTCTTCCGTCGTTGGTTCACGCCCCAACTCACGTACCAGCTCGCGGGAAGTGTTTCTCAACTTGTTGATCACTTCAATCATGTGCACCGGAATGCGGATCGTTCGTGCCTGATCAGCAATCGCGCGCGTGATAGCCTGACGAATCCACCAGGTCGCATACGTTGAGAATTTATAGCCGCGGCGCCATTCAAACTTGTCCACGCCCTTCATCAACCCGAGGTTGCCCTCTTGTATAAGGTCGAGAAACTGCAGGCCGCGGTTTTGATACTTCTTGGCAATGGAAACTACCAGCCGCAAGTTGGCTTCCGTCAGCTCGTGCTTCGCCTGCGCGGCCTGAGCTTCGCCGGTCACGATCATCTGATGTGAACGTTTGATCTCGAGCGGCGAAACGTGATGTTCGGCCTCAATCTCTTTTAGACGACGCTTGCTGGCGGATATCAGTTTTTTCAGCTCTTTGACTTCGTCAGCTTTGATTCGCTTCTTCGTAAGTTTCGCGGCGTTGGCTTCAATCTCACGCTCCAGCGTACGCGTCTCTCGGTGCATCGTCGCGATCGCTCCAATCAAACGCTGCCTGATCGCTTCCTTCAAGTGAAGCAAACTGATCTCGTGCACGATCTCGAGGCGAGTACGCGCAACCTTGCGGCGCAAGCGTGTCAACTTCTTCGATACCTTGCCGCGTCTCAGCTTTTGTTCCGCGTTGAGTTGCGCCAACTCTTTAAGACCGCGCTTGTAGAGTTTGCGAATGTTGCCAATGCCTTCGATTGTCCACGCCAGATACTCTTCAGTCTTGTCCTCGTGCTCTTCGGTCTCCATCTGATCCGAGAAGACGACCACATCGCGAATACCGATTGTTCCTGCTTCCAACTCAGCGCAGATTTTCAACAACTCTGCAACCGCCATCGGGGAACGTGAGATCCCCTTTTGCGCGCGCTTCTGTCCCCACTCAATCCTTTTGGCAATTGATACTTCCTGCTCGCGCTTGAGCAGCGGGACAACTCCCATCTCGCGCATGTAAACCCGAACCGGATCCGAAGTCTTATCCAGTTCACCTGCCGAGAGGTCTAGTTCCATTTCCTCAGGGCCTGAGTCATCATCTTCCACTTGCGCCGCCGAAGAAGACGCATCGCCGATCACCGGCTCGTCGGTTTCATTTCCAGAAATACCGGCACTCGCCAGCTTCTCCAACACTTCATCGATATCCTCGATCGATACCGCGTCTTCCAGGAGTTCCTCATGAGCACCCGAGAAATTCGGCTTAACCGAATCCATTGGCTCAACCCCATCAGAATCTTTCTGAAGCCTACTCAATTGAAGACCGTCCTTTCATGCGAGACTACGTTTTGCTGTAGAAAGCCATCTCGCCGCTGCAACTCTCTACTGAACTCTTACTTCTTCCGGCCTCAGTCGTTATTACGAACCTGCTGGATTACTAGTTTCCCGCCGACACTACGGGCTGCTGCTTCGCTACGTGCTTCCGCTTGCTCATCACAGTGCTGACGCATGGTTGCAAGCGCGAGACCACGTCTTTAATCGTTATGTTTGCCAACACTCGTTCGACCGCGGTATCTACTTCGTCCAGGACCTCGTTAAGCACAGTCCCAATATTCACACCCACCGGGCAGTGCCGATTAGGCGGATGACGGTGCAACGAAAATACGCCGCGGTTCTCAACCGCCTGGTAGATGTCCAACAAAGTAATTTGCTCCGGCTCACGCGCTAGTTTCGAACCACCCATCGCACCAGACTGCGAAACTACGAGCTTCGACTCGGCCAACTCACAGAGCATGCGCCGAATGACAACCGCATTCGTGTTGACACTCTCGGCCACATGTTCTGATTTGAGAGGTTCGTCGTCGGCCCACGCCATCAGCGTAAGGACATGAACTGCTACTGCAAACCGGCTGCTGGTCGACATAATAAATAAACTAGGTTAATCGTCTGTAACCAATATAGTTACAGTTGCCCTATTTGTCAAGCGTCTTCTGGGCTTCTGGCGGGCCAGCGACGCCTTTAAAGACGAGGCCGTCTAGTCCCTACCGGAACACTTCTTCGAATGAGTTGAACCAAATTCGCACAATTCACGGGAGGTGCTGAAACGAGAAGCGAATGCTTCTGATGCACGATGGGAAGATCACGTTGCGTCAGGCGAGCTCAGACCAAGAACCAAAAGGGGGCTAAAGGTTTGGTTTCTTTGGATTATTTCCCTCCTTAGCCACTTCCGCCATGGATGGCATGGCCGTTGCTCCTTGTGGGATTGTTCCAGTCAATTTAGATCTTCAAGGTTACGTTAAAAAGGAGAAAACCCATGTTGTGGACAATTCTAGTGATTCTACTGATTCTTTGGTTGCTCGGATTCATTGGTGGCATCGGAGGTTCACTAATTCACCTGCTGCTGGTGATTGCGCTGGTTGTGTTCATCATCAATCTGGTATCGGGTCGTAGAGCTGTTTAGCAGGAGCCTCTTCGCTACCTGAACGGTTTGTAGACTGTGTCGTCTTCGGGTTTTCGACCTTGTGGTCGCGTGCTGAAACGACGACACAAGGTTCTGTTAGTTTCAAACGGAATGGAAACCTCGCTGTCCGCGTCTTGTTGCGCTGGTTTCTAAAAGAGCCCTGGCGGTAACGTCAGAGCATTGTCCACAGGGTGCAACGCTTCTTCAGAAATCTGGGGGAGCGTTGCGTTATGTGGATCAAAACCTCAAGCGGGCTTTAGCGGGGCGCAAACTCGGCGCCACGCAAACACAAAATTTTCCGCTACCCCTCGACCCACTTCACTGCTAGAATCCAGACAAAACTAACGAAGGAACAACATATGCCAGAACAACGTGGGAAGCAGGCGACTGCCGACGTTAAGTCGGAATGGACCCGTGCCTACGATATCTATCTGCGAGCTCCAGGTGATCGTTACGATAAGAAGAAAGACCGCACTGCGCGTATCGATTCTGTGGCGCACGAGTTGAGACTCACGCGCAAACAGGCAAAACGTCGCGTGAGAAACTATGAGGCCTGGCAGCGAAATATTAAGAAGGGATTGGTCGAACCCTAAGCGACCTATCTTCAGCCGCAGAAGAGAATCCTCACCGAAAGCGGGCCTAACAGGTTGCTGAAAAAAGAAAGACAGGCCCTCGATCCACGAACACACACGAAAGAACACTAAATTCGCTCGCCTGATTTCGTGAAATTTCGCGTGATTTCGTGGATCGTGCCCATGTCGTCGTCTTTCGCAGCGCCTCGAAGAAAAAAAGAAAACTGCGCTAGTCAATTTTTCAGCAGCCTGCTAAGACTTATAGCCCGGAAATCGTGTTGAGGCGACGAGCACGTTCGTCCTTCGTTTCCCTTCCAAAGTTTCTCACCTCTGGTTAGAATGCCACGCATCCCGGGTGAATTTCAGTGACGGACAGCCAATGGAGGCAGCATGAGTTTCATTTGTCGTAGTCGATATCTGTGGACCGGTGCGTTTCTACTTATCAGCGTCGTTCTTGCGCTCACGTCTTCGTGCGCCAATAGGTCAAGCTCGCCCGCGCTTTCAAACGCGAAGGGAACGCCGGAAGAAGCGGAGAAGTTTATTGCCGACGCCGAGAAACGCTTGTTCGACTTGAACGTCAAGTTTAGTCGCGCGGATTGGGTAAAGAGCACCTTCATTACCGACGACACTGAAGCGCTTTCCGCGAGCGCGAACGAAGAGGTGATTGCGGCCACGACGGAACTGGCCGAACAGTCGCGGCGGTTCGACGGTTTGCAACTCGCGCCGGATGTTGAGCGCAAAATAAAGCTGTTGAAGTTGTCGCTTACGTTACCCGCTCCGAAAGATCCTGCTGAGCGCGAAGAACTGACCAAGCTGGCGGCCTCGCTTGAGGGTGCGTATGGCAAAGGCAAGTATTGCCCTGATGGCGACAAAGGAAAGTGTCTCAGCCTCGGCGACATGGAAGAGATCATGGGCAACAGCCGCGACCCGGAGGAGTTGAAGAAGATCTGGCTCGGCTGGCACCAGGTTTCGCCACCCTACCGGAAAAACTATGCGCGCTTCGTCGAGCTCAGCAACAAGGGCGCGAAAGAAATGGGCTTCAAGGATACGGGCGCAATGTGGCGCGCTAAATACGATATGGAGCCCGATGCCTTCGCTGCCGAAATGGAGCGACTTTGGCAACAGGTCAAACCTCTCTACGATTCGCTCTACACCTACACGCGTCGCAAGCTCTCGGAAAAATATGGCAAGGAACTCGTACCGCTCGACGGTCCCATACCCGCGCACCTGCTGGGCAATATGTGGGGACAGCAATGGGGAAATATTTATCCGCTACTCAAACCTGAAGGTGGCGGTGATCGAGGTTACGATCTGACGCAGATTCTTAAAGCGCGCAACACCGAGCCCAAACAACTAGTGGGTTACGGCGAGTCGTTTTTCAAGTCGCTCGGTTTCGATCCGCTTCCGACCACTTTCTGGGACCGCTCGCTATTTACTAAGCCGGCGGATCGCGACGTGGTCTGTCATGCCAGCGCCTGGGATGTCGACTTCGAAAAAGACGTACGACTGAAAATGTGTATTCAGATCAACGAAGAAGATTTCACCACCGTCCATCACGAACTGGGACACAACTACTATCAGATGGCTTATTCCGGTCAGCCTTTCCTTTATCGCGACAGCGCTAACGACGGTTTCCATGAAGCCATCGGCGACACCATGGCGCTGTCAGTTACTCCGCCCTACCTGAAACAGATCGGCTTGATCGACAAGGTGCCGGACCAGAGCGCCGACATTGGATTTCTGCTGCAACGTGCGCTCGATAAAGTTGCGTTCCTGCCGTTTGGTTATCTGGTCGATCAATGGCGTTGGAACGTTTTCTCCGGCGAGATTAAGCCGGAAGACTACAACAAAGGCTGGTGGGACCTGCGCGCGAAGTATCAGGGCCTGGCGCCGCCGGCGCCGCGCAGCGAACAGGATTTTGACGCGGGCGCCAAGTATCACGTGCCGGCAAATACGCCTTATGCGCGTTACTTCCTGGCGGCGATCCTGCAGTTTCAATTTCATCGGGCCTTGTGTCGTGAAGCTGGATTCAATGGACCGCTTTATCAATGCTCGATCTACGGCAACAAGAAGGCCGGCGATAAGCTGAAGCAAATGCTGGCAATGGGACTAAGCAAGCCGTGGCCGGAAGCCTTGAAGGCAATGACGGGCGAAGACAAGATGGACGCGACCGCTATCATCGACTACTTCGCGCCGCTTAAGACGTGGCTCGACGAGCAGAACAAGAAGCCTTGAGATTTCAAATTTCAAATCTTAGATTTTCGTACGGTAAAAGCTAATGGTACAGAGTTCTAAGTTCAAAGCTCTCTTACTCCCAAACCGAGTAGTGGAGTAATGATGCGCAAAACGTTGGTCATTCTTGGGCTTCTATTGCTGCTGACTTCCACTGCGGCAGCGCAGCGCAAAAGCGGATCGTGGCTGCGGGGATCGTGGGAGGGCACAGGCTACCAGACTGATGACCAGAGCACCTGGGCGATGAAGCTGACGATCAAGAAGAGTAAAGGCGTGCGGCGCACCTTCTCGATAGAGTATCCGTCTCTAAGTTGTGGCGGACGCTGGCGGCTCGTTAGCATGAATCGGACCGAGGCTCGCTTTAGAGAGTTGTTGGATCACGGCCAAGACAAATGCAGCGATAAGGGTAAAGTAATAATCGAGAGAAAAGGTGGACAACTCATTTTCCTGTACTCGAACGAGGGCAGTCGCGAGATCACGGGGTCAGCGGTGCTTAACAGAAAAAAGCCTGGCTAACGGGTGCAATTCCCTGTCGACGCGAAAATGCCGCGACCATTTTTGGTTGCGGCATTTTCATATTAGCGGGCTCAGCCTTGTTTTCGCTTAATGACGTCAGCGGCCAGGAAACTGCTGACAACTTCCGGAGGCCAGTGGCGATGATCGGTGCTTTCCCGAACGGTTGCGCGATCGACACGCATGATGTCGGCGGAAGTAAGCGTTCGCGGCCGGCGATTAGCGCTCTGTCGGCGTTCGGCAGCGGTTGAGCAAAGCAGCGTGGGAAGCCCCGCGTTAACCCAGTTGTCGAAAGATTCTTTTAATGTTGCGCCCTTTTCTTCAGTTGGCGAATCGTAGAGACACGGGTCGGCTGAGACCAGCGAAAGACTACTAGATTTTTGTAAAGATGGTTTCATGATTCGTGCAGATACCATAGACAACTCCTAATCCCGCGTGAATTCCAACTAAAGAACGCCCGAACTCACGATCTGCGCGGCCATCAACTCACGCGGCGCTAGCTGATACGTCTTTCCTCTCGGCGTCTTCCTGGTGTTTCGTTCGCAGCCTCTTGAATTCTTCCTGCAAGGTTGCCAGCTCTTCATCAGATAATTCTTCCAGATTCACGAGATGCGTGCGGGCGCCGCCAACACCTTTGATTAGCTCGTCCAGTTTCAAATGGATCGCAGTGGCATCGCGGTTCTGCGTATTTTGAATAAGAAAAACCGCGAGGTAGGTAAATACCGTGGTGGCAGTGTTAACAACTAACTGCCAGGTATCCGAATAATGAAAAAACGGGCCGGCAACCAGCCATATCAGGATCAGCAAGACGTTCGCGATGAACATCCAGGACGATCCCAGGGCGTTGGCGGCCGCGACAGAAAACTTGCGAAATAATTGATTCATGATAAGGACCCCCGGAAAATCAAATTCCCAAATCCTAGAAAGCCGCGTGACCAGACTGTTCGTCTGTAGCCACGCGGTGCCCTCTCTACCAATTCACAGTGCTAGTCTTCTTACTTCGCTGGCGTGCTGATATTGACGTCAACTTTCTTGTTGCCGTTGAAAAGCCTGCCACCAAAAACAACCAAGGCAGCCACAACGATAATCACAAAGATCACCAACACGGCCACCACTCCAGCACTACTCCCCCCGCTATCGTCTCCCATAAGTTTTCTCCTTTTTGAAAGTATCTAATTAGCCTGCAGTAGTCTCACCACCAGGAAGCGTTAGAATTTCTCCCGTCACGTAACTTCAATCAATCTCTGGCGCCCTACCTCGAAGAGCTCTTGGGAGAACTCTTGCCACGACCCGAACCGCTCTTCTTTCCTCCGCCCGATTCCTTATTCACTGTGGCCCAGGCGCGCGACTGCGCTTCCTTCTTCGAGACGCCGCGATCTTCGTAGCCCTCTTCGATGTGCTCTGCCTGTCGCTTCTGCCTGTCGGTGTACGCACCTTTATCGCCCCTTGGCATTAATACATCCCCCTTCGAAAAGAATCGCTAATATTTCGCGGGACAGCTTTGCAAATACCGCGCCTCGAATCATTCGCGGCATTACTGAAGAGTTTTTCCGGCGTGGCGCAACTCGTTTCAAGCTGTCAGTCTTGGCGAAAAAACGTTGGCATTCTGATTGCCGACGAGCCTCTGAGATAGCTGTTATCGGCATGCAGGTGGTCTGTTACTAAACAAGTGCCTGTGTGGGCTGTACAGGAATCCTACACAGATGAGTTTCGAGTTTCTGAGAACTCCGAACTCGAAACTCGAAACTCGAAACTCGAAACTCGGAACTCGAAACTATTCCCGTCCCAATGACCCGATACGAACAGCTCCAGCAGACAGGAATACACCGCGTCGGTTCACAGCGACGCGGATTTAATTACAGACGAGCAGACGGTGGCAGAGTCAGCGCAGCGGATCTCAAGCGAATCACTGCACTGAAAATACCGCCGGCTTGGACTGACGTTTGGATCAATTCGGTGGGCGGTGGCGCAGTACAGGCAATTGGTCGCGATGCTGCCGGTCGTTTGCAATACCTCTATCACGAGACGCACGTTCGCCGGCAAGGAGCTAAGAAGTTTAGTCGAGTGATCAAGTTTGCCGAGGCCTTGCCCAAGATGCGCGTGGCAATAGCCGCCCAGATAAAGCAGCCGGGTTTGGGAAAAGAACCGGTGATGGCGTCGCTCCTCAGAATTCTGTCCACGTGTTTCCTGCGACCGGGTAGCCAGGTTTATGCGAGTGAAAACGGCAGCTTCGGTTTGGCGACGCTTAGGCGCAGACACGTCACGGTGAAGGGCGACATCGTTGAATTTGATTTTCCCGGCAAGTCCGGCGTCCGACAGGCTCGGCAACTCAAGGATCGGCAAGTCGCCAAAATAGTTCGCAGCCTGCTGCGGCAACCATCACGCGAAGTTTTCAAATACCAGAACAGTGATGGCGCCTTTGTAGATGTTACACGCCAGCACATCAACAACTACATTCGCGAAGTCATGGGCGAAAATTTCAGCGCCAAGGATTTTCGCACCTGGGCCGGCACCTTGATTTGTGCCAGCGCGCTGGCGCGCATGGGTACTGAGCCGGTGGAACCGAAGTCGTTGCGAAGGCGGAAGATCGTTGCGGCGATCAAGGAGACAGCCAGTGTCCTCGGTAATACGCCGGCAGTCTGCCGTAGTTCCTACATCTGTCCCGAAATTATCCAAAGCTTCGAACGCGGAAGGACGATCAGCCGGTACTTCACTACGGAAAACGAATTGATTAAATATCGCGGGCGAAAACTCCACGCGGCGGAAAAGTCGCTGCTCAATTTCATGAAACGAGGAGCAGCTGGCTGACCAGCGCCGTTCGCGTGGCATTGCTATTGCCGAGGTCTACTACGAACGTAACAAACTGTTCGGTTAACGTGCGAATTAGAAAGTAATCCAGTCACGTTCGTAAAGAAATCAGACTTGTTAGCAGTCAACATTCAAACAGGAGGAATTTATCACTCATGAACGTATTCACATTACTGAAAGCCGACCATAAAAAGGTCGCCGGAATTTTGGACAAACTTGAGTCAACTACCGAGCGTGGCGTGAAAACGCGCGAAGATCTTTTCACCCAACTCAAGACTGAACTCGATGTGCACACGCGTATCGAAGAAACGATTTTCTATCCCGAGTTGAAGGAAGCTGACGAAACTCGCGACATTACGTTGGAAGCATTCGAAGAACATCGTTTGGTCAAACAACTGCTGGGCGAACTCGAAAAGATGGACAAAGGTGACGAACAGTGGACCGCGAAGTTTACGGTGCTTAAAGAAAACGTCGAGCATCACGTTGAGGAAGAGGAAGGCGAGATGTTTCCGAAGGCGCGCAAAGTCTTGAGTGAAGAACAAGCGGAAATAATCGGAACGCGCATGGAAGCGGCGAAGCAGAAGGAACTGAAGGCCGCCGCGGCCGCTTCAGCGGATTGAACTGCGTTGATACGCACCCGCTACCGCAGGTGATACTGACAAGTAGTCCTGGAGACAAACATGGAAGGACCTCTACGGGGATGTCTGGCGGGGGCGGCTGCCTGGAAATTTGGCGGCGGCTGCCTCTCCACGATAGTGATCTTCATCATTGTCTATTTTCTACTGGGCCACCTGCATTGCTGAGACGGCCGCTCTCTGCGAAGTGCTACAGCAGCGCAGCCGCCTCCGCATCCACCAACCATTCCATCGTTCCGGGCATTTCTTTGCCTGGCGTGATTGTCCGGGCCGGCAACTGCTCCGATCCTGGTTCACGGCGCAACACTTCTTTGAGGCGTTGCGCCTTTTTTCCCCCTGTCACCAAAAACAGTACGCGCCGCGCATGATTGAAAACGGGAACGGTGAGCGTAATCCGATCCCCGCCTGACTGCTCATTCCTGGTCGGTACAACCCAACGCGATTTTTCCCGGAGCGCCGGAGAATTGGGAAACAGTGAAGCCGTGTGTCCATCTTCACCCATGCCAAGTAAGACCAAATCAAAGCGCGGCCACGACAGTCCGGCGAAGAAAGCTCGCAACTGGTTTTCGTAAGCTTGCGCATTTTCGGGCGCGTTACCCTCGCCAATAATGCGCTGAACGTTCTTTGCCGGAATCGGGACTTTCGAAATCAGCGACTCATACGCCATCGCGTAGTTGCTGTCAGGATGGTCCGGTGGAACACAGCGTTCGTCACCAAAAAAGAGATGCACCTGGGACCACGCGATCCGACTCTTAAACCGTTCCGTCGCCAGCAACTCATAAATTCGGCGAGGCGTGTTGCCCCCAGCCAGCGCTACGCTAAACCGGTCAAGCTTGCCGTGAAACTCATAGCCGTATTCCACAAAACGTTCCGCCGCAGCCAGGGCAAGCTGCTCCGGCGTATCAAAAACAAAAATGTTGGAGTGATTGTCGAGCAATGCTGGCGGTCAGGCTTCCCTGCGCTTTGTGCTTTGTGCTTACTGCTTACTGCTTACTGCCCTCTGCTCACTGCTCACTGCTTTTCCAAAAGCTCTTCCCACTCCGTATGAATGAAACCCTCATCGGGCTTGTCAACGCGTTCATACGTGTGCGAGCCGAAGAAGTCGCGTTGCGCTTGAGTTAAGTTGAGTGGCAGATTCTCCGTGCGAAACATGTCGAAGTATCCCAGGCTCGACGACATAGCCAAGACCGGCAGTCCTTGCTGCATGGCGGTGCTCACGACGACTCGCCAACCAGGTTGCGCTTGCTCAATTTTTGACTTGAACTCTGCGTCGAGCAGAAGGTTGCCGAGATCGGGAGTGCGCAGGTAAGCCTCTTTGATCCTTCCTAAAAACTTGGCGCGAATGATGCAGCCGCCCTGCCAGATACGCGCTACCTCGCTGAGATTGATGTTCCACTTAAACTCATCTGATCCAGCCTTGATGAGATTCATTCCCTGCGCATACGAGCAAATCTTGGAAGCATAAAGCGCATCGTGAAGATAGCCTTTCAGCTTCTCGCTAAGAGCCGCAAACTCTCCAGTCGTGCGTGCGCTGATCCGTTTGCTCGCCTCAACTCGCGCGCTTTTCTGAGAAGATAAGACTCGCGCCGCGATCGCCGCGTCGATCGTGGGTATCGTCACTCCCAAATCCAGAGCGATCTGACTTGTCCATTTGCCGGTTCCCTTCTGCCCGGCTTTGTCGAGAACAAGATCGACGAGTGGTTTTCCAGTTTCCGGATCTTTGACGCGCAGAATCTTCGCAGTGATTTCAATCAGGTACGACTCAAGATTACTGCCGTTCCACTCGTCAAAAATGTCAGCCATCTGAGCGGTGCTTAGCCCGAAGCCGTCGCGCAGCAGACCGTAGACCTCGGCAATCAGTTGCATGTCGCCATACTCGATGCCGTTGTGGACCATCTTGACGAAGTGACCTGAACCGCCCGGGCCGATGTACGTAACGCATGGTCCGTCAGGAACTTTGGCGGCAATCGCTTCCCAAATCGGACGAATCTGTTCGTAAGCTCTTGGGTCGCCACCCGGCATCAGACTCGGCCCCCAGAGCGCACCCTTCTCGCCGCCGGAAGTTCCCGAGCCGATCATGAAGAGACCGGCCGCGGCGAGTTCCTTTTCTCGTCGCTCCGTATCTTTGAAGTTGGAGTTGCCGCCATCGATGAGGATGTCGCCCGCTTCGAGAAAGGGTTTGATTAAGTTGATAGTCCAGTCAACCGGATCGCCCGCCTTCACCAGAAGAATTATCTTGCGCGGGCGTTCCAGAGAACGGACAAACTCTTCCGGAGTATGCGCGCCAAGAATCTGCTTCCCGCTTTCACGTGCGATGAATGCATCGAGCACTGACGCTTCGCGATCGTAGACGGCGACGGGAAAACCGTTGCGCTCAATGTTGAGCGCCAGGTTCTGGCCCATCACGCCCAGTCCAATCAATCCAATCTTTGCAGTGGTCATAAGTGATCACCAACGAACGAGCGGGGGCAAGCCCGCCTTCCACACCTGAGAGATGTTCCAATTAGCTCGATGAATTCAACCTCGAAGGACTTTCAATCGAGATTTAGCGACTCAAGTCTGAGCAGCTCGAGGTCAGGAAGGCGGGCTTGCCCCCGCTTTCCCGCTTTCGGCTACTACCCGCTTCATCAACTCCTGTAGCTTCTGCAATCCGGCCAGCACATCATCCCCAAGATCAACCCGGATAGCGCGCCGGCCGTGTTTCAAGAGCGACTGAAAATCACCAAGCGCCTGCGCGTCCTTCAAAATGCTAAACGTGTAAGGCGCTTCCGGAACCGGGAAATCAATTTTGTCCGGCGCCGTGATCTGAATGAACACTCCCGAGTCCGGCCCACCCTTGTGTAGTTGTCCGGTTGAATGTAAGAAACGCGGCCCATAGCCCGTGGTCGTGGCGCAATGAGTTGCATCACGAATACTCGTGCGTATTGTCTGCAAGGCCGATTCGGTCTCGGGTGTCTCTTCGATGTAAGCCAGCAGCGCCACGTAATCGCCGGGCTTTATCTGCGCGCAGTGTGCTCGTAGCACTTCGCCAATGGAAAGGGTAGCGCCAACTTCATCGCCGGAGTAGACAGTTAGTTGACCATCGCTGGCCACCGCGGCCTGCTCCGGAAGTTTTCCGTCGCTTTTATATTTTTCCAGCAGCGCCTTGGTCGCATCTTTCGACTCCTGCACGTTTGGTTGGTCGAAAGGATCTATTCCCAAACGCCAACCGGCAAATGCAGTCGCCATCTCCCACAGGAAAAACTCCGCTCCGAGATCATAGACGTCGCCAAGGTTTCGATAGACAACCGGATGGCCCGCAGCCTCCAGAGCTTTTAGCTTCGAGTTTGTTTGGTCATCAGCCGGCCCAACGGTAATCGAAACGAAAAGACGATCGTCGCCATAGCTGGAAACTTCACCCAGCGGCTCGCCGACCACCGGTACGATTCCCTTGCCTTCCTTGCCGGTGCTCTCAGCGATCAGTTGTTCAATCCACAAACCGAGCGCCGCAAGTTTTTGATCAGTGACGATTGTTAGTTTGTCGCGACCAGCGCGCGCGCAGTCGCCCAGCACCGCGCCGAGAATAGCTGCGGGGTTCTTGTTAACTTTCACCTGGGCGCCACAAGCTTTAACCATCGATTCTGTTTGCCGCAGCAACCTGGCGGCATCCAGGCCCATCAGCGCCGCCGGCACCATGCCGAAATATGAAAGCGCGGAATAACGTCCGCCGATGTCGGGTTGATTGAGAAAGATTCGCTTGAAACCTTCGGCGGCGGCTGTGTCAGCCATTTGTGAACCCGGATCGGTGATGGTGACGAAGGCGTTACCTGGCACATCGCTGACTCGTGCTACTTCGTTGTACCAGTAATGATGAAAAGCAATGGGTTCCGTCGTCGTTCCGGATTTCGACGCAATCACAAACAGAGTCTTCTCCAGATCGATCTGCTCATTGAAGTGATTGATAGTATCGGGATCGGTGGAGTCGAGCACCAGCAGCTCGGGAAAACCTTGCTGGCGACCGAACGTTTGCCGCAAAACTTCGGGACACAACGAAGAGCCGCCCATGCCGCAAACCATCACGTGCTCAAACCCAGCCGCACTGACGCCTTCGGCAAAGGCTTTGAGTTCATCCGCGGCCGCCAGCATCTCGCTCGATACGGTCAACCAACCGAGAGCGTTTGCAATGATCGTTTGATGCGCCGCTTCGCTCTTCCAAAGGCTCGCATCCTTGTTCCAGATGCGCTCAATGACGTTTGCCCGCGCCGCCTCTGCGAGCGCCGCGTTCACCGCTCCGACGTATTCTCCAAGCGATACTTTGAGTGGTCCATTTTGATCAGTCTCTCGTTTGGCTTCACTTCCTGCATCATTCATAATCAGACCTCAAGGAAGATCGTATAGTAGATGTAGTTTGGGAACGCAAACAGTTTATCACCGATAAGAGCGGGGGCAAGCCCGCCTTCCCAACCTGAGAGTCTTTCCGAGTTGAGTGTCACAGTTCCCTTGAAGGCCCTTCAAATTGGGTGGTCTGGCTCAACATCGTTAAGCTCATGGTCAGGAAGGCGGGCTTGCCCCCGCTCTTTTTTGGACTTGTCCCTGAGTCCTATTGGCTTCATCATATAGACGAGCAATTATTCAGGAGGGTTACAAGGACTATGGCTGAAAAGAAGCGGGCACTGATTGTCGTAGACGTGCAAAACGATTTCTGTCCGGGCGGCGCGCTAGCAGTTGCGCATGGTGATGAAGTGGTAGCGCCGTTGAATAAGTTAATTGAGGAATTTCTGGAACGAGGCGAGCCGGTTTTCAAGAGCCGCGACTGGCATCCCGAAAAGACCAAACATTTCGTCGCCTATGGTGGCACCTGGCCTCTGCATTGTGTGCAGAATACGAAAGGGGCGGAGTTTCACCCTGATCTGATTGATGACATGCATATTCGCGTCGTCTCGAAAGGATTGGGCGATACGGATTGCTATTCGGCGTTTGACGAAACTGATTTGGCGTTACAACTGCGCCGGCTCGGCGTCGAAGAAGTTTTGGTTGGCGGACTCGCGACGGACTACTGCGTTAAATCGACCGTGCTCGATGCCTTGAAAGAAGGCTTTCGCGTGAAGGCCTTAGAGAATGCGATGCGCGCGGTTGAAGTCAACCCGGGTGACGGCGAGCGCGCGCTTAAAGAAATGCGCGACGATGGAGCTGAGATAGTAAAAGGATGAGGGATGAAGGCGGAGGGATGAAGTAGGAAACCAGGCATCCGGAATGGTTGTCCTCATCCTTCATCCTTCCGCCTTCATCCTTTCTTGAAACATGGGCACACTAAACATCGACCGTTACCACGCCGCGATGGGCGACGCGTCTTACAAAGACGTCACGCGTCTGCACGATCGTCCGCTCAGTGATGCGCAGGCTACGTTCTACGTGACGCAGCGCAAGCTGCCCTTCGCGCCTTGCCTGGGCCACGAGCGTCTCATCCGTCTGCTTGTCGATAGTCAAATAGACCGCCCGCGTCTGCGATTCCTCGAACAGGACCGCGGCGGCTTACAGCGTTTTGCCAAGGCCATTGAGGACATTCAATTCGTCGGCGCGATCCGCGCCGTGCGCACCGGAACGATCGTGTTTGCACAACAGCCTTTCGCCGACATCACCGGCGCTTTTGGGCTCACGCAGGCGCAGGAGATCAAGTTTGAGCACGCGTTTGATTTGCCCATGACGACTGCGGCGACGGCGATGCAGTTTCGCATGGCCGCCGGCGAAAAGCGTTGGCTATCTGATTTTTCGCTAAGGCGCAATGGCGACATCGAGCGCGCAGTTGATATCGCTGTCTACGCGTTCATCGGAGGATTCAACGACACATCGAACATGGAAGCCGCGCATCGTCTCGACATTCCGGCTGTCGGCACCGAGGCGCACTACTGGCAACAGTCTTTCATCGAGTACATGACCGAGCCGGAGATTGAGCCGCGCACCGGCAAGCCCAAACACTTCGAGCAGGTCGCGTTTGAGCGCTGGCTCGACGCAAACCCAAACGGCACCACGCTGCTACTCGACACGATTGACGTTTACATGGGCGCGGTGCATGCGGCGATGGCTGCGACCTCGACCGAGGCCAGGCGCCGGGCTTTTAAAGGTTTTCGCGTTGATTCGGGGGATCTGGCGGAGCTGGGCGAGTGGTGCCTGCGCTTCTTCGAGGCCAATGGTATTTACGACCTAAGGCCGA
>JBDUAQ010000226.1:0-4818 GCA_040004575.1 bacterium
CGATCAGTTGGGCAGAATGCACTACGACCTCGGCCAGTATGCGGAATCGATCGAAGCATTTCGGCAGGAGATCAAACTACAACCCACTTCAGTCGCCTATCATTTTTTGGGAAATAGTTACTACTTCACGGACAAGCTCGAGGACGCGCTTGCTGCCTACCAGGAAGCCATTCGACTGAATCCAAACTATGAGGAGGCATACATCGAACTTGGCAAAGTCTACAACCGCCTTGGTCGTAACGCTAACGCCATCGACTCGTACCAGCACGCGCTGAACCTTCAGCCAGACGATGTGATTGCACATATGGGCTTGGGCCTCATTGAGTTCAAGCAGGGAAACAAGGACGCAGCTATCAGGCAGTATCGAATCCTTCGTGACCTGGATCCGAAGTGGGCTGAGCGGTTGTTAAGAGAAATCAAGGGGCGGCAATCGCATGCTGAACTCACTGAAACGAAACAGCGGGACGGGCATTAAACACCAAACTCCGCTACCACAGGGGCGTGATCCGATGGACGCTCCCAGGTGCGCGGTTCGATGTCGATCGAGGTATTCGTGCTAAGTGCCACCAGCGGTTTAGTTACCCACATGTGATCAATGCGTAGACCCATGTTCCGGCGAAAGGCTCCGGCTCGATAGTCCCACCAGGAAAACTGTCCGCCCTCTTCATAGTGCAGTCGGAAGGAATCTGTGAAGCCCCAACGCTTGATCTCGTCGAGGGCAACCCGCTCGGCCTGGCTACACATGATTCTCTCCTGCCAGAGCTGCGGATTGTGAACGTCGCGATCCTCGGGCGCAACATTGAAGTCGCCGCATAGGATGACCCTGTCGCCGGTGTGGTAGTTGTGATCAAAAAACGCGCGCAAGCGTTTCATCCAGTCGAGCTTAAACTCAAACTTATCTGACCCTACCGCCTGTCCGTTAGGAATATAGACATTCACGATGCGAACGCCGTCAATTGTGGCCGCCAGCAAACGCGCATGGGCGCCCTCCTGATCTTCGTAGTTGCCTCGTTGCACCTCCGCGCATTCCTGTCGCGCGATAATCGCAACGCCGTTGTAGCTCGCCTGACCAAAGACACTCGCGCAATAACCGATCTGGGAAAACTCCGCAAACGGAAACTTATCGTCCGTGCACTTCGTCTCCTGCATGCAGAGAACATCGGGTTGAATGGCCTCAAGCCAACGAATGACATGCGGCAAGCGCGCAATGATTGAGTTGACGTTCCAGGTGGCGATTTTCATCAGAATGTCGAATTTCGAATTGCGGATTTCAAGAGACTAACATCAGCGCAACCTGATAAGTGGTTCCGCGGCTTAATGCTCGTCTCAACCTTTACGAAATTCGAAATCCGCAATTCGAACTTCGAAATTTCACAGCGTCGCAATCAATCCCGCAAGCAAAGCGCCGCGCCGCGGAATGTCATCGATGAGAATGTGTTCGTGGGTTGCATGCGCGCCGTCGCCATCAATTCCGAGTCCGTCCAAAACGGGGATGCCCATTGCAGCAAGGAAATTTCCGTCTGATGCTCCGCCTACCTGCGTTTCGCCCAGCTCATAATCGAGATGAGCAGCAGTCGCGCGAGCAAGATCGTAAAGCTTAACGACTTGCTCAGTTCGTTCCAGAGGTGGGCGATTGATGCCACCAGTCACTTTTACGCTTACGCGGGAATCGTATGGACTAGTATTCAGCAAGCTTTCTTTGATGGCCTCGCCCTCCGCCGTGGTAGAGAAGCGTACGTCTATCTCGGCATAAGCTTCCGCCGCAATCACATTTGACCGCGTGCCGCCCTGGACCACGCCAACATTTACACTTAATCCAGTGCCGGGCGTGTTCAAGCCATGCAGCCGCACAATTTGTTTTGCCAGTTCCAGAATAGCGCTGGCTCCCTTCGTCGGATCAAGGCCGGCATGGGCCGCCCGGCCCGTCACGCTGATCTGGAAAATACCTGTTCCCTTTCGTCCTGTTTTGACCGCACCCCCTGGCGCCGACGGCTCAAGTATTAGCGCGTTCTGAACCTTCTCGATCTCAGCGATGTTCTTCAGCAACGGCCAGCCTGACGCGCTACCAACCTCCTCATCACACATTAGTGCCAGCGTGAGGCCACCCCTTGGCCGAACATCAAAATCGTCAAGGACGTGAAATAGCGCCACGGCGAGCGCGCAGTTTGCTTTCATATCAAATATGCCGGGACCATAAATCCGGTTGCCCTCCTCTCGCCAGGGGCGCTCGGCAACTGAACCGCGCGGATGGACCGTATCGGTATGTCCAACAAGCAAAACCGATCCAACGTCGGCTCGTTCCTGAAAAGCTCGAATCACCAGATGCTGGCCAAAGTTTGGCACGTCAATGCGATCGATTGAGTTCACACAGCGTGCAGTCTCCGCTGACCTGGCCAGAAGATCTACCACCGCACGACTACCCGCCTCATCACCTGATGGGGATTCTGTTTCCACTAATGCTCGGATTAACGAAAGCATTAGCGGGAGCCGATCCTGGAAGCGATCGCGAAGGTCACGCGCAAGAGCGGCTGAGGTTTCATTTAGCATTGAATTAGTTTTCGTTCTTATAGCCGGCCACGAAAAGATCTGCTTTTATCTCTCTTCTCGAATTGTCAGCGACTTGATACGGTCCTGGTTGATCTCAAATCCTAAGCCCGGCCCGCTGGGTAGCGCGATTGTGCCCTTCGCGCTGACAGTCACCGGTGGATCGATGATGTCTTCATGCCAGTACCTGGAACTGGCCGAGACATCTCCCGGCAATGTGAATCCGGCGAGCGTGGCCATTGCAATGTTATGCGCGCGACCCACTCCTGACTCGAGCATGCCACCACACCACACCGGGATATTGCTTTCGCGACATGCTTGCTCAACCTTTTTCGCCTGAGCGTGCCCGCCGACCCGGCCCAGCTTCAAATTAACTATTCGAACAGCGCCCAGTTCAAGCGCATGTTTGGCGTCCTCGCTCGAATGGATCGATTCATCCAGGCAAATAGGGGTCGCTATCTGTTTCTGTAGTTCAGCATGATCGAAGATGTCGTCATGAGCGAGCGGTTGTTATAACATCATCAGGTTGTATTGATCCATCTGCTTGAAGAGAGGCGCATCGGCAAGCGTGTAGGCGGAGTTCGCATCTGCCATCAGACGGATGTCGGGAAACTTCTCGCGCACCTGGGCGACGATTTTCAGATCCCATCCCGGCTTGATCTTGATCTTGATACGCTGGTAACCGGCGGCCAATTCTGTTTGGATCTTTTCAATTAGTGCTTCCAGCGTATCCTGTATGCCGATGGATACGCCGCATGAAATCTCTGGCCGTGTACCACCGAGATGTCTCCAAAGAGGTAGCCCAAGCTGCTTAGCTTCAAGGTCCCAGCAGGCAGTTTCAATCGCCGCTTTCGCCATGCGATGCCCGCGCACGGCGCTCATCAGCTTCCATGTTTCTGTCGCAGTGTCGATTTGTTTGCCGATGACAATTGGCGCGAGAAAGGTCTTGATGGTATGCCACGCGGTTTCGATCCACTCATTAGAACAGAATGGTCCTTCGCCGGCGGTGCACTCGCCCCAACCCTCAGCGCCCTCTTTATCGATGACACGAACGAGCAGTATGCGCCGCACAGTGGTACGCCCGAAGCTCGTCTCAAAAAAGTGAATTAGAGGAAGGCGAATCTCACGCAGCTCGACTGAGGTTATGATCACGAATAATATCCTGTGCGAAACGGAATGCAGATATTATTGCATGACCGTACGTTTTTCAGCAGCGCAACTTGCGTGGGTTGAATTACTCAACGAGCCTGCGGGAGCAGGCGGAAGCATAAAGCCCAGGGTGGAGCGCAGCGAAAACCCTGGGTAGTCGTCGCAAAATCTTAAAGCCCGGGAACCGGGCGACAGATCATCGCGCGAGTTTTCTGCCGCCCGCTTCGCGGGCTGGTGATCATCAAACTTCGTTACCCAGGGTTCCGCTCCACCCTGGGCTTTACGCTTCCGCCTGCTCCCGCAGACTCATTGAAGGCTTCCAGAAGGATTGTGTCCAGTCGAGGAACTATTGTTACCGGGAATGCACAGAGAGATTCAACCGAAGCCTTTGTCCAGGGGGATTGTTTTGTTTTGTCATTCCGTCGAGGTGGTTTCCTGGTTATTCAACGCAGCATGCATCGTATGCCACGGCAGCGACGCGCATTTCACACGGACCGGAAACTCGCGCACACCGGAAAAAATCTTCAGGTTGCCGAGACCATTGGTGGTGGTCTCTTCATCCAGTTCTCCAGTCACCATCCCATGAAATTCGGTGAACAGTTGCTCCGCCTCCTGCTTGCTCTTTCCCTTTACCGCCTGCGTCATCATGCTGGCCGCAGCTTTGGAGATCGCGCATCCGGATCCTTCGAAGCTTATTTCCTTCACGGCATTGTCTTCGAGATTCAGATAAACCGTCAGCTGGTCGCCGCAGAGTGGATTGAACCCCTCGGCTGAGTGGTTGGCCGTCTCAAGCTTGCGAAAGTTTCGCGGCTTCTTGTTATGGTCAAGAATGACCTGCTGGTAGAGTTCGCTTAATTCAGACATAAGAAAAACGGTAAATGGTGAATAGAAAATGGTAAATAGTGCTCGAATGGTAATGACTGAAACGCCCTTCGGCGTTTCGTACTATTTACTATTCACCATTCACTATTCACTGAGTTTTACTGTTTATGAAAATATCTCGACTACCTTCTCAATCGTTCGCGCCAGCACATCGACTTCTGTTCTCGTGTTGTAGAAAGCGAAAGATGCGCGCGCGGTCGCCGGAATATTAAAACGCTGCATCACGGGCTGCGCGCAATGATG
>JBDUAQ010000227.1:0-4793 GCA_040004575.1 bacterium
TAACTAGTCCAAAGTCCAATGTCCAAAGTCAGCTTAGAATGTTCCTACTTCATTACGCTTTGCACAAAAAAGTGGATTTGAATAGTCCGCATAGCGGACGACGTCCGCTGCGCGGACTCCATGAATGCGGTTTTTGTGCAAAGTCCTACCGGAGCGCGGGGTTGGACTTTGCACAAAAAAGAATTGGAAGCCTGGTAAAGCCAAACTTCCAATTCGGTCAAACCCCTAAATAGGGACAACGTGAGGTGTCTTCAGTCGATTGCTACCATTGAAATTGCTTCTCTTCTCGAAGCGGCACTTGCTCCGAATCGATTGGGGATTCTGCCGGTTTGCCGTCTTTTCGCATGCGTGGTTTCACGCTGCGCGAGAGTTCCGCCGCCAGCTTATCGACGTCTTCCTGGGTCATTTCGGAAATGTGGTTATTCTTGGGAAGTTGGCATTTGCCGACGCGGCGAATGCGCGTGTTCCCAAAACCGATGGTTAGACCATAGAACCCCGGGGCTTCTCGCCACTCAGTCCAATGGCCGGCGCCTTCATCTCTTGGGGAGGTCCCCGCGAAAAGGTCGATGATCATGCTATCGTGGCCGACATTGTTTGCATAGTCGCCATGCATCGCAATGTGATCACCCTCCTGCATGTACCGACCGTTCCAGTCGGGAAACGTATCGGAGTACCACGCGCCGGTTATGCCACATTCGGAACACCGTTGATAAGGCAGGAAGCAGATGCCTTGCGTTGCCCATTGAGAATGGACGGGATCGCAGTCGTTGTAATAGGTGATGAGCCATCTGTTGCCGCCGTCAAGGACGTTGGGCTTGGGTTGCGCTTTCGCTTGTCCCACAACCATTCCGATGAAGAGCGCCAACCCGATGATCGTGATCTTGCGTCTGAGGATTTTCATTTTTTTCTCCTTAGCAGTTAGAGGTTAAGCCCCCGTTCGCCGGGCTAAAGGAATTTGTTCGGGGGTGTAGGTCCCAGTAAGCACTTAAGTGAGTATTTACATTCGGTAAGACTGACAGGCATTTGGTATTCCGTTGCGAAAAGGCTGAAACTTTATTGCCAAAACTGGGCCTTCGCAGTTTTGAGCGACCGGGTAGGTGTGTACTGGAGAAGACAAAGCGGCCCCGGAATATATCCTTTTGTGTTTACGTGACTGGCGGTTTTCTTTTACGCGGCGTCCTATTACCTTCGCGCCGGCTAAGCGGTTACTTCCACTCATTCGCGTGTGCCCGGTCTTTTCAACTTTGCGTCCATTACGGTAAATTTCTATACTCGCTCCATGCCGAAAAAGCAGAAGTCAAACAACGTGACCGTTGCTCTGGTCCAGATGAGCTGCGAGCAAAAGCCCGAAGCCAATCTCAAGAAAGCAATCGCACGAATTGGTGAAGCAGCAAAGCAGGGCGCGCAGATCGTTTGTCTCCAGGAGCTTTTCCGTTCTCAGTACTTTTGCCAGACGGAAGATACCGAACTCTTCAAACTCGCGGAAACTATTCCCGGACCAACCAGCGAGGCGCTAGGTAAAGTTTCGCGTGAAAGGAAGGTGGTTATTCTGGCGTCGCTCTTTGAAAAACGCGCTGCGGGCGTCTATCACAACACGGCAATCATCATCGACGAGAAGGGAAAGATCGCCGGCAAGTATCGCAAGATGCACATACCCGACGATCCGCTCTACTACGAAAAGTTTTATTTCACGCCGGGCGACCTGGGCTTCCAAACACATGACACGAAATACGGCAAAGTCGGAGCGTTGGTTTGTTGGGATCAATGGTTTCCAGAAGCGGCCCGCTTAACAGCCTTGAGCGGGGCCGAGTTTATCTTTTATCCGACGGCCATTGGCTGGCTGCCGGACGAAAAGGAAGAAATGAATCAGGCGCAGCATTCTGCCTGGGAAACAATTCAACGCGCGCACGCGATCGCGAATGGAGTTTACGTCGTGGTTGTGAACCGCGTGGGCCGCGAAGGTAAACTCAACTTCTGGGGCCAATCGTTCGTCGCCGATCCGTTTGGACGCATCATCGCGAAGGCTTCGGCCGACAAAGAAGCAGTGCTGGTGGTGGATTGCGACCTGAGCAAGATCGAAGAGACGCGGCAGAACTGGCCATTCCTGCGCGACCGGCGGATTGATTTCTACGGTCCCCTCTCATCACGATTTCTGGAACGTCCCTCAGGCAAATAATCTCCCATGCCGACTCCCGCCGAACTCGGTTACCGCATGCCTGCCGAATGGCAACGTCACACGGCAACGTGGCTGACGTGGCCGAAAGATCCAGAAACGTGGCCGGATCGCGTTCCGCAAGTTGAGGAGATTTATCTGCTGATGATGGCTGCGCTCGCGCCGCACGAGATCGTGAATCTGCTGGTGGACAATGCAGAGACGGAAACAGCTATGCGTGCGCGTTGTTTTTTTCCTGGCGCTCAAAACATTCGCTATCACCAAATCCCAACAGTTGATTCCTGGATTCGTGACTACGGTCCAAACTTTCTAATCAGCGACAAAGCCGAGCTGGCTTACAACGATTGGATCTTTAACGCCTGGGGCAACAAGTATGAAGAGCTGAAGCGTGACAATTCGATACCGGCGCGTTTGGAGAGTCTGCTGAAAGTGCCGCGCTTCGAACCTGGAATCGTAATGGAAGGCGGCTCGATTGAGGTTAACGGCGCCGGTTGCGTGCTGACGACCGAGCAATGCTTGTTGAATCCGAATCGCAACCCGAATTTGAGTAAGAATGAGATTGAGCAGTCTTTGAAAAACTATTTGGGAGTCGAGAAAGTCCTGTGGTTGGGAGAAGGAATTGTTGGCGACGATACAGATGGACACATTGACGATGTCGCGCGCTTCGTTGCTCCGAACGTAATTACCTGCGCAGTGGAAGACGACCCGGCTGATGCGAATTACAAGCTGCTACAAGACAACCTGAAGCGCTTGCGAACAATGACTGACGTGCAGGGTCGCCCTTTTGAAATCCTGACCTTGCCTATGCCCGGAGTTGTCGGGGGCACCAGCACAGACAATCGCAATCTGGATCGGCTGCCTGCGTCATATGCGAATTTCTACATCGCAAACGAGATCGTGCTCGCTCCGGTGTTCGGGCACGCGAACGACGCTCGCGCTTTGGAAACGCTACAGCGGTTGTTTACTAGTCACCGCGTGGTAGGAATCAACTGCGAGCCGCTGGTGTGGGGCATGGGGACAATTCACTGCGTCACGCAACAACAACCGGAACCGTCACAAAGAGCGGGGGCAAGCCCACCTTCCTGACCCTGAGCTAATTGATGTATTCGCGCCAGTTGATTGTGAGGGACTTGCGACGAAATAATACGCCAACTGCGAATATCTCTCAGGTTGGGAAGGGTGGCTTGCCCCCGCTGTCTTTCAAAGGAGTTCTCTGGCGGCTTCCTTTGCCTCCTCAACAGTGCGAACTTTATTATCAAGCTGCAATTCATAAATCGTCTTAGTGATCTCGCCAACTCGCGGGCCTGGTTCCATTCCCATTTCCAGCAAGTGACGGCCTAACAAAAGCGGCGCTGGTGGCTGTTGTTCGACTTCCAGTTCCCTCGCCCGCTCGATAAACCACTCCTGCGCCTCCGACGTGAACCACTTTTCGCGCGGAACATGATCCGCATTGCGACCAAGTGAATCAGCTTTAGCGACGCGGTAAAGCAGATCGAGTTCACACTTGCGCGCCAGACGGCGAAACGCACCATCGCCAACCTCTTCCTTTTTCTTGAAGAATTCGCCGGGTTTCAAATGGTCGCGCACCAGCGCGATCACCTGCGCGCGCACGTCGTAGCCCTCAAGCGTATGAATGTTTAAGCGATCCAGGAAGCTCGCTGCCGGCACGACGCCCGCTTCCTCATGACTACGAGAGCGCAAGCGACCATCAACGAATTCAGTTGTCACCGGTTTACCAAAGTCGTGCGCGATGGCGGCGAGCATCACGGTCACTTGCTTCGCGTAAGGCAAGTCGTCGATCAACTCCCGAGCGCGATCTGCCACTAGCCGAGTATGAATAAAGACATCGCCTTCGGGATGCCAGTCTTTGTCCTGTGGCACATCGATCAAGGCGTTAAGCTCAGGGAAGAGTTGCTCGATTGCGCCAAGCTCACGCAGCCACTGCAAGCCAATAGAAGGTTGCCGGGCACGCAGCAGAAGTTTTTCTACTTCCCCCCAAACGCGCTCCGCCGGCAGGTCAGACAAATCGATACCACGGCAAAGCGCGACCGTTTCAGGTTTAATATCAAACTCAAAGCGCGCGGCAAATTGCGCGGCCCGCAAAACGCGCAGGCTATCTTCAGCAAACGTATCGACCGATACCGCGCGAAGAATTCTGTTCTTAATGTCTTCCCGGCCGTGAAACGGATCAATCACTTCGCCGCTTAATGGGTCCTCCAGAATCGCATTGACAGTGAAGTCCCGACGACGCGCCGCATCTTCAATAGTCATCAAAGGATCGCCTTCAATGACAAAAGCGCGATGGCCTCGACCTGATTTGCGCTCGCGACGTGGCAGCGACACGTCGAGGTCCGCTGCCAACTTATAAACAGTGAAGGCTTCGCCGACGACATTCACCGAGCCGAACCGGTCGAGCAGCGCGCGCAGTTTCGCTGGCTCAATTCCATAGACTTCAACGTCCCAATCCTTCGGCTCCAGACCCATGAGCAGATCGCGGACACAGCCGCCAACCAATAGCGCGCGACCGCCTTCGGCGCGAACCGCCTGCGCCAGCGCATTAACTTTTTCAGGAAATTGAGACATGTTAGTCCAATGTCCAACGTCCAATGTCCAAAGTCAA
>JBDUAQ010000058.1:0-16161 GCA_040004575.1 bacterium
CGCGGCGCATCGCTTCTACCGCGAGATCGACGCTGCCCCACGCCGTCATCACCACAACTGGCAAGGTCGGGTCGACGGCCTGGATTCTGCTTAAAAGGTCCAACCCTTCGTTGCCGGAAGTTGTATCGCGTGCGTAGTTGAGATCGATGAGGACTACATCGAGGTTCTTCGAGTCAACCGCTTCCAGGATGCCGGCTGGAGATGAGGCGGTTTCGATCTCGAAACGATTCCCCTTTAATAAGAGACGCAACGCCGCCAGCACGTCGGCCTGATCATCTGCAATCAGTATTCTAGGCATCGAATCAAGAGGCTAACACAATACCGACTTATTAGTTTTATCCGATCTACTTGTCAGTAGGTTCGTTTGTTTCTTACGCGCAACTTTCTGCTGACCGCGATTTTATGCGGTCTCCTATTCATAACGCAGTGCGTGTAGCGGGTCGAGACGCGTGGCGCGACGCGCCGGAATGTAGCAGGCGAGCAACGCGACCAAGGCGAGCAGCATTGCCACTACTGTAAACGTCAACGGATCTTTCGTAGTCACGCCGAAGAGCAAACTAGCCATCACTCGCGTCAGCGCTACTGCGCCGACTAGGCCAATCGCCAATCCGAGTAACACCAGCTTGAACCCTTGCGCAACGATCAGCTTCACAACGTCGCGCGTCTGAGCGCCCAGCGCCATGCGAATGCCAATCTCATTGGTACGCTGGGCGACCGAATAGCTCATCACTCCATACAAACCAACGATCGTCAGAATCAGAGCCACGGCGGCAAAGATCACGAGCAGCGTGGCATTAAAGCGCGGCGCGGCCACCGTCGCCGAGATGTGTTCGTCCATGGTCTTGATGTTGAAAATCGGAACCTCGCTATCCATTGAATGAACTTCATTCTGAACGGCGGTTATCAAGGTGTGGGGATCCTTCGTCGTTCTGACCACGAGGCTCATCTGATTGAACGGAATTTGCGCCTGCGGCACGAAATAGCCTGGCCTCAATTCGGAACTCAGGTTGCGATTTCTCACGTCAGCTACAACGCCGATAATCTCGCGCCAGTCAGGTTTCTTTTCTCCGGTTGAGATTCCCGGTTTGATACGCTTGCCTATTGGATCCTCATTCGGGAAATACTTCTTCGCAAAAGTTTGATTGACGATGATCACTCCCGGCGCCTTCTCGCCATCGAACTGATTAAAGGCTCGACCCTTCAACACCGTGACCCCCAACGTTTTGAAATAATCGTCACTGATCGAGAAGAAATCAGCGGACGGTTGATCTCCCTTGGCAACGGGCCTCCCTTCAGTTTCAAACGAAATGCGGTAAAGATCTCCGCTCAAGGGCAACGGGATGACTGAGCCGGCAGAAGTTACTCCGGGCAGCGACTGAAGACGCGCAACCAGGTCGCGGTAAAACTGGTCCTGCTTCTCAGTTGGATATTTGACTTCGGGTATTCCCACCACAAATGTCAGCAGATTTTGCGAAGCAAACCCCGGGCTCACCTGCCGCAAGCGCCAGAGACTTTGGATTAGCAGCCCAGCACCCACTAGCAACACGACCGCGATTGCGAGCTCGCTTACTACCAGCACGCCGCGAACGCGATTGCGTCGGGCGCCCTCACTTCCGCTTCTTCCACCTTCCTTCAACGATTCTGTCAATTCGGTTTTCGAAGAATGAATAGCAGGAACTAAGCCGAACACAACGCCGGTTAAGATTGAAACCACAAACGTGAAGGCGAGCACGCGCCAGTCCAACCCAACCTGCAACGCGCGTGGAATATTTTGCTTGCCCAGAGCTACCAGCAGATCAGACCACCAGACGGCAAGCACCAGACCGAGTGTACCTCCGGCCAAAGAAAGCAATATGCTCTCAGTGAGCAGTTGCCTTACGACTCGCATTCGACTGGCGCCGAGGGCGGAACGTATGGCCATTTCTTTATGTCGCGTCATCGCGCGCGCCAGCAGCAGATTAGCCACGTTGGCGCAGGCGATCAAAAGCACGCAACCAACGGCGCCTAACAAGATCAACAGCGCGGGACGAATATCGCCCACCAAAGCATCGAGGGTCGGCTCGAGACTGACGCTCTTATGCAGATCCTTATCAGGATACTGCTGTTCAAGGCGAGTGCCGATGGCAGTCATCTCGGCCTGGGCCTGCTGCCTTGAGACGTCCGGCTTGAGACGCCCGATTACATTCATGTAGTGAGCGCCTCGCTCACTGGTGATTGGCTCTTCACCCTCTCTGTCCACCGCAACGGTCGTCCACAGTTCAACTGGTTCGTTTTGAATCGGGAATTGGAAAGCCTGCGGCATAACGCCAACGATCGTGTAGTTCTTTCCGTCGAGCACCATTGGCTGGCCCACCACGTTGGCATCGGCGTTGAAACGCTTCTGAAATAGTTGCTGACTTAATACAACGACACGGCCATTCTCGCCGGGCTTGTCTTCGTCAGGTAGAAAGCCGCGGCCGATTGCAGGCGAGACGCCCAGGAGCGGAAACAGATCGGCATTTACCACGCCGCCCTGTAGTCGCGTTGATTCGCCCCGTCCAGTGAGGATGAAATCATTGGTGTGGTAGCTGGCCATGCGTTCGAACACATGGTTTTGGTCACGCCAATCAACAAAGTTTGGATAGGAAGCACTTCCGCGCACCTGGCCGCGTGACGAATCGGTCTCCCACACCATCATCAGCTGTTCTGAATTCGCGAACGGCAAAGGACGCAGTAAGACTGCATTGACGACACTGAAGATGGCGGTGTTTGCGCCAATACCCAATGCGAGCGCAATCGTCGCCACTATGCTGACGCTCGGAGCCTTAAACAACATTCGAACGCCATAGCGGATATCCTGCCAAAACATTTCCATGATCTTCTCCTGGGACTTGCGTTTGAACTCCCTCTCCCTTTGGGAGAGGGTTGGGGAGAGGGCGTTAGTGCTGAACCCGCTCCTATCCCCTCTTCCCCGGCCCTTCTCCCAAAGGGAGAAGGGAGAGAATCACTCGTATCTCAGCGCCACCAACGGGTCGACTTTCGTCGCGCGGCGCGCCGGGATGTAGCAGGCCAGCAACGCCACGACGAACAGTGTGCCGAGCACGAAGACGAAGGTCGTTATGTCGGTGGTGCGCACCTCAAAAAGCAAACTGCGCAACAGGCGCGTAAGGCCGAGCGCCGCAACGATTCCCAGCGCCATGCCCCCGAGCGCGAGCGTGAGCCCTTGCCTGAGGACCATCTTCAAAATGTCGGCGGCCTGCGCACCTAGCGCCATCCGCACGCCGATGTAATGTGTTTGCTGGCTGACGGAATATGAAACCACTCCGTAAATGCCGATCGAGGCGAGCAGCAAAGCCACACCCGCAAAAATGCTGATAAGCAAAGCCGGAAAACGACGCATAAACGCGGCTGGCGAATTGGAGATCAATTGCTCCATTGCGTTAACGTTGAAGAGAGCTACATCTGGTTCCAACGTGCGCGTCTCATTGCGAACGGCGGCGACTAAAGCCGTAGGGTCTCCAGTGGTACGTACCACCAGATTTGTTCCCGGTCCGGGAAAACGCCTGAAGGGATAGTAAATAACTGGTCTTAGCGACTCATCCAGCCCGCCGATCTTCACGTCGCCGATGACGCCAACGATTACGTCCCCTGGTCCCTGCACGGATGGATACACAAGCTTCCGGCCCACGGGATCGCGCCCCGCAAAAATCTTGTCAGCCGCAGTCTTACCAATAATCACCACGCCCGGAGTAGTTGGTGGATTGGTGTTGTTGGCGGCGTTAGCATTGTTGGCTGGAGGCGGAGTGTCATGTTCATCGAACATTCGTCCGGCCATGAGCGGTACTCCAAGAGTCTGAAAATAAGTCTCATCAACAACGCGAATGTTCGCTTCGATCTCCTGACCGGGCGGCGGAACGGGATCGCCTTCCACGATAAAACGCGTGGTATTGCCGCCCTGAAGTGGCAAGACATTAACTGTGCCCGAACCAGTAACACCGGGGAGCGACTGAACGCGTTCGTTCAATTGATCGAAGAAAGCTACTTGCTTAGGCGCATCAGTATATTTGGCCGCCGGCAGGGCGACTGTCATCGTCAATAACTTCTCCGGATTGAATCCAACGTTCGACTTCAACAAGTGCAGCAGGCTTTTCATCATCAGGCCGGCACCCACTAACAGCACTACGGCCAAAGCGATCTCCGTCATCACCAGAGCACTGCGCAGACGGTGTCCCGCTCCGCCGGCAGTATTCCTACCGCCCTCCTTCAGTGCTTCATTAAGATCTGGCCGCGAGGACTGCAACGCCGGGGCTAACCCGAAAACCAATCCCGTCAGCAACGAGAGCCCGAAGGAAAAGGCAAGAATGCCCGCGTCCAGGTGCAATGTGCTGAGAAACGGGAGCGCATTGATTTGGCTGGCCGGCAAGACAGCGACGAGGCCATGGACACCCCAGTAAGCGATCAGCAAACCTGCCACGCCTCCTAACAACGAAAGCAAGAGTGATTCTGTAAGCAACTGCCGGATTACGCGCCAGCGGCTCGCCCCCAGCGCGGTGCGAATGGCGACTTCTTTCTGTCGCGAAAGCGATCGCGTAAGCAACAGACTGGCAACATTCGCGCACGCAATGAGGAGCACGAAGCCAACTGCCGCCAACAGCACCAGCAGGATCGGTTTGACCTGGCCCACGACCTGTTCCTGCAAGGGTACGAGTTTGAGACCAGTGCCCGCATGCGACTGCGCATTTTCCTGTTCGATGCGCTTGGCAATGACGCTCAGTTCCGATTGGGCCTGTGCTGCGCTTATTCCGGGCTTGAGACGTCCAATCAGATTAGTTCCATGCATGAAGCGCCGCGTTAATTGATTTGGCGTTGGTTGATAAGGTCGCCACAGGTCGGCTTGTCTAAGCGCAAACTGAAAACTCGCGGGTAACACACCAACAACGGTGTAAGGTTCGCCATTGATCGTCAGTGATTGGCCAACAATTCCCGGATCGCCGCCGAACCTGCGCTGCCACATTCCGTAGGTCAACACAGCCACGCGTGGCGCGCCTGGCTTGTCTTCGCCGGGCTGAAAAGTGCGCCCGATGATCGGCTCGACGCCGAGCACCGAAAAGAAATTTGCGGTTGCCGCCGGAGCAGAAACCCTCTCAGGCTCGCCTCGCCCGCTCATGATTCCGCCGCCCCCGGCATAACCAGCAAGCCCTTCGAGCACCTGGTTCTGCTGGTAATCCTGAAAATCGGGATACGAAAACTCGCGCTGCGCAAACTCCTTCTGCGGCGTACTCTCCCAAAGATGATAAAGGCGGTCGGGGGATTTGTAAGGAAGACCGCGCATCAGGGCCGCGTCAACAACAGTAAAGATGGCTGTGCTGCCCCCAATCCCAAGGGCCAACGTGATCACCGCGATCAAAGTGAAGCCGGGTTTATTCAACATCGTGCGAACGGCATAGCGCAGGTCTTGCAGCAGTCTCAGCATGTTTGGTCCCTCCGTTATTCGTAAGGCTTCTCTTCCCGTTCCAGCAGGTCATTCGTAACGCAGCGCTACCAACGGATCGACCTTCGCCGCGCGCCGCGCCGGCAGGTAACAGGCGAGCAAGGCCACGGCGGCGAGCAGTAAAGTGATTACTGCAAGCGTGATCGGATCTGTAGCGCTCACTCCAAACAGCAAGGTCGACATCAACCGTGTTAAGGCGAATGCAGACAACAGACCAGCCGCGATGCCGACGATTACGGGCGTCATTCCCTGGCCAATAATCAGCCTGAGGACGTCGTGCTTTTGTGCGCCCAGTGCCATACGCAATCCAATCTCGTGAGTTCGTTGCGTCACCGCGGTAGCCATCACGCCGTAAATGCCTATAGCGGCAAGCACCAATGCCAACGCGGCAAATAGACCAAACAACAGCAAGGTAAACTTTGTTTCAGAAAGTGTGCGATCGAGCAGCTCATCTACTGTTTTCACGCTGGTAATGGGTTGATCGGGATCGAGTGCGCGCACTTGTTCCCTGATCGCGTTGGTTAATGTTTCCGGCGTGATGCTGGTCTGAACGGCGAGCATGAGACTGTTGCTCCAACCTTCACGACGGTACTGGGTCAAGGGCGCATAGACTTGCGCGAAAGTCGGTCGATTGAGGCTGCTGCCTTTGATATCTGATACAACACCGACAATTGTGCGACGAGGGAAACGATTGTCCGGCGTCTGATCTTCAGGCGGCAGTAAACTTTCCGGAGGTCCCATCCAGATGGTCTTGCCGATCGGATTTTCGTTGGCGAAAAAGCGACGGGCCAGAGTCTCATTAATAATTGCTACTGGTTGTGAATTACTCGTGTCTTCCGCTGCGAAAGGTCGGCCTTGCTGCACTGCTACGCCGAACGTGTGATAGTAATCCGGCGTAACGAGCGCAAAGCGTACCAGGGGAATATTTCCAAGCGCCGTCTCCGGCCGGCCCTCGATGCTCAGGAACTTGCCCCAACCCTGGCCCGCGCCAAGCGGAAGGATCGTGGCCATCGTCGCTGCCTGCACGCCGGGCAAAGCGCGCACGCGCGTAAGCAACTGCTCGAAGAAGGCCAGTCCGGCAGGATCGCGGGGATCAGCTGCGGTGAGCGGCGTTGGATATTTTGCCTGCGGCAGCGGCACGCGCATCGTCAGCACGTTGTGCGCGGTGAAGCCCACATCAACCGACCGGAGTTTGATGAAGCTGCGCAGCATCAGTCCTGAGCCGACGAGCAGGACCAGAGCGAGCGCAACTTCCGCAATCACTAACATCCTGCGTAAGCGGCCCTGCCTGCGACTGCCGAGGTTGCTGCGCCCGCCCTCGTTCAATGATTCGCGAACATCGGCCCGGGCCGCTTGCAGTGCGGGAAGCAAACCGGAGACCAGGATCGTGAATGAAACAACGGCGAAGGTAAACAGCAGCACGCGGCCGTTTACATTAATCGCGTTACCCCGAGGCAGCGACGCGGGCAACAACGATGAAAGCAAATCGATTCCCCAAACCGCCAGCAAGACGCCCAGCAATCCGCCGATTACGCCGAGCGGCAGACATTCAATAATCACCTGCCGCACGATACGCGCGCGGCTGGCGCCCAAACTTGCGCGGATTGCCAGTTCTTTCTCGCGGGCTGATGCGCGTGCCAGCAGCAGATTAGCCACGTTGACGCAGGCCACGAGCAACACGAACGTGACCGCCCCCAGCAGCACCAGCAACGCACTGCGTGAATCGCCGGAGAGCTGTTCCTGCATCGGCACTACTGACGCACCCAACCCTTTGTTTGCCGCAAACTGTTCTTCCATGGATTTCGCAATGGCGCTCGTGTCCGACTGCGCTTGCTGCGGCGTCACGCCCGGCTTAAGCCGCCCAACTAGATTGACGAAATGGTTGTTGCGCGTAGCCATGTTGTCGTTCGGTGCAAATGAGATTGGCGTCCAGAGCTCAACCTCCGGCAAGTTGTCAAAGAACGGCAATCCTCGCGGCATCACGCCGGCGACGGTGTAATTTTCACCGCCAAGCTTGATTTCCTTGCCGACAATATTAGGGTCACCTCCGAAGCGCCTTTGCCATAATCCGTGACTAAGCAATACGACGTGGTGTTTGCCGAATTGTTCTTCATCGCTGGTAAACAAACGTCCCAATGAAGGAGAGACTTTCAGAACCGGGAAGAGGTTGGCTGTAATGTAAGCGCCCTGGACCAGCTCCGGTGCGCCAGCCGCTGAAGAGAGGTTGAAGTCGCCGTTGTAAAAGCCGGCGAGACCATCAAAGACGTGATTCTGATCGCGCCAGACGTAGTAATCAGGCAAGGCGCTTCCGGAGCTAGGCACGCCCATGGAATTCATGGTGGACCAGAGAAACACCAGCCGGTTGGCTTCCGGATACGGCAGGGGCCGCAAGAGCACTGCATCGACGACGCTGAAGATAGCGGTGTTGGCGCCAATACCCAGCGCCAGAGTAACAACAGCTATCAGCGCGAAGATCGGATTTTTCCGGAGCATGCGCAAGCCAAAACGTAAATCCTGAATTAGTGAATTCATCATTGTCCTCATTCGTACCTCAGCGCCACCAGAGGATCGACCTTCGTTGCGCGCCGCGCCGGGATGTAACACGCGAGCAAAGCGACGGCGGTCAGCAATGAAGAGACAGCGACGAAGGTTAAAGGATCAGTCGGCGTCACGCCGAAGAGCATGCCGCGAAGCACTCGCGTAAGCGCAAGAGCCGCGGTCAGGCCGACTGCGAGACCCAGCAAAATCAGTCGCATCCCCTGGCCCAGCACCAGACGCAGGACGTCGCGCGTCTGAGCGCCCAAAGCCACGCGCAACCCGAACTCCTGCGTACGCTGGGCAACCGTATAGTTCATTACGCCGAAGATACCGACCGATGCTAGTAGCAAGGCCACGATCGCGAACAGTCCGGTGAGCAGTGTGTTGAAGCGACGACGCGCTACCGACTCGGCAACCAGCTTGGTCATTGGCTGAACGTCAGCAACATACTGATCTCGGTCCATCTGTTTGATGGACTCGCGCATCCCGGCAGCCAAACTCGCGGAGCTGCCGGAGGACGAGCGCACCACCAGGCTCATGAATGATTCCGGAGCTTGCGCGTAGGGAACGTAGTATTCAGGGCCGGGTTCTGTATCGAGTCCCTCGTGCCGCACGTCTCCGACTATCCCGACGATCTCGCGCGCGGGCGGTACTGCGTTGTCTCCACTCTCGCCCTCGATCATGATGTGTTGACCTAATGTCTCGGTCCCCGCAAAGAAGCGGCGTGCAAACGTCTCGTTAACGATCATGACCGGCGCGGCGCGTTGCGTATCGTGTTCGTCGAAGGTGCGTCCGCGCAATAGCGGTATGTTGAGCGCGTGAAAGTAGTCCGGGCTGATCACGCGATGATTCGAGACGGGCTTCTCTTCGGGCCTAACGGCAGGGCGACCCGCGATGAGGAAAGTGTTCGCGTTGCTATCGCCGCCGAGCGGTAGGGGGTAGATGACCGCCGCCGCTTCGACGCCAGGCAGGGCCGCAGCCCTCCCGACAATCTCGGAAAAGCGTGCTTGCTGTTGTTCCGCTTGCGGGTATTTGGATTTGGCCAGCGACAGATCAGTGGTCAACACGTGCTCGGAGTCAAAACCTGGACGGACTTCGCTGAGCAGAAGGAAGCTCTTGCCAAGCAAGCCCGCACCAACGAGCAGCACGAGCGATAGCGCAACTTCCACAACAACCAACACCGCGCGAACTCGATTGCGCACCGCACCTCCTGCCGCGTTGCGCCCGCCCTCTTTAAGTGCATCCTGAAGATCGGCTCGGCTCGCCTGTAATGCCGGCGCGAGACCGAATATCAACCCGGTCAACACCGAAATACCCGCGGTGAAGGCCAACACTTTTGTGTCCAATCCGACTTCCTTCAAGCGCGGAATGTCGAATGGACTTGTAGCCAACAACAAACGGACGCCCCACTGCGCTACCAGCAAACCGAGCCCGCCGCCGAAGAGTGCCAGCACTAAACTCTCGGTCAGCAGTTGGCGCACAACGCGTAGCCGGCCCGCGCCGAGGGCGGAGCGAATTGCCATCTCTTTATGGCGCGCCGCGGCGCGAGCGAGCAGCAGGTTGGCTACGTTCGCACATGCGATCAAAAGCACGAAGCCAACCGCGCCGAGCAACACTAACAACGGTGTTCGTGAACCCCAGGTTACCGCTTCATGCAAAGGAATAAGGCGAGTACCTAAACGAAAACCTTCATCCGGATTTTGCTGTTCCAGTTGGGCTCCGATGGTCCGCATCTCGCTCTCGGCGGCTTCGACGGTCGCACCCGGCTTGAGCCGCGCGACGATGGGCAGTGAGTAGCTGCTGCGTCGCTGTGTGCGCTCCCCGATCGCTGTAGCAAGCGGTCGTAGGAACTCGGTCTTCGTCGCCTGCGCTGGAAAGCGGAAGCCTTCGGGCATCACGCCTACAACAGTTGCGCTGGTGCTCCCAATTTTGATCTGCTTGCCGATGATCTGTGAATCCGCATGGAAACGCCGCTGCCACAGGCTGTAGCCGAGCACGATGACCCCCGGTGCGTTGGCCTGATCCTCAACGCGCGTGAAAGGACGGCCCAATACGGGAGTAACTTTTAACAATGGGAAGAGATCGGCCGAAACATTCGCGCCCGTTATCAGCTCAGGCTCGGCGGCATCACCTTCGCGGAGCAGGATGCCCGAGGCGTTGTAAGCTGCGACGTGTTCGAGCGTCTTTGTCTGCGCTTGCCAGTCCGCGAAGTCCGGGTACGAGACAATGGTGCGATGTTGCATGTCGCCTTTGCGGCCCCAAGGCACCATGAGCCGGTCCGCCTCAGCGTAAGGCAGGGGGCGCAGGAGGACTGCATTGATAACGCTGAAGATCGCAGTGTTCGCGCCAATCCCAAGCGCCAGCGTGATCACAGCGATGGCCGTGAACCCCGGGTGTTTCAAGAGCGAACGAAAAGCGTAGCGAATGTCTTTGAATAGTGTTTCCATGACTACCTCTTGTCAGAACGGCTTGTGTCAGCGGGCGGAATTCCTCGCAAAACCGCAAGCGCCAAGCGCGGGGTCAATGCTTCGGTTAGTTCGACTGCAAAGAACCATTAGCCGCCCGCTAACGCAGGTGGTTTCGGACTATTCGTACCGCAGTGAAACAATCGGATCGACCTTCGTGGCGCGCCGGCCCGGCAAATAACAGGCGACAAGAGCAACGCCCGTCAGCAGCACCGCGATGGCGGCGAAGGTCGCGGGATCGGTTGGTTCGACACCGAAGAGCATGCTCGCCATCAAACGCGTCAAACTAAACGCTCCCACCAGGCCCAGGGCAACGCCTATCAAGGCCAGCATCATTCCCTGCCGGATCACCATGCGAAAAACATCGCGCGGTTGCGCGCCGATCGCCATGCGAATGCCGATCTCGTGCGTGCGCTGCGTGACTGAGTAAGACATCACACCGTAAATACCAACAATTGCCAGCACCAACGCGATGCCGGCGAAGAGACTGAGCAGCGTCAGATTCAACCGCTCAGGCGCTACGGATTCGGCGCGAATATCATCCATGGTGCGGACGGCGTAGATAGGTTGATCGGGATCGATCACCTTAACCTGCTGCCGGACCGCGGCAATCAACTGGTTCGGATCGCCGGCGGCTTTGAGAATGACAGTCATGCTGTCATTAGGAATTTGTGCATACGGAAAGTAACCCTGCACGCGATTCGAATCCTGGCTAAGACCCTCCATCTTCACGCGTCCCACCACGCCCACCACGGTAAGGAAATTTGGGCGTTTCTCGCTTCCCATCGCTATGCGTTTGCCAACCGGATCTTCGTCGGGCCAGTAGCGACGGGCAAACTCTTCGTCAATCACAATTGTATTCAGGGCCGCCATCTCCTTTTCCACTTCGTCGTATTTGCCGAGATCCTTGCCAACGAGCGACGATCGATCGTCGTGGTCGTCAAAGTAGCGCCCGCGCTTCAAGGGAATATTCATCGCGCGAAAGTAATCGGGGGTCACCAGGCAGGCTTCCATCAAAGGCGTTTGGTCGCGTGGCGGACGCGGCCGCCTATCAACCACAAACCCCGTCTGCCAACCATTGTTGCCCAAAGGCAAACCCGAGGCGGCGGCAGTCGCTTCAACGCCCGGCAACGTCCGCAGGCTTTCAAGCAGGCGGTTGTAAAACTGTTCCCTTTGTTCAATGTTGGCGTATTTCTTTTGCGGCAGCGCCACACTGAAACTTGTTAGCCGGTCGTAAGAGAAACCAGGATTGACTTTCTGCAAGCGGTAAAAACTGCGAATCATCAAGCCAGCTCCGATAAGCAAGACAAGCGTTGTCGCAACCTCAACCACAACCAGCGAACTGCGCAGCCAGTGTTTGCCAGACGCCCCACGTCCGGTCTCTTTCAGTGTTTCAACCACTTCCACCACACCTGCCTGCAGCGCGGGGACGAGTCCGAAAAGAAGGCCCGTCAGAAACGACAAGCCAATCGTGAACGCAAACACTCGCCAATCAAGACTGATTTCCCGTGAACGTGGAATCGCGTCCGGACTTATGTAGAGAATGAGTTTGATACCCCATTGAGCAATCAACAATCCCAGCGTGCCACCGATCAGTGCCAGCAGAACGCTTTCGGTGAGCAACTGACGCGCGATGCGCCAGCGTCCAGCCCCCATCGCCGCGCGAATGGCCATTTCCTTCTGGCGGGATTGGGCGCGCGCCAGCAACAAGTTTGCGATGTTCGCGCAGGCGATCAGCAGGACAAAAGCAACGGCAGCAAACAAAACCCACAACGCGCGACGGATGTCTCCCACAAATAACTCGAGCAACGGTCGCATGCCGACGCCATTTCCCGCATTCGAATCCTGATACTGCTTCTCGAGGTTCGCGCCAATCTTATCCATGTCAGCTTTCGCTTGTGCGAAAGTCACGCCCGGTTTAAGCCGTGCGACTCCATACAGCCCAGGATGATTGCCGCGTTGTTGCCAATCCGCTCCGCCGGACAGTTGGCCAACGGGCACCCACATCTCTACGCGACTTGGAAATTGATAACCCTCGGGCATTATTCCGATCACCGTGTAGCTCTTGCCGTTTAGCGTCAGTTGTTGACTCAAAATACTTGCTTGACCGCCAAAGCGCCGCTGCCATAACGGATAACTCAAAAGAACCACGGGCGAGGCGCCGGGCTTGTCTTCATCGTTCGTGAAGAGCCGGCCCAACGCGGGGTTGACGCGCAAAGCTGCAAACAGGTCGGCGGAAACCTGGCCGGTGACAATTCGTTCAGCTTCGCCCGTCCCCGTGAGGTTGTAGCTGCTGCGATTGTAGACACCAATTTTCTCGAACACCTGATTCTGATTCCGCCAATCGGTGAAGTCTGGATAGGAGATCGACATCTCGTCCATGGTCTTGCTGGTTTCATTAAGGAACACCAGGCGATCCGATTCCGGGTAAGGCAGCGGCCGCAGCAGCACCGCATCAACGACGCTGAAGATAGCGGTGTTGGCGCCAATGCCGAGCGCCAGCGCGAGAATTACTACGAACGTAATGCCCGGATTTTTGAGCAACATGCGCGCGCCATAGCGCAGGTCTTGCCACATTTTCTGCATCGTGTTTCTCCTTAAATTCTATTCGTACCGCAGTGCCACTAAGGGATCGACTTTCGTCGCGCGGCGCGCCGGGATGTAACAAGCGAGCAAAGCAACCGCAATCAATCCAAGCGGGACGGCTACAAACGTGGCAGCATCAGTTGCTGAGACGCCAAACAACATACCCGCCAGCAAACGAGTCAACGCGAAGGAGCAGGCCAGTCCCGCAGTTACACCAATAAGAGCCAGGGCCATACCCTTGCCTATCATCAGCTTCAATACGTCAGCGGCCTGCGCGCCCAGCGCCATGCGTATTCCGATTTCATGCGTGCGTTGAGCAGCGACGTAAGACATGACACCGTAAATCCCCACCGCCGCGAGAATCAGAGCCAGGGCCGCGAAGATGAGCAGCAGCAACATGAAAAACTTTCTAAGCGCGAACGATTCACCAATTAATTGGTCAAGCGTGGTGATTTGGAAGACGGCCTGCTCTTTATCCACCGCCAGAACCTCGCGTCTGACGGCGCTGATCATGCTCAGGGGATCGGACTGCGTTTTAACAACTATGCTGCTGAAGCCGGTTGGGAACTGCGAATGCGGTACGTAAATCTGCATTGGCGGTGTCTTATCGAGCGCGTATTGCGAGACATCGCTGACTACGCCGATTACCGTGCGCCACGGCTGTGGATTCTTTTCGCTTCCCGGAAAGCCGATGCGTTTACCAAGCGGATCCTGGTTGGGCCATAACTGCGCCGCCATAGTCTTGTTGATGAGTGCGACCTTGAAGGAGTCGGCAATATCCTGATCGTTGATCGCACGACCCTTCAACATGGGAATTTCCATGGCCCGCAGGTACCCGGGCGTTGTGATGTAGAGGTCGACTGAAATTTCCTCGCCGCGAACTTTCGGGTAGTCCTCTATCCGCAATCCACGACCGTCGAAATTGCCGCTTAGGGGAAGCACGCTGGTCGTGCCGGCTGCTTTGACGCCCGGAAGCGCAGCAATGCGTTCGGTAACTTGCTTATAAAAAGCGATCTGATCTTCCGGTTTCGGATACTTAATGCTGGGCAAGCCAACGGTCATTGCGAGCACGTTCTGTCCGTTGAATCCTGTGTCTACACTCCGCAAGCGCAGCACTGTTCTGATCAGTAGTCCGGCGCAGACCAGAAGGACCAACGTCAGCGCGATTTCCGAAACGACCAGCAGACTACGCAAACGATTGCGACTCGCAGCTGGTCCCGAGCTACGTCCCGATTCCTTGAGCGACTCAACGAGGTTTGGTTTTGAGATCTGCAAAGCCGGAGCAAGCCCGAATATCAAGCCGGTCACTACCGACATACCCAGAGTGAAAGCCAGGCAGCGCATGTCCAGGTGAATGTTGCTGAACAGCGGATTGATGCTCGAGGCGGCTGATGTCACCAGGCTCGTTCCCCATACGGCGAGGAGTAAGCCAAGTCCACCTCCAACCACGGCAAGCAGCAAGCTTTCGGTTAGTAACTGGCGGACTAGTTGACTGCGCGCGGCGCCGATGGCGGATCGGATAGTGATCTCTTTGAATCTTATCGATGAGCGAGCGAGCAGCAGGTTGGCGACGTTAGCGCAGGCAATAAGCAGGACCAGGACTACTGCGCCAAAAACCATCCACAGAGCCGGGCGGATATCGCCGGTAATTTCGTCGGTGATGGAAACTACAGCAGCGCCCTGGTTCTTGTTCGTTGTCGGATGCTCGCGCTCCAGTCGCCCGGCAATAACACTCATTTCCGTTTGCGCCTGCTGCACTGTCGCGCCTGGCTTCAACCGCGCAATGGCGCGCAAGTGGCGTTCGTCACGAACCGAGTCGTCATAAGCTTCAGCTACGGGCCGGTAGAATTGACCCTCAGGCGAAACCAAAGACTTAGGAAGCGGCTGAAAGTCGGGACCCATCACCCCGACTATGTTGTAAGGCCGGCCACTAAGCGAGATGGTTTTGCCCACAATATTTGGGTCACTATCGAAACGCCGTTGCCATAACCCATAGCTCAACACGATGACGCGGTCTTTTCCGTCCTCTTGTTCTTCGGGCGTAAAGACGCGCCCAAGCACGGGCGTGCCCTTCATGACTTTGAAAAAGCCATCGCCAACCTGAATAGCGGGAATTCTTTCGGCTTCGGTATCACCCGACATGATTGGATACCAACCCGAGTAGGTGGCGACGTCTTCAAAGGCAGTCGACTGCGAGCGATAGTCCGCGACGTCGGTTGCGGAAACCTGATTGTGTTTTTTCAGATTATCTGAATCACTGGAGTCGCCCCATAGCAACACCAAACTGCTCGGATCTTTGTAAGGCAGCGACTTGAAAAGCACTCCGTTGATTACGCTGAAGACGGTGGTGTTGGCGCCGATACCCAGCGCGATTGAAAGCAGGGCCACAGTTGTAAACGCCGGGCTCTTGATCAGGAGACGAAGCGAGTAGCGAAGGTCACGAAATAATGAATTCATGAAAACCTTTCTTCTATCAAGTTCACTCGTAGCGCAACGCCACTAAGGGATCGACTTTCGTCGCGCGCCGCGCCGGGATGTAGCAAGCCACGAGCGCAACCAGAGTTAGTCCTGCGGCAATCACACCGTAAGTCAGCGGATCGTTAACCTTCACGCCATAGAGCATGCTTTGGAAATTCAGCTTGCTTTCAAGATATTTCGTCAGCACGTAAGCGCCCGCCAGGCCCAATCCGACGCCTAGTAAGGCGAGCGTCATCCCCTGCCGCAGGACCATCCTGAGTACGTCGCCACGATTTGCACCGAGGGCCATGCGAATGCCGATCTCATGCGTGCGACGCGACACGGCATAAGCCAACACACCGAATAGGCCGATGGCGGCGAGTTGTTGGGCCAGCAGTCCAAAGAGCGTCATCAACTTGGCGAAGAGCCGTTCCATCCGCAGCGTCTCGTCGGCCTGTTCGATCTGAGTCTTGACGTTGGTAAGTGGCAAGTTGGGATCCAGTTCGCGCACGGCCTGACGTATTGCGGTGACGGCGGCTGTTGGATCTCCAGTCGTCCGCACTTCGTAGGTGACGTTCCTCGCTAGCGAACTCAGTTCCTGACGCCAGGGCAAATAAGCAGTCGGCGGAATCTCCTCCCGTTGCC
>JBDUAQ010000059.1:0-16126 GCA_040004575.1 bacterium
TAGAGTTCAAACTTCAGTTTGTCCGATTTTGCAGGAGGGACAAGCTAAAGCTTGAACTCTGAACTGCTTGAATGCTATCTCCCCTTGAAAGAGTGTAATATCGGCGGCTAATCCAATGGCCGAAACCAAATTGTTGACTGTCGCTGAACTCGCCAACCACGTAGGTGGTCGACTGATCGGCGATGGGAGCATTCACATCGAGCGAGTGGCGGACGTCTCGAATGCCGGCGCCGGTGAGATTGCCTACGTGGAGGATGAAAAGTTCTTCGAAACTGGGAAGGCCAGCCAGGCATCCTGCCTGATAGTTCCGAACGAGTTCGTCGCAGCCGTGAACCAGCTGATTGTCGAACATGAGTTTGGTCCGGCGCTGATTGAAGTGGCAAAACCCAAGCTCGCGTTCGCCTTGATTGCCGGACTGCTGCATCCACCAAGACGCCGCGAGCCATTCGTCCACGAAAGCGCGGTGATAGCGGAAACGGCGGACATCGATCTGACAGTTTTCATCGGACCGCATGTCTCGATAGGGGAAAGAACCCGTGTCGGATCAGGCACGCGCGTTGAAGCGGGGGTTGTAATTGGCGATAACGTGAGCGTGGGGCGCGATTGCGTCCTGCATCCTGGCGTTACGCTTTACGACGATGTGACGATTGGCGATCGCGTCGTGTTACATGCGGGCGTCGTGGTTGGCGCTGACGGCTTCGGTTACGTGCGTGATGACATGGGTTATCACAAGTTTCCGCAGCGCGGCACGGTAGTTATAGAAGACGATGTCGAATTGGGCGCGCACACCTGCGTCGATCGCGCGGCGCTGGGCCAGACGCGAATCGGACGCGGAACGAAGCTCGACAATATGGTCCACGTCGGCCACAACTGCGACATTGGCGAGCGCGTCGTCATCGCCGCACAAACCGGCATCAGCGGCAGCGTCACGATTGAAGACGATTGCGTGATAGGTGGGCAGGTTGGCTTCGGTGATCACATACGCGTGTTAAGCGGCGCTGTGATTGGTTCGAAAGCCGGCGTGCTGCCCGGCAAGATTGTGCGCCCCGGCGTTTGGTGGGGAATTCCGATTCAGCCGCTCGATGAATACAAACGCTTGAACGCGCATCTTGGCCGTTTGCCGCAAATGCGCGAGGAGATCAAGGAACTGAAGAAGCAGTTGGACGAACTCAGGAAAAAGTCAGAGTGATTGACCCACCTCGCGTTATGTCATTTCTCGCGATCGTTCAGCCCTCGCAGTCCTACCTCATGCAAGTTTTTCGGCAATACTTCCGTTGTTTTTCGTCCTACGTCTCCCCAGGCTCGCAAAGCCTCGCCAGGGGCTAACACTCTTTCGGCTGCTTCGCAGCCTGTTGAAAAGGCTTTTCTCAGAGTTCATGTGCGCGAAGGTGAGATTTTTAGGACCATTGGCGCAGCGCTTCGAGAACACGCTCGGCGGCCCTCTCCGAAGCGCCACCCTCGCCAAGTTGATTCGCCACCTCGCGCAGACGCGCGCGCGCCTCTCCGTTTCGCTTCTCATCGAGCAACGACAACAACTCGTTTGCTAAACGGCCGCCGTTCAAATCGTCCTGCATCAGTTCAGTCGCCACACGTTCGCCGGCTACGAGGTTGACGAGGCCGTAGTGATCGACTGTTATCAAACGTCCCAGTGTGTTCCAGTTCACCCAGGATTCTTTGTAGACAACTACCATTGGCGTTCCGAGCAAAGCTGCTTCCAGTGTCGCAGTGCCACTGGCAATCGCTGCCGCGTCAGAAGCAGCGAGCGCCTCGCGCGATTGGTCAGACACAATGTGCAGGCACGCCGGCAGCGGCTCCGGCGTTGCCCGCTGCGTTCGCACGATACTTCTTATTTCATCAGACGACCGGCTGGGCGCGACCACCACGACGAATTGAATGTCCGGACGCCGCACAGAAATGAGCGCGGCCGCTTCGAGCATTGGTGGCAGGATGCGCTCCACTTCTTTGCGACGACTGCCCGGGAGAAGGGAAATGATCGGCAACCGCGGGTCGAGTTTGTTTTGCCGGCAAAACTCCGCGCGATCGGCGCGCGTGTGAACCTCGCCCGCGAGTGGATGGCCCACATATTCAACCTGATCAATACCGCGTTCGGCATACCACTCTTGTTCGAAGGGAAGAATTGAAAGCAGGAGATCGACGTTGCGCTCAATGCTGCGCGCGCGATAAGAGCGCCAGGCCCAGAGCTGCGGGCTGATGTAGTAGATGATTTTCAGTCCGCGGCGATGAAGCGCGCGCGCGAGTTTCAAATTGAAGTCGGGCCAGTCAACTAAAATAAGCACAGCAGGTTTGGTCTCTATCGCAGCTTGTTTGAGAAGTTTGTAGGCGCGCCAAAACTTGGGCAGGGCGCCGGCGATTTCCAGCAGACCCAGAATAGCCAGGTCGTCTGAACGAACAATTGACTCGACGCCGGCGCCGCGCAGCAAGGGACCAGTCGCGCCGAAGATCTCGAAGTTCGCCTCAGGTTCAACAGCACGGAGGGCGTGAACGAGCGCAGCCGCGTGGGCATCACCAGAAGCTTCGCCGGCTACGATCATGAGTCGCTGCGTTTTCATTGCGGCGAATGATAACAGCAAGGAGGCAGGAGGCAGGAGCAGGAGACAGGGAGAACCAAATCCTTCTTCCTCCCTGCTCCTGCCTCCTGCCGTCTGCTCCTGTTTTCGTGTTAGCATCGCTCTTGTTCTAATAAAAACGGCGCGCGCTTTTCCCTGACTTTGTGGTGCTCGCCCTTTACGTTCCCGGAGGTTTTCCCTTTCTTTGCGCGTTGCTTTCCGCTCAAGTGGTATGTCTACGCTCGTGCGCTTTGCGATCCTGCTCGCATTCGTAGGCGTTGCTTCACACCCTGCGTTCGCGCAACAGACCAATCCGGTCGATCGCAAAGTCAAGAATCCGATGACGGACACGCCCAACGTCAATCCTTTAACTCAGGATCAGCCAGTTAAACAAAAAACGCAGCCGGCGCAGCAGGGGGCTCAGGAAGCAACCGACTTGCTCAAAGTGGATGCGGGCACGCAGACAGTTTCCGGCCCGAAAGATGCGCGCGTGTTTGTTTATGAAGGAAACGTCGACGCGCGCATCGGTACCTATCGCTTGCAAGCAGACAAGGTGACTGTTTACGAAGCAACCAACAAAGTGCTCGCCGAAGGCAACGTTGTGTTTGATCAGGGCGACCAGCAACGCATCACGGGCTCCAGCGCGGAATGGAACTACCGAACGAAGACAGGCTACTTCATCAACTCGACCGGCTTCACCAATCAAACCGAGGACGGCACGCGGATGTATTTCACTGCCGACCGGGTTGACAAAGTAAGCCTTGACACGATCATCGCCACCAACGTGCAGGTGACCGCCTGCGATGAAGATGTTCCCAAGTGGAGCTTTCACGCCAAGCGCGTCAAGATCAAGACCGGCGATCGCGTGCGCATGTATTCGCCAAATCTGCGGGTCAAGGGCCTGCCGATTTTCTACCTCCCCTACGCTACGGTTTCGATTAAACGGCGTGATCGCGCCTCGGGATTTTTGACGCCCACCTTCGGCGGTTCCGGCAAAAAAGGGTTCCGACTGTCAAATGCTTACTACCAGACGCTGGGACGATCTGCTGATGTTACTGTGCGCTCCGATATATACACCGCGCGCGGCATTGGGTTTGGCGCCGACTTGCGCACGCGCGCCAACTCGCGCTCATTCTTTAACGTGGGTTTTTATCTGGTTAAGGATCGAACGCTGGGGCACAAAGCCGATGCGACTCATCCGGATCAGGGCGGCTCGAGTTTGTATGTTGAAGGGGTTCACTATTTCCCTAACGGCTTCATCGCAGCTGCCGACGTTAACGTCACCTCCAGTTTGGCCTATCGCCAGGTTTTTTCCGACAGTATCCAACAGGCAATCTCTCCGGAAGAGCGATCTCAGGTTTTCGTGAACAAGGATCTCAACGAATACAGCTTCAACTTCCTGGCGCGCTCGCAGGTAACGTCTCTGCCAAACTCGCGTATTCGCATTCGCGAGCTTCCCAGCGTCTCGATGGAAAAACGCGCAACCGCGCTTGATTTTCTGAAGAAGATTCCCGTCTATTACTCTTTTGAAGCCTCGGCGGGAGGCGTCAGCCGGAAAGAGGCGGTCGATGATCTTGTTGCCTTCAGGCGCGACGTCGGCGGCGATCCGATCATCTCACCTTCGATCGTGCAACGGCTTGACTACCATCCGAAGCTCCAGTTGCCGCTCTATTTTAATGGCATGTCGCTTACCGCTTCGGCAGGCGGGCGAATAACTTTTTACTCAAACTCAATCGATCCCGTAAATCGTGCGATTCTCAGTCGCAACATCACCAGAGGCTATGGCGAGTTTGAACTGGACTTCCGTCCGCCGGCATTCTTCAAGGATTATCATCGCCGCAACGGCAGCTTTTTCTTTCGCCACGTGATCGAGCCCTACATCACCTATCGCCGTATTTTTGGAGTTCACAACTTCAATCAGATTATCAGGTTCGATTATGTGGATGCGGTCGCAGACACCAACGAGATTGAGTTTGGTATTTCGAACCGCTACTTCACGCAGCGCTCAACAGAAAACGTCAGCAGCGCCGCGGCGAAGGCTGCGAAAACTGGTAAGCGTATTCCGACTTCTACGCAGCCATACGAGGCCCTGACGCTTACCATACGCGGAAAATATTTCTTCGATCCCACCTTTGGCGGCGCTTTGGTGCCCGGTCAACGAAATCAGTTTTATCCCATCAACACACTCTCCGGTTTTAGCTACGGTGGGGTGCCACGACGCTTTTCGCCGCTGAACGTCGAGGCTCGCTATCGTCCACGCGCGGATGTTTTTATAGATGTCCGCAGCGATCTCGATACGCGCGGCGGCGGTGTGCGAGCGTTATCCACCACGTTCGGAATCAACAAGCCTCTGGTTCAGGCGTTTCAAACTTTCTATTACACGCGCGCAATTGAGCTGGTCCCGAGTCTCGCTCGCTTTGCGGACGCTCGCGGCAAAGAACCAGGCACGCTGCGTGGGTCGCAGTGGAGTCCGTCGATCTTTTTGGGTGACCGCGAACGCGGACTTTTCGGCGGCGCCTCTTTCTTCTTCGATTATCAGAAGCGGCCCGGAAGGGGAAATAGCTCTCTCATCAGTTCGACTGTAACCGTCGGCTACAACTGGGATTGCTGCGGGGTGACGGCCCAGTACAACACATTCAACGTCGGTGTGCGACAGGAAAAAGGCTTGGTATTTAGCTTCCGCCTCAATGGCATCGGCACCTTCGGCACGGAACAGATCGGCCAACGCTTCCGCTAAAGCCTAACTAGAAGTGGTCAGTGGTCAGTGGTCAGGATCAGTCGTTCTTGAAAATACTGAGTTGGAACCAGTTCAGACCCATTTAGTGCAAACTGACCACTATCACTGACCACTGCCCACTGACTCGTGTGACCACTGCCTCCTGGCGACTGTAAACCGGAAGAAAACTGGTATATATTTGGCGCGGCGTCAAACATTTTCCGCGGTCGTGGTGGTACGGTCGCTTCTCTAAATCATACCCGAGAATTTGCTCCCCGAATTCCCGACACCAGATAAGCAACCGATTTTAATAACGTAATTCTTAGCTTTAGGAGATTCGCCCTTATGCAGGGTTCATTCTTGGATACTAAATCGAGGAGCACCCGTTTAGCCCTCCTGTTTTCAGTCCTGTTCGTGCTGGCACTTTTCCTGGCCGCGGCCCTGCCGCCGGCTTCGAGCGCGACGCAGGAAGCAACTCACCCGAGCCAAAAACGTTCGCGCCCGGAATTCGTTCCCGGTCAGGCGCTGGTGCGCTATCGCAGCGAACGATTGGCTAAGCAGAAGAGTGTGCAATGGCTCGCGTCTAAAGACGGTCGTCAGATCTCCATTCAACTCGAACGTTTTGACGGCGCCGACATCGTGCCCGGTTTGCGTCTCGCTCACGTGGCTCCGGAAGACACGATGGCTGCAATCGCAGCGCTGAAAGCGGAGCCTGATGTTCTCTATGCCGAGCCGAATTACCTTTTGCATCTGGACTTAAATCCAAACGATCCGCGCTTCTTGAGTGGGGAGCTTTATGGCCTCACAAAAATCGGCGCACCCACCGCGTGGAATACGACCACGGGCAATAACTCCGTTGTGGTGGGCGTGGTTGATGAAGGCATCGACAAGTTGCATCCGGACCTGGCCGCTAACATTTGGATCAACCCGGCTGAGATTGCCGGCAATGGAATTGACGATGACGGCAATGGCTTCATCGACGACGTTAACGGCTATAACTTTGCCGATAACACCGGCACGATTCCGGCCGAGGACCACGCGACACACGTAGCCGGAACAATTGGCGCTGTTGGCAATAATGGCGTGGGCGTTGTGGGCGTTAACTGGCAAGTGCGCCTCATGTCATTGAAGTTCATTGGTGGCCAATCAGGTGCGACCTCTGATGCAATTCGCGCCGAAAACTATGCCAAGCAAATGCACGACCTGTGGATCAGCTCTGGAGGAACGAAGGGCGCGAATGTTCGGGTAGTCAACAACAGCTGGGGTGGCGGCCAGTTCAGCCAGGCGTTACTCGATGCGATCCTCGGCTTGAATCAGGCGGGAATTCTTTTCGTCGCTGCCGCGGGTAACGATGCAGCAAACACCGACGTCAGTCCCCATTATCCTTCCAGCTATGATGCGCCAAACGTTATTTCGGTAGCGGCCACCGACAGCAGCGATGGGCTTGCGTCGTTCTCAAATTTTGGCGCCCAGACTGTTCACCTGGGCGCGCCGGGCGTGAGCATCCTCAGCACAGAGCGGAACAATACCTATGCGTTAGAGAGCGGCACTTCAATGGCAACACCACACGTTGCCGGCGCCGCGGCGTTGTTGCTCTCGGCAAATCCGAATCTGACGGTGCAGCAGTTGAAAAGCTTGCTGGTCTTCAATGGCGACCCGGTGTCGTCGCTCAACGGGAAGACGCTGACCGGCCGTCGTCTTAACGTCGGCAACAGCTTCCAGGCGCGCGCCGAAAACGATACGACACCGCCCGGCACAGTAACCGCGTTCCATCTCAACACGCAGAATGGCCGCGCCCTCAATGTTGGTTGGACCAACTCCGGCGATGATGGCGCCGCCGGCCAGGCCTCGCTTTATCAACTAAGCTTCACTGACGGGACCACCGGCACCGTAATAAATCTGAAGAATGTGGTACCCGGAGCTTCGGGTGTGACTCAGGCTCTCGACGTGAAGCTTCCTTATCGTCATACAAGCGGCACGCTCACGTTGCGTGAATTTGACAATGTCGGTAACGAAGGCGTGCCGGCAACTATCGCGGTTTCTGTCAGCCTGGTTGAAGGCGATCCGTATCTGACATCCGTCGGCAGCGCTGTCGCACTTTCCACCGGCGGAACGCCGCTGGGATTGATTCAGGACGATGGTTTGTATTCCAGCTTCCATTCAGGCAGCAACTATTCATTGCCATTTTCATTCCCGTTCTTTGGTCAAAACTTTTCGAGCGTGGATATTTCAACGAACGGCAATCTTTATTTTTCACCTCCGCCACGGCGGGTTTGCATGCCTGTGTGCGACAGCGGAGACGCGGACGACGTGCCTAGTTCCGCAGTTGGCCTCGCGCAGTTCAAGATGATTTCCGGGCTTTGGGACGATCTGCGGACTGACTCCGTCGATCCGGTTAACTCTCCGTGTACCGGCTGCGACGTGTTTGTTGTCAACCCCGATCCAAGTCGTATCATCTTTCGTTGGAAAGCGGTCACCTTCGGAAATGAAACGGTAGCAACTCAGTTCCCAGTCAACTTTGAAATAGAACTGCGCAGCAATGGGACGATCATCACGCGTTACGGAGCCGGGCAAAGCGCGCCAATCAACACAAACCTGTTTCCCGTGGTTGGAATTGGCGGCGGCGAGCCCGAAGCCTACGTGATTCCTTCCCACACTTCCGAAGAGGTGTTCAAAAGTCTGACGAATGCGCCGGAAGTCACCTTCCTGCCGCGAGCCAATTCCGTTTTGAGCAGCGTGCAGTTTTCACTTCCGCAATTCCAGACCACGCCAGATGAATCGTCCCCGTCAGTTACGATCACGGTCGCGCGCAGCGGCGATACCTCGACGCCGGCGTCGGTCGATTTCGCCACCACCGACGGAAGCGCCACCCAGAAAGGCGACTACATGTTTACCCAGGGTCGGCTTAACTTCGCGGCAGGCCAAACCACCAAGACCTTCCCGGTCTTTATCGTCAACGATTCCTTCCAGGAGGGAACTGAGTCTTTCAGTGTGATGTTGAGCAATCCGATAGGAACTACCATCGGCGCCATGAGCGTGGCCACCGTAAAGATTTTTGACAACGACCTTTCTCCGGGTCCAAATCCTCTTGACAATGCCAACGCGCAATTCTTTGTCAGGCAACACTACCTCGACTTTCTCAATCGGGAGCCTGATGCGGGTGGGCTGGCGTTTTGGGCCAATCAGATTACGGAATGCGATAACGTTCCGACACCAGGCGGCTTCACGGACGCGCAGCAGTGTCGTGAGGTCCGGCGCATCAATGTGTCAGCGGCCTTCTTCCTGTCAATCGAGTTCCAGGAAACAGGCTATCTGGTCGAGCGCATGTACAAAGTGGCTTACGGCGACGACACCGGCACTTCGACCTTCCCCGGGCCGGGGCCCCATCAACTCGCGGTGCCAATCATTCGGCGCAGCGAGTTTCTACCGGATACGCTCCAGATATCCAACGGAGTAGTGATCGGACAGCCTGGCGCAGATCAGCTGTTGGAGGCCAACAAGGTGGCGTTCACGAATGATTTTGTTACCCGAACGCGTTTCAGTACCATGTATCTAACGCCGCGGACGCCGGCGGAATTTGTTGACGCGCTCATTGCCAAAGCTGGATTCACGCCTACGCCGGCAGAACGAACGTCGTATATCAATGAGTTTGGTACGTCGACGACAACGGTAGATACGGCAGCGCGGGCGCGTGTGGTGCGAAGGATAGCCGAGAACGGAACCTTTACGCAGTTGGAGAAGAACAACGCTTTCGTGCTGATGCAATTCTTTGGTTACTTGCGACGTGATCCAAACACCAGCCCCGACACAGACTATACCGGTTACGATTTCTGGCGGGGCAAACTGATTCAATTCAACGGAAATTTCGTCAACGCCGAGATGGTCAAAGCGTTTATAGTCTCGGGTGAGTATCGCGGCAGATTTGGGCCTTGAAAAAGTGCTGAGTATTGAGTGCTGAGTGAGCTGAAAACTGACATCGACGAGTAACTCATCACTCAGCACACCCCTACTTTCTCTCTCCGCCCCCTTGCCCAACGCTCGACTTCCAGGGTTACAACTTCTGGCTGAATAAGTTGAATCAGTTTAACGGCAACTTCGTCAACGCGGAGATGGTGAAGGCGTTCATTATCTCGGGCGAGTACCGGCAGCGCTTCGGACCCTGATCGCCTTTTATTTGGCGTTGAGTTCTCATGAGAGTATCTTAAAGCCTGAATTTGGCAGCTTGGCGCCGCAACCATTGGAGTACCTATGAGACGAATTCCCCCCCTCCTCGTCCTCAGTGTCTTCGCCACCCTCCTTTTCTTAATTTTCGGCAATGTCCGCAGCACGGCTTCAGGTCCTCCAGGGTCGCGGCAGGGGATAGCGAACGGCCAGGCATTGTCCTCATCTTTGCCCGCGGCACAAAGTGTAGTTGCAAAACAAGAGGCGCCGACTGAGATCGACCAAAAGGCCCAGCAGCAGATACAAGCGCTGCTCGAAGAAAAAGAAGCTCGCACCCCCGTCCAGCAGAAGATCGATTCGCAACTGCTCTATGCGATCAAGATACGCCGCGGCGAGAGTATTGCCAGAAACGTGCAGAGTCTCTCCGTGGATGTGGGTGCTGATGACGCCGGCTTGGTCGCGGTAGACATCACGGCCATCATTGACGACCAACTACTGGACAGTCTGCGCGGAATGAGTGTCGAAGTTTCGCATGTCTTTCCGGAGCACAACGCATTGCGGGCCAGCGCGTCGCTTGAACAACTTGAGACGATCGCAAGTTTCTCGCAGGTGCGTTTTATTCAGCCGAAGCAAGAAGCGCTGTTCTCGCAAGCGCAAGTGGGAACGCGCAAGCCCTCAGACATTCAGGGTCGCTATTCCACTCTTCCCGCTCGGGCGCAGCGGTACTCAGATTTCAGCGATCGCGCCGCGCGGGTACGGGCCGCTATACAGCCCGTACTCACCAGCGCTCCCGCTCCTAACCGTACGCTGGGAATTGGAAGTGTCACTTCGCAGGGAGACACGACCCATCGAGCTTTCAATGCGCGAGGCACGTTTAATGTTGATGGCACGGGAATAAAGATTGGCGTTCTCTCGGACGGCGTGGACAGTCTTGCCGTCAGCCAGGGAACCGGCGATCTAGGCGCAGTGACTGTCTTGCCCGGCCAGGGAGGTTTTGGAGACGAGGGCACGGCGATGCTCGAAATCATTCATGACCTCGCGCCCGGCGCGCAGTTGTATTTTGCAACCGCCGTCAACGGCTTGCCCTCGTTCGCGCAGAATATTCGCGATCTGCGCACAGCCGGATGTGACATTATCCTCGACGACGTTGGTTACTTTGTTGAATCGCCGTTTCAGGATGGCCAAACCTCGACGGTGCTTTCAACTAACAACGCCGGCCTAGCCACTCAGGCCGTCAACGATGTAGTCGCTTCGGGCGCCCTCTACTTTTCTTCGGCTGCCAACTCGGGAAATTTAAACGACGGCACGTCTGGAACCTGGGAAGGCGATTTCGCCGACGGTGGAACGCTAAGCCTAGTGCCCAGTGGAAAGATCCATGATTTCGATCCGGGTACGGCAGTTTCCCAGTATGACACCATCACCGCAGACGGATACCCACTCAATCTGCACTGGTCAGATCCGCTGGGCAGTTCAAATAATGACTACGATCTCTTTCTCCTCACTCCAGACGGAACCTCGGTAATCGCGTCCTCTACAAACGTTCAGAGTGGCACTCAGGATCCGTACGAAGAAGCCGGCTTTGCGGCAACCGGATACAGAATTGTGATTCTACAAAAGACTGGAGCGGCAAATCGTTTCCTTCATCTGAGCACAAATCGCGGCCAGCTCGCTCTTAGTACCCCGGGCGAGACGCACGGACACAATGCCGCTTCGGGAGCTTACGGAGTTGCAGCCACCTGCGCCGTCTGCATTTTCCCGTCTGCTTTTAGCCCCAGCGACATGGTTGAGACATTCAGCTCGGATGGACCGCGCCGAATCTTCTTCGCTGGAAATGGCTCGCCGATAACTCCTGGAAATTTCTCATCAAGTGGAGGCTCGGTATTGCAGCAGCCGGCGATCACCGCCGCCGATGGCGCTGCGGTATCAGGCGCCGGCGGCTTTCCCACGCTGTTCTACGGCACCTCGGCAGCGGCGCCGCATGCCGCGGCCATTGCTGCTCTACTAAAATCCGCTAGTCCTGCCTTAACACAGGCCCAGATAAAGACCGCGCTTACCAGCACTGCAATCGATATTGAAGGACCGGGAATCGATCGCGATTCCGGAGCCGGCATTGTCATGCCCTACCCGGCATTACAGTCGCTTGGAGCTCCGGTCGTGGGCAAGGCATTCCTTGAGCTATCAACGGTGTCAAAGACTGAATCCTGTTGTAATGGCGACGGCTTCATCGACCCCGGCGAGAGCGGCACGCTTAGAGTCACCTTGAATAACGTTGGCTTGCTGGATGCGACTGCGGCCACTGCAACGCTGACGACCTCAACGTCTGGCGTGACGATCGTAAATGGCGCTTCTGCATATCCCAACCTCGCCGCGTCGAATGGCAGCGCCATTAACACCACGCCGTTAGCTTTTTCCCTGGGCCCGGCGATGTCGCCGGATCCAGAGGTTAACTTCACTTTGACAATCAACTACGCCGGCGGTCATCACACGTCGCAAACGTTTAACTTTACTGTCCAACTCGGCCACCAATTGATCATCAACGGGAGTTTTGAAAGCGGTGATTTTTCGGGATGGAATGTTTCTACCGTAGCCACTGGCGGGTCTGGCACTCCCTTTCAGCCCTGGTCCGTGACTCCGGCAGACGGCGGCGGCTTCCAGGGTTACGAAATTCTCCCGACCTCGCCGCAACATGGCACTCACGACGCCTGGAATGGGTTTGATGGTGGCGGACCAATGGAGTTTCGGATGTACCAGGACATCTCCATCCCCAGCGGAGCCTCACTCAGTCTTTCCTGGCGGGATCGCGCGCAATGGAACTTCTGCTGCGGGCAGACAAGACCAAGAACCTATGAAGTCCAACTGCGCAATCCGGCGACGAACGCGGTACTGACAACGCTTTATTCATTCTCAGCTAATACCGTGGACGGCTATCACGATACCGGCTGGCTAACGCATAGCCACGACCTCTCGGCTTTCGCCGGTCAGACTGTGCGTATTTTCTTTCTGGAGACTATTCCTGAAAACTTCACTGGCCCAGCACAACTTGAGTTTGATTCGATCACTTCCTCCAGCGGGCCACCGCCAACGCCGACACCAACTCCCACGCCGGGACCGATAACCACCCAATTGTACGCAGCCACAAGGAGCGGGCAGCTATTCACCGTAAACCTAAGCACGGGCGCTGGGACGTCGGTCGGCACTCTGCCAAGTTCGGGGAGTACCGAAATAGAGTTTAATAACGACACGCGACGCGCGTTCACTCAGTTTCCCGACGGTCAGTTCGCAGGACAGGAATTTGATCTCTCCACCGGGGCGCCATTAGGCTCTCCAGTCGCGGATGGCGCGTCATTCACGGGATTAGAATGGGTTGGGGCGAAGCTTTACGGCGCCAGCGTCACCGCTTCACACGGAACTTCGGAACTGCGGATTCTTGATCCCGCGACCGGCGCTTCCTCGTTAATCGCTCCGACCGGAATTGTCGATCCGATTGCCGGTCTGGCTTACGACGATATCAGCGCAGTCATGTATGGAATCACCGGCGGTGCGCGTGGCGGATCTTCCAATCTTGTTACTGTGAATCTAACGACAGGAGTGGCTACCGTTATTGGATCAGTCGGATTCAACGGCGGCAGTCTGGAGTTCGGTCCTGATGGCAACCTCTATGCGGGCAGTGTTGGTAATACCGGCAATCTCTACCGAATCAACAAGGCTACAGGCGCGAGCACGTTGATTGGCGCTACCGGATTTACCAATGTGACCGGCTTGATGCTGGTCATCGCGCCGGTAGTTCCGGCAAACACCGTGCAATTCAACGCCAGTACCGCAAGCGTCTCCGAAACGCTCAACGCCACGACGAAGGTCGATTTGGTAGTTACACGCAGCGGTAATACTACTGCCGAGGCTACGGTTGATTACGCTAGTTCGGACGGAACGGCCAGCGAACGTTCAGACTATTTGGCAGCTCTGGGCACCTTGCACTTCGCTGCGAATGAAACCTCCAAAACAATCACCGCCTTCATCGTCGACGACCGGTTCGGTGAGGGTGCTGAAACCTTTCACGTAACTCTCAGCAATCCCGTAGGTTGTACACTCGGCTCTCCGGCATCGGTCGTCGTCACCATCAACAGCAACGAAGCGGTGGACGGACTTAACCCGGTCAACGAGGCTAGTTTCGATACCGACTTCTTCGTGCGGCAGCATTACACCGACTTTTTCAACCGCGAGGCCGACCCATCAGGGCTGGCCTTCTGGAAAAACCAGATTGACGAGTGTACGACGCCCGAGTGCCGCGAAATTCGCAAGATCAACGTCAGTGCGGCCTTCTTCCTGTCCATTGAATTCCAGCAAACCGGCTACCTTGTCTACAAGGCAAATCAGGTCTCGTTTAACTTGCACGAGTTTTTGAAGCTGCAAGGCTTTTTGCCGGACCTTCAGGAGATTGGACGCGGTGTCGTGATCGGCCAACCCGGCGCTGACGCACAGTTGGAGGCCAACAAGCAGAAGTTCTTCCTGGACTTTGTGCAGCGGGCCAAGTTCCGCAATCCAGCTGCTTTTCCAATCTCGATGACCGCGGAGCAGTTTGTTGACAAGCTGAACGCGAACACGTTTGATCCGCGCGCTTCAGTGTCGGGAGGTACGCTCACTTCAGCTCAGCGCAATGATCTCATCACGAAGTTGTCGGCAAATCCTGCGTCACCCACGCTGCGGGCTGAGGTATTGCGCTCAGTGTCGGAGAATGCGCTTTTTCACAGCCGCCAATTCAATAACGCGTTTGTTTTGATGCAGTATTTCGGCTACCTCCGGCGCAACCCCAACGATCCGCCGGAACCGATGGTCAACTTCGCCGGGTACAGTTTCTGGCTGGGCAAGTTGAATCAATTCAACGGCAACTTCGTCAACGCTGAAATGGTAAAGGCCTTCATTGTTTCGGGCGAGTACGGACAAAGATTCGGGCCATAGCTTTCTTGTTAGAGCAACCGGGCTTGGCATCGACTGATCGGCCTACAAACGAAAAGGCCGGACTCGATTGAGTCCGGCCTTTTGTAGGACAGACATTCCTGTCTGTCCAGCTTTCCTATGCAAACGATGGACAGGCAAGAATGCCTGTCCTGCTTTTAGAAGCGGCCGAGATACTCGCCTGAGACGATGAACGATCTCACCATCTGCGCGGCGTGAAAGTCGCCGCCGTGGTTGTTCAATTTCTGCAACCAGAAGTCGTAGCCAGTGTAGTCGGTGTCAGGTCCGGTATTTGGATCACGCCGCAGGTAACCAAGGTATTGCATCAGCACAAACGCTTTGTTCTTCTCGTTGCTATTCAGGGTGGGATTTTCCGCCACGCGGCGCACCGCTCTGCCGCGAGCCGCCGTGTCTGCCGTATTCCCGGCGCCGCCAAACTCATTGATAGCATCCTGTTGCTGCTGAGCGGTGGGCGTGACTCCTGCCTTAACGAAAAGCTGGTTGACGAAATCCGCAGGTATCAGCGAAGTTGGATAGGCCGTAATGAAGCGCGCGCGCGATACGAAAGCGTTCGTAAACGCCACCTTGTTGGCCTCCAACAGCTGATCCGCGCCAGGCTGTCCGATCACAACTCCGTTGGAAATTTGCAGGGTGTCCGGCAGAAACTCGAGACTACGACGAACGATTGGCACCGAGAGGGGATGAGTAGCATTGCCGCTGCAAGCACCGGGACAGCCAAAAGTCGACTGACCAGTACTATCACCGTAAGCCACTTTGTACATACGCTCGACCAGATACCCTGTCTCCTGGAACTCAATGGAAAGGAAGAAGGCGCCCGAGGTATTGTCGCGCTGGCCATCGATGCAGACCTGGTTGGCGCCGCAGCTCGTGATCTGGGCTGTCCAGTAGTCAAAACCACTCTGGTCCGGGAAGCGGCTCAGGAAGTCAGTGTATTGCTGGTTGACGAAGAAATCGGAGTCGTTGATGGTAATTGGCGTTAGTGTGCCGGGTCGCAGGCGTAGCGGCTTTACTTTGATGTTGCCGTAGTAAAGCTCGGACGGGAGATTGGGAATCTCGGTTACTATACGCAATGTCGGTGCTTGTCCCCAGACGGTCAAGGCAGCGAAGGCTGTGATTAGTAAAGCTAAGGCAAATTTCATCTGATTGCTCCTGATAACATACGTCTTCTGAGGGAAATGGCCTCGAATTGAGGGGCTCGTCTAAATCCAAGTGCTTAGACGCACCGACAAGGGCTAAAGTTTAACTCTTGGCGCTAAGTGGCGTCAATGAACACAGCTAAATTTACGAGCAATCTACAATCCCTTGGCGGCTGAGAGGTAAAAAGCTGTCTGCCGGGTTGCTCGCAAGGCTAACGAAATACTGCAAATGCTCATTGGACTTGACGGCCTGCCGCTCACCACGCCCAAAACCGGCGTTGGACACTACACCTTTGAACTTGCCTGCGCGTTGGCCAGCCTGGAGCCCTTGAGTCAATTTGAGATTGTTTACCCCTCTACCTACCCAGCCAACAGGCTTGATGAAAACAATCCGACGCCGCTTCCTGCTAATTTGCAATTCAATCGCGTGAGAGTCGGGCCGCTGGGCAGGCACTGGTGGTCCGCGGGCCTGCCTCGATGTATTAGACGTCGTAAGCTGGATCTCTTTCACGGCACCAACTACGACGTTCCTTTGTGGCGGCCGTGTCCGAGCGTGCTCACGATTCACGACC
>JBDUAQ010000060.1:0-16075 GCA_040004575.1 bacterium
CTATCGACAGGAGTTATCGGAATCAACGTGAAGAAGCCGGCCATCACGGACACCACAAAGCCCGACACCGCTGCGACCTTTAGCCAAAGCGGAGGCTTGACGCCGAAACGTTTGACCGCCACCAGGGGAATTGCGAAGAGCACCATGTAGATGAGCGCGTAAAAAGTGGTAGCTGCGTTGTCCTGTAACTGAAACGCCTCTTGTTCGGGGACGCCAATCAAACTTGCGAGACTAAAGGCAAGGGTTATCAGTCCTACAAAGAGAATCGAGTTGACCGGTGTGCGATAGCGTTCATGTAAACGCGCAAACCATGCGGGTAGCAAATTGTCCCAGCCGGCCACCATCGGCAAGCGAGTGTTGCCGGCGAAGTAAATACTCATCAGCGCGATCTGTCTGGCGGCCACGCCAAAAATAGTGAAGGAGACGAGCAACGACACCCAGCCAAACGAACTGAAGCCAAGACTGAGTACCTGCGGTATCGGGCCGATGAGGTCAACTTTATCCGGAGAAACAAACGCCAGCACTGAGCCCGTTCCCAGGATGAACATCAGCGCGATGATCGGGGCCGAGATCATGACTGAGCGACTAATGTTGCGCGCGGGCGCGCGACATTCACCCGCCAGAATCGCAATGTATTCAAAGCCTGAAAGAGCGCCCACCGCGAGTTTGCTGAAGACGTTTATGTTGTACGTGCTCAATTCCGGGAAGCTGGTCGAAAACGGGTGGTAGTGTGCGAGTGTGCCCCGCCCAGCGGTGATGAACGGCAACAGGATCAGAGTCGCGAAGGTTAGAAGCAACAACGCCCCGCCGAAATTCTGGACCCACTTGCCGAGCGTTAAGCCTCGCCGCGACGCGGCGATCATCATGACCATCAGCAGCGTGCAGATAAGTACCGTCAGCCACTTGTTATCATGCATCCACGCGGCGCGCGGCCCGATGGCGTAAGCAATGTTCTTCTTGATGATCAGTCCGATGCCGGACATCACCAGGACACCAAAGATCCAGAGGTTCCACGCCAGCATGAAAGCAACGAAGTCGTTGAACGCCAGCTTGGCCCATTGATAGACTCCGCCTTCCAAGGGCATCAAGCGGTTGAGATAGATAACGACGGCCGCCAGCGGCAGGTAAAAGGTGACGATGGCAAGCAGCCAAAACACCATCTGATGATCGCCGAGCTTCGCTGCCCAACCTACCCAGATAGTTCCGACTACAAATACGATCTGCGTTAGAACAAGATCGAAGAGACCGAGTTCTTTTTTGAGGACACCGCTACGCTGCTCGACGTCTCGTTCGAGCGCAGCAAGCTGCGGAGGTGGAGTTTGAGTGTTCGTCGTCAACGGATTCTGATTGAAAGACCGATCCTGGCTTCAGTGTGGACGAAGGCATTCAATGAGTCCGCAAAGCGGACGGAAGAAAGTAGCCCAGGGCGTAAGCCCGGGGATCAAGGCCCACATTTGATTTTGAGCCGCGAAGCGGGCGACAGAAATTGCCGGATCAAATGGATTCAGTCGCCCCTCCGGGGCTCAGAATAATTTTCTTAACTGTTACCCCGGGCTTACGCCCGGGGCTACTATCTTCCGCTCCTGCGGAGCTCGTTGAATCTGATCTCCAGCCGCTCGTTCGGCACGGGCAGTGAACAACTCACGCGGACGAACTATGATCGTGAACTATTCGCCAACCGGCTTTCTTGCGTCTGAACAGCAAGCTGAATGTTCCATGTGGTTCATCGCTCGCGCGCTTGAGGCGCCAACGGCCTAATACCAACGCTGCGTCTTTGCTCAACACGGTGATTTCGATCTCCGAGAAAGTGAGCACACCCATCTTGTCGCGCGAGTCGTATTTTTTCTGGTAGCGCTCTAACACAGTTTGCCAGCCACGAGTTATGGTATCGCCGCCAACAAACTCGGTAGCCGGTGAGCGGTCGTAGCCATCCATGTAGCCTTCAAGATCGCCACGATTCCAGGCCTGGGCCTGTGCGTCAAGCACGGCGCGAATAGCAGTCATGATGCCTTCGTCTCGTGTATTTGGTTTTGCTGAATTCTGGGTTTGTACTGATAGCGGAATGATCGCGACCAGCAGGAGTGTCGCCGAAAGCCTGTTACGCCTCATGGTTTTCTTCCTTTGAGCGGTCGGATGTTTTGACGGCGGCGACGACTATAAAGGCAGTCAGGGTTTTGGTACAAGCATTTCAGGTCTACCGCTTGGCACTTGCGACAAAACTATCCCGATAGCAAAACAAAGTCAGAACCGGGAGCGGACCGGGGTCCCCGCGCGGGCAGCCCGCGTGGGGTGGTGGGAGCGACCGGGTCATATCGTTCCTACTCAAAATGGAATGACTACTTGCCGAATGCGTGTGCCGCTACACTACCCGGTCGCTACCGCTTCCGGTTCTGACTTCGCCGACCCACAGTGTCTACTTAAAGTAACGATAGTGCCCGATGATTTTCCCGGCGAGCAACACGTCCTCTACCCGCGCGCCCGCGCCGATGTTGTGTACCACCAGGCAGTGTTTGTCGGGTTCAGACCAGAGGTTCGTGAGAATCCCTATATGCTCGACGCCATCGCTGAGTTCCCAGGCCACAATGTCACCCGGCAGATAATCGTCGCGATTGGTGCTGATAGGGAGAGACTCGCCCTGCCGATCGAAGTAGGTCGTGAGGTTCAACACGCGGCGATGATCGATGTTGGAATCAGTGCCGCGTGCTCCCCATTTCTTTGGGTATTCCGACCACGCGCGCGTCATGTCTTCATGAACTTCCTTCTGCAGATCAATACCCGCCTTGCGAAAAGCGCGCACCACTACATCGGAACAAACGCCGGTATCACTCGCGACATCGCCATTGGGATAGTCAAGCTTGACGTATGAAGGATCGTAACCAGTGGTAACTTTGCTCTGCTCGACCGCGCCATCGATAAACTGTTTGAGTTGCGGCGAAGCTTTCGCCGGCAAGGGTCGTGTTACAGACGACGGTGGTACAGCCGCAGTCGATCGGCCCGTCGCAAACTGCCGCTGACAACTGCCCACGAGGATCGTCAGCAAGCAAATCCCAAGGAGAATTAGTGTCCGATCCCTGGAGTTCGAACCGCAAATCGTAAGCCGCAGAGCGGCTAAATGTTTATGGCTCATGTTGCCAGAAGAATCTTTTCGCTCCGGAGGAACGCAATGTGGATCCGAAGCCAAACATTCTGCTCCTTCGGAGCTCTCTGTAATATCCTAGAATCGTGGTCTACAAACATTTGGTCCCTCCGGGACCGGAGTCTATAACAACCAGGAAACAGATCGATTTATTTCATTCTGCATATTTCGTCAACCAGGCCTTCACATCTTCACGCATTGCCGGCACCATTTCATGCGCGGCATCGTAGCTCTTGAATTCGACATTCTCGGCGCGCAGCCGCAGCCGCTCTTCGTAATCCGCAACACGTGACGGCGGATAATACTCGTCGCGCGTTCCGGTAAGATGCAGTATCGCGGCTTTGGTTGGTTGGTAAGTTTCGCTCGTTTCCCAATCTCCTGGGATGCCGCCGCAAATTCCCACCACGCCACGCAAGATATCCGGATGCGTAAAGGCGAAACGATAGTTAAGCGCACACGTTTGCGAGAAACCCAGCAGGAAAATGCGACCGCGATTAACCACGCCTTCTTCTGTTAGTATCGCTATCAAATCCAGCAGCGCCTGATGATGAATCGCGACGGAGTCTTCCGGATGAAAGTTTGTGAGCCAGCCAAAACCGAAACGCAACGGGCCGCCCGGTTCTTTCGGTTCCTTCATGTGCTGATGGAAACCCTGTAGCGAGGCAATGGCGAACCCTGCGGGCGCCAGCGCCAGCGCTTCACGCATCATCTGTCGCTTGTTTGCGCCGTATCCGTGTAACGCGATCAGCAATGGTGCCGGCAAGGCAAGTGGTTTGTGAACGTCGTAATAAAGACGAGCTTGAGCCGAAAGGGTGCGTTCCTCGGCGACGGTCTGGTTGGGCTCGGGGCTGCTCATTAGTGAGAGTTTATAACAGAGAAGCCCCCTTCGTTGCATTCGCTTCTAATGAAAGTTACGATGCTTGCAAATAGCTATCGCCGAATACGACAGAAAACGGAGAGAGGTACGCAATGAAATTTCCTGGCGGATTTAACATTCAGCAAATGATGAAGCAGGCTCAGGTGATGCAGGAGAAGATGTCGAAGGAGATGGAAGAACTGCGCACTGAAGCTTCAGCCGGCGGTGGCGTGGTAACGGTGGAGATGAAGGGCAATCATGAAATCGTCTCGCTGAAAATCGATCCCGAAGCCGTCAAAGAAGGCGACGTCGAGATGCTGCAGGACATGATCCTCGCCGCTATTAACGAAGCAAACCGCAAAGTGGATGAAGCCATGAAGGGTAAACTTGGCGGGATGCTGCCACCGGGCCTTGGTGGATTGTTAGGTTAATTTGCAGGAGCGCGTTCAGGAACTTTGTTCTTTGTACTTTGATCTTAGTAGTTCGTTCTATGAGATGAGAAGCACAACTATAAAGCTCAAAGTACAAAGAACAAAGCTCATGAGATCCAAATGTTAGAATACGCCGAGCCCGTCACCAAACTCATCGACGAACTAAAACGACTGCCGAGCATCGGGCACAAGTCTGCGCAGCGGCTGGCGTTTCACATCATGCGCACGCCCGATAGCGATCTGCAGCGGTTGATTACCGCTATTCTGGAAGTAAAAGAGCGCATCGTTCTTTGCTCAATTTGTAACAACCTCACAGACGTCGAGCCTTGTCGCATCTGCGCCTCAACTTCTCGCGATCATTCCGTAATCTGCGTGGTCGAAGAACCACATAGCCTCGTAGCTGTGGAAAAAACGCGCAGCTTCAAAGGCGTCTACCACGTGCTTCACGGCAGTCTCTCGCCAATTCGTCATATTGGCCCGAACGAACTTCACCTCGCGAATCTTCTGCCGCGTCTTAAACCGGAAAACAATGATGGCGTGGAAGTGAGTGAAGTGATCCTGGCGACAAATCCCACCACCGAAGGCGAAGCCACCGCGAATTACATCGGCCGTCTACTCAAGCCGCTTGGCCTGCGCGTTACCCGCATCGCGATGGGCATGCCGGTGGGCAGCGATCTGGAATATGTGGATGAAGTGACGATGGATAAGGCGCTGGCTAACAGACACGAGATCTGAAGAACAACAACAACAGAGGCAGAAAGCAGTAAGCAGAAACCGCAAACACCCTGGCCGCTTAACCTGAATTATTCATTCGAAAGGAGCTTCCAATGTTTCGCGGCCACCGAGATCTCAAAGTTTTTCAACTTGCTTATAGTCTTGCGATGGAAATTTTCCACCGCTCTAAACACTTTCCAAAAGAAGAGGTTTACTCGTTAACTGATCAGATTCGGCGCTCTTCTCGGAGTGTTGCCGCAAACTTGGCTGAAGGTTTTCGCAAGCGGCGCTACCCGAACATGCTGGTCAACAAGTTAACCGATTGTGAATGACCGTCTGATTGCTGGGTATGAAGAAGTAGGAAGAATGTTGCAAGGCATGATGGCTAACCCCAGAAGATTCGCTCCATCCAATACGACTTAAGCGAACTTGAGTTCTGCCTTCTGCCTTCTGCTTTCTGCCTACTGCCTACTGCCTTCTAGAAACGAACATGCTCAACCGGAGCACCCTTAACACAATCGTTACACGCCTCGCCGTCGTCGTACATGTGCGCGTCAAACTCAACCAGTGATCTGATCGGCACGTCGCCGAGTTTATCGGGCGCGGAGGTGAAGCGAACAATAGCGCCGCAGCCGATAACGGGCGCGCCCAGCTCCTTTACCAGAGTCTCCGTTTCCTCAATCGCGTGACCGCTGCGGATTATGTCGTCAACCATGATGCAGGGATTCACTTCGCCCTTATTTATGTACTGCCGAAACCGGCGCCTCTCGCCGTCCTGCTCCGCCCAGTAGATCTGTTCGGCGCTCAGTGCATCACGCACGCCGAAAGCGACGGGGATGCCGCCGGAGCTGGGGCTGATAATTGAGACTTTCGGCAACTGGCTTGAGATGTCGCGATCCACGCGAAACTTTCTACTTAACGCAACGGCGAGTACGCGCGCGGTGTCGTAATAACGAAAAGCCAGCGGCATTTGAAAGTAGTGTGGTGAATGCTTGCCGTTGGGATAAACGAAGTGTCCTTCGCGAAAAGCGCCGGTGCGCTTGAGAATCTGCATGACAGTGTCCGACGACGGAATCAGATCAACCATTTTCTTCTCCAGCTAAAGTGATAAGTAATGAGTGCTGAGTACTGAGTGCTGAGGTTAACGTGGCAACGAACCACGCCAATAATTTCTCAGTACTCAGTACTCATCACTCAGTACTTTTGTTTTTCGTTGCACAGCATACATCAATCCTGTGGCCTTGCTCCATCAACCAGCGCGCGTTTTATCAGCTCTGACTGATCCTTTGGTAACCCTTCAGGAAATTCGCCCGGTAAGAACCACGCCGCTTTCTGAATCTCGAAACTGAGTTGGTCAGTGTCGCCAACTGCCCGGGCCATGAAAACTATCTCAACCTGCTTCAACTTTTTGAGTGACCGTACGGTGTATAGTTTCAGTTGCTCGACTTCCAGCCCGATCTCTTCGCGCAGTTCGCGTCGTAACGCAGCGTCCGGCTGTTCACCCCGTTCCAGAAAACCGCCCGGCATGCCCCAAGCGGCGCCGGGACGAAAGCGGTGTTTGAGTAACAAAACGCGGCCACGACTGTCAGTGACGACTGCTCCAGCGGTTACCGCAAACCGCGGATGCGCGAGTCTCACAGTCCAACGCCGCAGCGCCTTTGGAGCGCGACGCCAGATCGCTCCGAGTAGATCGTTTAGCATTTAAGTTCTCAGCATACCACGAGTCGATTGACGCGGATTTGCCCGACTCTGTAAGATTCGAGGTGCAATCCGTAAAACCAGAAGCGCGAAAGCTAAACAGCCGTCATGACAGCAACTGCATCCGAAGCAAGCTCGAGCGAACCCGCAGCAGCAACCGCCGCAAGCGCTCCGGTGCCGAAGCGAATTACAAACGCTCAGACTGTGTGCAACGAGAAAAACGCGAAGGGAAAACTCTGCAACGGTCATCTCAAGCAACTGCGCACAGCCGGCGAGCCCGCGGAAGTTCACCTGCGCGGAGACGATGTGCTTTCCAAGTGCCAAACCTGTGGCACACTTTACATGGGCCCGCCCCTGGGCCACGTGCGCGATCCAAACAAGCAAAGTCGGTTTGTTGAAGCTGAGCTTTCGGCCCTGCTGCAAGCTGCGGGCGGATCGCTGCCGGTTATCAAGAGGGATGCGCGAGGCGTGTTTGTGATGGAGACTACGGGCCATGCGCCCGAAGCCGCCAAGCCCGCGACTGCTCCTGCCCCGCAAGCCACTGCTGCCAAAACCGCAGCGCCGGTTGCTGCCGTGAAACCTGCTGCCGCAGCGCCGGCGAAACCCGCGGCGCCAAAAGCCGAAGCCGAACCCGATCGTAAATTGAATAAACGATCGACGTATGCCGGCGTTGTCGACACTGGTCCAGTCGCGGGTGAAACGTTTGAACAAAAGGTAGCGCGACTCAAGGCGGTTGCCGAAGCCGCCAAGCAACGTGCCGAAGCAGGCGGGGAACAAACAGCGCCGGCGCTTATCGCGGAAACTCCAGCTGTTGCCGCGGTTCTGGAGTCAGCAATGACGCCGCCGCCCGCGCCAGAAGCACCGGCGCCAGCCTCCGCGGCTCCGGCAGCGGCTGCGCACAAGCCGACTGGCCAGGCGGATCGCACGCTGATGATTCGATCCACCTACTGCGGAGTCGTGGATACCGGTCCAGTTCCGGGGGAGACTTTCGAACAGAAGATCGAGAGATTGCGAGCAGTAGCTGCGGCTGCCAAACAGCGAGCCGATGGTGGGTGAGAACCTTTCAATTAGCCAATTGATTTACGTCGGGGCAACCACGCAATCCATTTGTTCTTAACCGCGAAGCGGTTCCGTCCTCCAGCCCAGGGTTGCCGCGACAGCGGCTACCCTGGGTTTGTGTTTGATAAGTGAATCCAACCGCAACGCGGTTGCGTCAATCCCAAATATAACGTTCATCCCATTCGAGGTGATGCTTCGTTAAGAGCGCGCGCACCTCGTCCTGAAAACTTTTTTTTCGATGGTGCCTTTCCTGGTTGGTAATGTATCTCTTAACTTGCTCCAGATTTGATTGGCTTACGGAGAAATCCGAATAGCCGGCCTGCCACTCAAAGTCGGCGAACCCGGCTTGTTCTTTCAACCAAAGGTTCGATACACGTTTCAATTCCTTTACCCATTCGGCTTGAGTAATCGTTCGACCGAAACGCGCTAGTAAGTGAACGTGATCTTCGACGCCTCCAACAAGGAGGGGTGGACATTCGAGTGTCTTTGAGGTACCTCCCAAAAATGCATGCAGATCTTCTCGCAAACTTTTATCGCCAAGGAAGCGCTGTCGGTGTTTTGTGGAAAACACGAGATGAATGTAAACGGCTGAGAGGGATTGAGGCATGCGATTCTCCTGGTGACACAACCCCGTTGGGGCAAAGTGCGCGGTATCCCTCGCTTGAGGGGTTTAGTCCAGTTAAAGGTCTAACGCTACGCACAACAACGAAGTGGATGTTCTAGTTGAGCTGAACTGTTTGTGCTTGTATCGTCGTAGGGATGCTACACAGGTGCGCGTGTATATGGGAGAGGCGATGATTGATGATGTATTTACAAATGAAGCCAAATATCTTTCATGCCACGTTAACCAGTTGTCGCCCGCGGCGTGCATCCATCAACATGTGACAAACAACCGCCGCAACGATTATCCCGCCTCCGATTAGCGCCCACTGCGTCGGCCGCTCACCTAACACCGCAAAGACCCAGATCGGATTCAGCACCGGCTCGATGTAACCGACGATTCCCGCATCAAGTGAGCGCACGCCGTGCGCCATCGCCGCAGTGAAGAGCGTGTAAGCTAAACCGATTTGCACTACGCCCAAATAGATCACGCTCCAGGCATCGTGTGATGTCATTTGTGGAATCGCTTTCAAACCGGCGGGCGCCGCGACCAACACGAGCAAAAGATTGCCGTAGATAACGGACGATGCGCGATTGACGGCGCGCGAGGTTGAATGACGCAGCAAGAGAAAGTAACACGCGAAGCATAGTCCGGAAGCGAGCGCTAACAAATTACCGGTGACATCCTGCGGTCGCAACTTGCCGACAAAAAACAGCGACATGCCCAGCACGCAAGCGACGACAACAATCAGATCAGTCGAACGAAACTTTTCTTTATAGAACAGCGGCTCGAAAATCAGCAGGTAAACGGGCGCGGTATATTGCAGGAAGATCGCGTTAGCAGCCGTAGTTTGTTTAGTCGCGAGGACGAAGAGGAGCAGCAGCGCAGCGTAAAGCACCGAGGCCAGCGCCGTAACTTTGTTCAGCCCAAAGCCTTCGCGTCGCGTGAAGATTGCTACGGTGATTGCGGCCAGCAATGAGCGGCCAAAGGAGAGTTGAAGTCCTGTGAGCGAAGTCCACTTGATGAAGAGCCCGCCGGTGCTCCAAAGCACGGCCGCCGCAACCACAAGCAGAAGCGGCGAGAATCCAACAGAGCTACTCGGAGCCTTCTTCACTTGTTTGCTTCAGCGACTTTAGATACTTACCAAACACACCATTCCAGGGCGGAATAACAATCGACACAGCGCCCAGCGCCTGCGCCTGGCAAGCCAACCTGATCAGTGGCTTTGGTTCTGTCGTATCAATGTAACCAAACTCCTTGATCTTCTTGCCCTCGCGCACGGCTACGTCGGCAAGTTTTTCCGCGCCGCCCAGGACTCCCACCCAGCACGTGCCGCACGACGCCGAGCGACACTCAACCGGAATTGGACCTTCCGGTCGCCGCGGATCGATCTCGCGCCAGTTGCGCGAGCGATCGGCTTCCGCACCCCAGGCGAGGTCCTGCGCGTGGTTGAGTTTATACTTCGCGGCATCGTCGGACTCGTCGTGAGTGACGGTCCACTTTTTGTCGACAGTTTTCAGAAAACCAAACAGTCCCTGGCTATCATCGATTGCGCGCTTGCGCAGTACCTGCTCCGACGACTTCTTCGCGTGCTGGCGGTCAAGCAGCATTTCGCCTTTCGCATTCCTGAAAGCCGGAAGTCCCACCTGGCGCACTGTCATGAACGCGACCGCGGTTATACCGGCGGTTAGCGATTGATCCACCTTCAAACTCTGCGCCACGTCGCCCGCTACTTTCAGAATTTGATCGGCAAGTCCCGCGCTATCTCCAGAGGTAAAGCTCGCGGCAAATGTCTCTACGGCTTTTTTAACTTCGGGCCAATAGCGATGGCCGTAGAGAAACTTGTGTGACGAATCGATTTGCTCCTTGAGCGGGTAAACGCCCCGAACGAGCAACTGCGCCGCCAGGAGTTCCGGATCCGCAGACGCTTCGAAGGCGCGAAACAACGCGAGTGGGAAGAACGAAAACCAGATCTGGGTGGCGTTCTTATCCACCTCGTGAACGGAGCGCAATAGCGTGGTTAGCGCAGCGGCCCACGCTTCCTCGTCGTTTTGTTTAAGAAACTGTTCGAACGCTGTCTCGGTGCTGTTAGTCATAAATGTGGTGCTCATAAGAAACAGGCATTATAACCATGAAGGATGAAAGTGCACAGCGGAGCGGTTGGAACCGCGCAACTTCTTACTGGGACCACGTTGACAATAATTAGGGAGGCAGAGTAAAGATCAATCCTGCCAACCCAATAGCATCTTGAGTTCAACTGAAAGAAGGACGTTACCAATGAGCGCCAAGGAACCAACTACGTCGAAGCCTGGCCGCACTCTTGATAGTGCCTATACGTTTTCATTTGCCGTCGGCATCGGGTTGATACTTTTCATCGCCGGTCTGGTTATTAGTCTGACTCTGGGGAGTGGCTCGAACCTCGGACTGATCTTCGGCGTTCCCTTGCTCGTTGCCGGCCTGATCGTGCCGCTGATCATGATGCGCGGTTTTTTCAAACAGAATGAAGTTGCCGGACCCTGCCCGCATTGTTCGGCGCCGATCAAAACTTTGGATTCGACGCTCAGGTTGCAGTGTCCTGCTTGTCAGGGAGTGGTGGGCGTGCGTGATGAGAAGCTCTACGCCGTCAAGAATTCAAACTAAGCGAGTTCACACGCGCGTTTATAACCAGCCGCGCGTCCAGTAGTCGCTAAAAGTTAAAGCGAAGAGAATTACCAGCCAGAACAGCGCCGATGTAACGATTACCCAGATAAGTTTCGAGCTGTAGCGAACGTGCATGAAGTAGAGCACGACGAGCGTCGCCTTCACCACCGCAATCGTCATCGCAATGATCACGTTCAACTGCCCGGGAAAATCTTGCAGGCCCGCCCACACAGTGAGCGCCGTTCCCGCCATCAAGGCAAGAAAGATCATCACGTAGACTTTCACTGAAACGATGTATTCACTCATGACAAGCAATTTCCAGGGTACAGGCAGTCGTAAGATTTTCCATTTTTCATTTGCAATTTTTCATTTGTCATTTAATGCCGCGGCCAGTTGCGAATGGCAAATGCCAAATGAGAAATGATGAATGGAAAATCTGCCCTTGATGTCCTACATATGTTCCAGGTGCCTTCCCAATAGATAGAGCAACGGGAACAAGAATATCCAGATGATGTCGACAAAGTGCCAATATAGACCCGAGATCTCCACCGGGTTGTGATACTCAGGCCCATAGCGGCCGCGCCAGGAGAAAAATAGAATCACCGACAGCACCCCAACGCCGATGATCATGTGCAGCGCGTGCATACCGGTCATCGCGAAATAGATCCAGAAAAACATCTCGACGTTCTTGAGCGTCGCTCCCGGCAGCAGATGAAGCTTATGCTTGTCATACGGAGTCCCAGGCTCCTGCACCTCGGGCTTGAACGGGCGTCCCGGAATCAACTGGCCCGGGATTAAGTGATCCTCATACTTGTCGTAATACTCGACGGCCTTGATTCCGAGGAACGTCAAACCCAGCACAATGGTTAACACGAGGCAGACGATCTGATTGCGGCGTTTGCCAACCTGAGAGCTGTAGACAGCCAGGGCCATCGTAAAACTACTCAAAATAAGGACGATGGTATTGACCATGCCGAGGGTAAGATCGAGGTGATTGCTTGCCGACGCAAAGGCAGCCGGAAACTTGGTGCGATAGAGCGTGTAGGCAAGAAACATCCCGCCAAAGAACATTAGTTCAGTGACCAGGAAAACCCACATGCCGAGAGCGCTAGCCTCCCGCTGCTGCTCCATATTCTCGAAGTGGTGCTGGAGCGCCGCCTGGCTTGCCTCGTGCTTGATTGCTACGCCTTCTGCCAACTCTATCCCCTCGTCTCAGGTCTCAGGTCTCAGGTGTCATTTCTCAGCGCTTGGGTCTTAAGCTTTCTGCCTTCTGCCTTCTGCTTTCTGCCCACGGCTCACTGCTCACTGCTCACCGCTTCTTCTCTCATTTTCCCAATCACCTGCATCTCTTCCGGCGGTGCAAACTCATACGCTTCCCAGGTCACGATCGGGGTAGTCAGGAAATTTTCAGTTGGCGGCGGCGAAGCAGTGCGCCATTCGAGACCCGGCAGATGCCAGGGGTTCGCTTCAGCGTGCTTGCCGTAACGCATTGACCACACCAGATAGATCGCCGGTATCAATAGACCAAAGCCCAGGATCGACGCCCCCGCCGACGACAATACATTGAAGACCTGAAACTCCGGCGGGTAGGCGTGATAGCGCCGGGGCATCCCGAGATAGCCTGCGACAAACTGGGGCAGGAAGGTCAGGTTGAACCCAACGAAGATCACGAGCGCCGAGAATCTGCCCCAGCCTTCCGGATACATGCGGCCGCTAATCTTCGGCCACCAGTAATGTAAGCCGCCGAGATAACCAAAAAGCGCGCCGCCCACCATGATGTAATGGAAGTGGGCGACGATGAAATAGGTGTCACTAACATGAACGTCGATCGCGAGCGACGCGAGAAAGAGTCCGGTCATCCCGCCGACGGTGAACAGTCCGATAAAACCGAGCGCGTAAAGCATCGGCGTGTCGTAAGAGATCGAACCCTTGTAGAGCGTGGCCGTCCAGTTGAAAACCTTAATGGCTGAAGGAATCGCTACCGCAAAACTCAGGAACGAAAAAACCATGCCTGCATAGACTGATTGGCTGGCAACAAACAGGTGATGACCCCAAACCAGAAAACCAAACACAGCGATGGCCAGGCTCGAGAAGGCCACAAAGCGGTAGCCAAAAATATTCTTGCGCGAGAAGTTCGCGATCAGTTCGCTGACTACGCCCATGCTGGGCAGCACCATGATGTAAACGGCCGGGTGTGAATAGAACCAGAAGAGATGCTGGAAGAGCACTGGATCCCCGCCGTTGGCAGGATCGAAAATGCCCACATGCGTCAAGCGCTCGAAGGCCAGCAACAGGATTGTAATTGCGACCACGGGCGTTCCCAGGATCATGACTAACGACGTCGCATAGTGGGCCCAGATAAACAGCGGCAGCCGGAACCAGGTCATGCCCGGAGCGCGCATCGTGTGAATGGTGACGATGAAGTTTAGGCCGGTCAGAATCGAGGAGAAGCCGCTGATGAAGATCCCGAGGCCCGCTGCAATCACATAGGAGTTGGAGAATGTCGTGCTGTAGGGCACGTAAAAAGTCCAACCCGTATCGACGCCGCCGGCAAGCAAAGCATAAATCGTCACAATGCCGCCCAGCAGATAGATGTACCAGCTAAGCAGGTTGATGCGCGGGAAGGCCAGGTCCTTGGCGCCAATCATCATCGGCACCAGAAAGTTTCCGAGCGTGGCTGGTATCGACGGGATCAGGAAGAAAAAGATCATGATGATCCCGTGCTGCGTAAAGACCTTGTTATAAGTCGCCGATGAAAGCAGATCGCCCTGCGGCGTTAACAATTCGAGGCGGATGAGCATTGCGTAGACGCCGCCCACCAGGAAGAAGAAGCTGATCGAGCCGAGGTAGAGCAAAGCAATGCGCTTGTGGTCTTTCGTCAGCAGCCACGACTTGAGCCCATACTGCGCGTTGATGTAGTTAACGCGAGCCGCTGCCGGTGTTTCGAATGTTTCGAATGCTTTCATGATTCCGGATATAAAAACTACTTTCGATTGAGCAGCGGCGTGGCCGTGGCCCCCGCTGGACTTGCTTCCGCTCTTGACGCAGGTGCCGCAGTCGACGGCGCCGGCGGCCCTGAAACCTGCAGCGACTTAATGTATGACATGATTTGAATCAACTGCTCCGGCGTCACCTGTCCCTGAAACGTTGGCATGATTGGATTGAATCCGGAGACTACCTTTGCTGACGGATTTTCGATCGACTCGCGAATGTAAGCTTCGTCGGCAGTCACTGTTTGCCCACCGTTCAGAAACACACGGCTCCCAAACAATCCCACCAGCGCCGGACCGCGCCCACCTTCGCCGTTTGCGCCATGACAGGAAACGCAGCCCAGCGACTGGAACAGTTGCTGGCCGGCGACGGCCGGCGACTGTTGGCTCGCATTGCCGCTCAACCAGTTATCAAAATCGGTTGGTTGCATGACGATTACGGATCCAATCATTCCGGAGTGGTTCATGCCGCAATATTCAGCGCAGAAGAGGTGATAGGTTCCCGGCTTGGTCGCTTCAAACCACTGCGTCGTGTACTTGCCCGGCAATACGTCAGCTTTAATCCGGAATGCCGGAATAAAGAAGTCGTGGATCGTGTCTTCGGAAGTCATGATCAGTTTGATCTTCTTTCCGGCAGGCACGTGCAATTCGTTTATTTCGCGCTGCCCGGTTGAATGTTGAATCTTCCACATCCACTGCTTGCCGACCACGTAAACTTCGTTTGCGTTCCTGGGCGAACGCGAATTCTCGAAATAGAGTTGCGCACCCCAGGCAAACATGCTCATCGCGATGATGAAGGGGATAACCGACCAAAGCGTTTCCAACTTAAGCGAGCCGGCGATGGGCCGGGGAATCTCAAAGGCCGTGCGGCGGCGATACTTGACAACGAAAAAAATCAAAACCCCAGAAATTAGTAACGTAAAAAACGCGGTCACGCCGGACAGGTAGAAATAGAGCGCGTCGACCTTCCCTGAAACAGTGGAAGCGCTTTCCGGAATAAATGGAATCCACGAAGTCTGCATAAATTCGATTTCGTTAGAGCTTGAAGTTTAGAGTTCAACCTCTAGGTTGCTGCTTTCAAAGTCGCAAGCTGAAGCTTGATGAACTCTGAACTTCTTGCACCTTTCCCGTCTAAATGCTTGCTCGCAAATCGATCCGCGTCACATTTCGCCGGCGCAACGCAAGCAACAACACCACAATCGCGAACACAGTAATGACGCCGGCCACGCGCATGATGTTCATCACCGCCGCGCCATACTTTCCAGTAGCCGGATCGTAGTGGTAGCAGTAAAGCAGCAACTGATCGACGGGCGATCCGATCTTGTTGTCCGCCGCTTCAATCAAACCGAGTCGCACATCACGCGGGGCGTATTCGATCCCGTAGAAGTAACGCGCCAGTTTTCCCGGCGGCGTCGTCACGTAAATTGCGCTGGCATGCACAAACTGATTGGTCGCTTCATCCCAGTGATAACGAAAACCAACCGCCTCAGTCAGTCGTTTGATATTCGCTTCGTCGCCCGTCAGAAAATGCCAGCCGCTTGCTGCGCCTGCGCGCCGATCCGCCGGCAAGTAGTTCACGTAGGTATTTTTCTTCGCCCCGGCAAGCGCTGGAGTCTCGCGCGGATCGAAGCTGACCGTCACCACTTCAAACTCCTGCCCGGGCTTGAAATTCATGACCTTGAATGCGGTTACCATCCCATTGAGCACCTGATTACAAAGCATCGGGCACTGGTAATAGACCAGCGACAACACCACCGGTTTCTTTCCGAAGAAGTCGCCAAGTTTTACGTTCGCGCCGTTCTCATCTTTGAAGACGAGGTCGAGCGGGAGTTGTTCATTCAGCTTTTGATCGATGCCGACGTTGTCCAAAGCTTTTGGCAAACCACTCGGCGCACGCGCCTCATAAGGCCGCGAACTATAGAGCGGGGAGTTTCCCTGCGACTGGCTGAA
>JBDUAQ010000061.1:0-16072 GCA_040004575.1 bacterium
CGTTCGCAGATTTTGGCGATGTTGTGAGTGCGCGGGCGTGGCGCCCAGGGATTCGAGCCGACGGAAATCTTGGTGCGTTGCGAGCCGCGTGTTAAGGCGACCGTGTAGGTGGTTTCCGGGTAGAGGTAGTATGGAATGAACTTGTTGAAGCCTTCGTAACCCTCATCCACCAGATCAAACTGGACAACGCCGTTTGCCGATATCGCCTTGCGACGAATCGCTCCCAATGTTTCCAGATGCTGTTTCAGAATCGGCTGGAAACGCCGCTGCACCTCTTCGCTGGTAGCAACTTCATCGAGCGACTTCACCGTGAGCTTGCGAATAATTTGCTCGATAAACTTATCGTCGGGATCAGCTTCGATCACCTGCATGAGTTGCAAGGCAGGTTCTCTCAACTCCACACATTGCGCCGCGGATTCGTACAGCGCGCCGTCGATGATGTGGGCCCAGTGAATCAGATCCTTTAGCGGTTCGTCGTTAAAGCCAAACTGATTGCGCGCAACGTCGGCGATGAATTCCGTGCACGACTTGCGCGTCGCATCGAGAAACTTCTTGCCCGAACTGTCGGCGTGAAAGTGGGCCTCGTCCTCAGGAGTCAGAAACGCTGACTGGTGATGATCAAACCACCAGGTCAGTTTTTCCGAAGCCGCATACTTGAAATCCACGATCGCGTTTTCGTCGCCGTCAAACAGCTCGAGATCGAAAAGATTTCCGGGGCGGTGCAGCAGACCGCCATAGTTCACCTCGGCTTCCGGGTGAATGCGTTCCGTGTAGAAGCGCGTGAAGGTTGCGGCCGAGGCGACGCCGTCGAAGCAGTGGCCGTGATAGAGCAAGCGAAGTTTCATAATTAGCAGTGACCGCAAGGCTCAAGAAGTTCAGAGTTCAACCTTCAGGTTGTTCGGTTTGCAAACGTGCAAGCTAAAGTTTGAACTCTGAACTGCTTGAGCAGACTTAGCAAAAATAAGTCGGCCATATTAGCACTAACTCGCATAAAAAGTAGGGGCACGGGATGCCGTGCCCCTACGAGCTTGATTACCGGATGATTTGGCCAGACGAGTTACTCTTTACACGGAGTGATCACTTTAGGCTTCAAATGGTCCGCGATGAACTTGTCGACATCGGCTTCAATCAACTCACCGTTTACTACCCATGCCTTCTCCGTCAGCACGTCGCCGGTGTTAGCGAGCGTCGCCGGTTCTAGAAAAATATTCCAGGGCGAACCCCACTTGCGGGTATCTCCCGTGGCCTGACGATAGCCAAAGTGTGCGGTCTTATCGCGATCCGCTTTAGATTCCGACTCACTCACGACCGGGTATGGCGAGCCGGTGGGAGCGAAGAAATTAGAAACATCATCGCGCGCGCCGTATTCACTGACACCAATTACCTCGAATCCCTGGTCTTTGTATTTCTCGTAAAGCTTGGCAGCTACCGGCGCTTCGTTGCGCCAATTCGGACACCACGGCGCAAAGTAAACCAACATGACGAGTTTCTTGCCCGCAACCAGCGAACGGAGATCGATCGGCTTGTTGTCTTTGAGATCGCTGAGCGTCCAGTCTTTGTAGTTGACGGTTTTTTCGACGAGCGGTGAATACTCGTGGCTTTCCTGGGAAAACCCGGTGGCTGGCATCAGGGCCAGCGCGAAAACGATCAAGGCGAATAGACTTTTCATGATAAATACTCCCACGAAGTAGAACTAATTAATCTTCTGCGCCGTAGCCGGTGCTTCATCCAGTAGCGGTTTCACGGCCGCTTCCCAATTTGCGCGGTCTCGCGAACCGTCGATTTTCTGCCGAATCCGGCCATCGCGATCTATCAGATAGGTGACTGGAAGTCCGGGACCGTTGCCAAACTTCTCACCAACCGCTTCCGCTCCGCGCAACACCGTATACTCCTGCTTTAAATCCTTCTGAAAATCTCTAATGACGTCGACGGTATCTCCCGGCGAAGTGGACACGCCAACCACCTCCAGCCCCTGCGCCTTCAATTCACGTTGCATCGTATTGAACTCGGGAATCTCGGCGCGACAGGGCATGCACCAGGTGGCCCAGAAGTTCAGGAGTACAACTCGCCCTCGCAGGTCACTGAGATGAAACGGTTGACCTTCGAGGGTTGAGAGCTCGACTTCCGGCACCGTTCGAAAGTTGCTGCCAGCCAGGGGTAGGGGAGGCGGAGCTTGCTTTACCTTGATCCAGCCCTCCGGATTAGGCAAATGCTTCGCAACCCACGCGCTATTAAGGAGGCTTGATTTACCTGACATAATCAGCAAGCCAACCAGGATTAGAACAAAACCCGAAACAACTTCTACCTTGTGCAGGTGCTTGCGAAACTTTCCGTAGAAGGCGAGAAACTTGTTGATGCCAAGGCCGGTTAAGAGAAACGGCACTGCCAGACCAGCCGAGTAAAAAGCAGAGAGAATTAGTCCGCTGCGCCAGCCGCCGCTGGCCGCCGCCAGACCAAGAATGCCGCCAAGAATCGGACCAATGCAGGGCGTCCAACCAGCCGCGAAAGCAATTCCCAGAGTGAATGAGCCGAGCGGTCCACGCGGTTTTTCGTTGGAGAAGAAACGCGTGTCTTTGTAGAGCGTCGATATTTTGAGCAGGCCGATCAACTGCAAGCCGAACAGGATGATGATGACGCCGCCAATTCCACGGACCCAGGGGTTCGATATGATTGAAGCGCCAACCAGGCCCGCGGTCGTTCCCAGCGCCAGAAAAATTACCGATAGCCCGGCATTGAACGCCAGTGAATTCAGAATCACAGCACGGCGGGCGTTCCCGCCCGAGCCGCCTTCTTTCAGTTGGTCGACGCTCACTCCCGACATCAGCGAGATATAGCCGGGTACGAGCGGCAACACGCACGGTGAAAGGAACGAAAGAATTCCGGCAACGAATGCAACCCAGATATTGAGGTTTTGACTTTCCATTAACTAATTACTTAGATAGATTGATCAGAATACCACTCCGACTATGAAGACTAGTCCGCGTCAGCGGGACGAATGATAATAGCCCAGCAGTTCACTGCTGGGATAATGCGCGAAACGCAAACTCAGTTCGTGAAGCGAACGGCTGACCTGCCTGACTACAAATCGACTCCTTCAGTCGTCCGCTTCACGGACTTCGATGCGGAGTCCCGGCCTTTCCCCAGCGATGAATCGCTCTCGCTATTGCCGGTCGTCCGCTACGCGGACTCAGCCAGTGCTCGTTATCGTGCAAGTCCCTACTGTTTCGCCGTGACCGTGGCCGTGCTCTTGTCAATCTCGTCGCTCATTACTTTTTCGATCATCTTCCCGAGTGCCGTAATCTCCGCTTCGCCTGCTCCCATGGCTATGAAGCGTACATTTCCGCGCCGGTCGATCAGAAACGACATCGGAATGGAGAACACACCATAGTTCATATCGTTGACGGAAGAATCAGCGACAACAAAACCATAGGGCAGGCGCTGCTGCTTTTTAAACGTGCGCAGATAGGCCAGCTCTTCGACGGGAGTGGCGCGCCGCCCCTCAATGTCGCCGGAATAGTTGGTGAGACCAAGTATTACCAAACCTTTTTCTTTGTAAGTCTCATGCCAGCGCTGCAGCCTCGGAAAAGTGTAGCGACAGGGTCCGCACCAGGGCGCCCAGAAGTCGAGCAACACAACATGGCCGCGCAGTTCGGATAACTTAACCGGCGCTTGATCGAGCCACTGCGTTGCAACCAACTCCGGAAGTGGAGCCGTGGTCGCCGGCAGTGCTTCGTCGAATATTCTCTTCGGGTCAATTGAACGATCCAGCCCCATTAGCCGAATGTTTGCGAGCCTCAAGAGGCTACCTGAAGGTATTGCAATCGCCAGCCGGCGCAGTTCAGTGACAGCCGCGAGTGCTTCGTCTTTGCGGCCCATCTGCACGTACGCTTCCGACATCGATGATACTGCCTTGAAAAGCATGTCGTCGCGACGGACCGCGTTAATTGATTTATCGGACGCGACCAGCTTCGCAACTTTCAGCATCTCCTGCGCATGCTGCAAAGCGCCACGGTAGTCTTTCGCTTTTTGCGACGCCTCAGCAATCAGCTTCTCCATGCCAAACCACTCCGTCAGATTCTGTGGCTGGTTTTGCGCGTAAGCTGCAACCGCCCGCTCGGCTTCCGGAATGAGTGCCTGTCGAGTTGCGTAAAGGACGACAACAGCGCGGGCGAGCTGTGCGTTTTCGCCCGACGCCTCTCCAGCCAAATAGCGACGCATCGCCTCAAGCGCGCCGTCTGCATTGCCGGCCAGATGATGAAGCATGCCGAGGTAATAGACGTCTGTATCCGCGAGAGACTTTCGCGCTTGCAACACGGTCGCATACTTCGCCGCCAGATCCTTCTGTTCCTGTTTTGTCTTTGCTTCTAGTTTCTGATCGTAAGGAACTTTTTGTTTGTTGAAGTCGGCAAACGCCTTGTTCACATAAGACTTTGCTTCTTCAAACAAGAGCTTCGCGGCGCGCTTCTCGGGCTTGGCTTCGGGCTTTTGCTGCGACTGCGAGCCAGGGTTAGTGTGTTCCTGGGTGGCCTTGGCCGGCGCAACCGTCAAGAGCAGCAACGCTATGGCTAAAAAATGTGGAAATGAAAACTTCATATCAGAGCCGCGAAGCGGCGAAATTTAGTAGCCCCGTGCGTTAGCGCGGGGTTTGGGACGTCTGGCGAACTTGAGCGCCGCAGGTGCGACACCACCTGAGCCGGGCCGGGTGCCGGCCCTCTTGGGCCTCAACGATCTTCCATCGTCATAATCCACGCCCTTACGGACGTGGCTATTGAATGTCGGCCCTCCGGGCCTGATTTGCTTTCGGTTTTTCTAATCAGCCTACGGCCACCAGCCCGAAACGATCCGGCGAAAAAATCTCGAACGTAGCCGGAAATACTTTATCAACTATTGCCCTGGCGATTAGCTCGCCAGTGATCGGTGCCAACAGGATGCCATTGCGGTAATGGCCGGTTGCATAGTAGACGCCTGCAATTTCAGCACAAGGACCGAGCACAGGCAAAGTGTCGGCAGCGCGCGGCCGCAACCCAGCCCATGAATCAGTCAGCGGCAGCGTTGCAATTCGCGGCGAAATTTCCAGCGCCGCTGACAAGATCGACTGAACGCCTGCCGCAGTGACCTGTTTCTCGAAACCCGCGTGCTCGGTAGTTGATCCTGCGAGCAGTCGGCCATCACGCCGGGGTACAACGTATCCTCGTGGACTGTAAATCACATGCCGCGCAATTTGTGGCTTCGGCTCAAAGCAAACCATCTGGCCGCGAACGGGTTTGATGCGCAGGTTCGGCAATGCTTTGTCCGGAGCGCCAAGCAAAGAACTCCAGGCGCCTCCGGCTATGACTACTGCTTCAGTGGCAATGAAGCCGCGCGAAGTCTCCACGCCGGTGACGTGTTCGCGTTCGATTTTCAGAGATTTGACCGCCGTTCCAGTCTCCATGCGCACGCCGAGTAGTTCATTTGCAGATGCGAGAGCGCTGATGAGCCGGCGGTTTTCCACCTGCGTGTCCAGCGGAAACTTAAGGGCGGCGCGCACGTCTTCGTTAATCGAAGGCTCAAGCTGCCTAACTGCGGCAGCGCTTAATTTTTCGATTGGCATGCCCGCTTCGTGCTGCCACGCGTATCGCTTTTGCAGTTCGTCTTCGTCATGCGGGGTGAAAGCGAGGTAGAGCGTGCCCGTAGTTTCGAGTTCAATGTCGATGCCGGTCTCTTCCAATAAAGCCGCGGCAAATGCCGGATACATGTCCCGACTCTGGCAGGTGAGCTGGAAAAATTCATGCGCGCGATTGGCTTCCGCCTGCGGCGCCAGCATGCCGGCGGCGGCTCCGGACGCTTCCGCTCCCAGACTGTTGCGCTCGATCAGGAGCACGTCGCGCACCCCGCGCAACGCCAGCGAACGCGCTACCGCCAGGCCGATTACGCCGCCACCGATAATTGCTACTTCTGCGGTTTCGTTTGTTAGAGCCATTTGCTGCTTTGGTTCGTCGTCAGTTGTCAGTGGCCAGTTGTAGACTTATTCTGTGTGGAGATTCGCTTGGGGAGTGAAGCGAGAGCAAAACACTGATGGACCGACGATTCTACCGACGACTGGCCACTAACCACTGACCACTGACAAATTGCTTATGAAACATCGTATCACACTGATTCCCGGCGACGGCATCGGCCCCGAAATCGCCGCCAACGTAGTGCGCATCATCGAAGCTTCAGGCGTAGACATTGAGTGGGAAACTCATTACGCGGGCGCCCAGGCCCTGGAGAAATTTGGCGAAACGCTGCCGCAGGCTTTGCTTGATTCGATCCTGCGAAACAAAGTTGCACTCAAGGGGCCCGTCACCACGCCTATCGGGAAAGGCTTCACTTCCGTCAACGTAGGCTTGCGAAAGGCGCTGGATCTTTATGCGAACCTGCGGCCAATTCGCGCGTTGCCAAATGTTCCCTGCCGCTATCCGGAACTCAACCTGGTCATCGTTCGCGAGAATACGGAAAGTTTGTACGCAGGACTGGAGCACGTGGTCGTTCCGGGAGTAGTGGAGAGCCTCAAGATCATTACTGAGAAAGCTTCCACGCGTATTGCGCGCTTCGCGTTTGAGTATTCACGACGCGAGGGTCGAAAGAAGATCACCTGCGGTCATAAAGCCAACATCATGAAATTGTCTGACGGGCTCTTCCTCGATTGCTTCCGAAAAGTAGCGACGGAGTATCCCGAAATCGAAGCCGACGACAAGATCATCGACAACGCCTGTATGCAGCTCGTGATGCGGCCGGAACAGTTTGACGTGATGCTGCTGGAAAATCTTTACGGCGACATCGTGTCGGACTTGTGCGCTGGATTGATCGGCGGACTCGGTTTGGTGCCTGGTGCGAACATCGGCGAGAAGGGCGCGATGTTTGAAGCCGTACACGGTTCGGCGCCGGACATCGCGGGACAAGGAATCGCCAATCCCACCGCGCTGCTGCAGTCAGGCATCCTGATGCTGCGGCATCTTGGTGAGCGCGCTGCGGCCGACAAAACAGAAAATGCCATGCTGCAAGTGTTCGCGGAAGGCACCGTGCGGACAAAGGACATCGGCGGCAACGCAAAGACCGCTGAGTTTGCCGACGCGATTATTCAAAAGATGAATTAATCGCTACCGCGGCATTCGCGGTGGATCCATACGCAGCAGCATCTGTGTCCCTGATTTCAGCTTCACATTTTTCCCTTTGTTGCTAATAACGGTGATTGGAGGGGGCGTTATTAAATGCCAGGCGATCGAAAAATCATCATAGCCAATGGCCCCCTGGGAATTCTCGTCAAGAACTGAACTCGTATCCATCGTGCCTTTAAGGTTTGCGGTGGCCACTGCGGCAGTTGAACTTGCCTTGCTGGCCGCCGGCAATCCACTACCCGAGCTGGCAGCGCTGGCTGCGTTAATGCGCTGGGTTGGTTCATTGGAATGCATCATTCCGTAGGTGGGGTCGTCGGAAAGAGAATTATTCACCGGTGCTGCCAAAGCGGCGATGATGGCTTGCAGAGGGACCTCCGAACCGTCAGATCTAACGGCTTTCTCGATAACTAACCACAGTTCCGATTGTGACTGATCTTTGCCCTTTGTCACTGCCTCCGTGACGAAGCCCAATACTCTTGATCCTTTTGGGATAATCAACTGGCCATCAACCATGACATCGCTGATGGTTTTGAGCGTAAACTCCTGGCCCGCAGTTGCGCTCCGGGACTCCAAAGAGCTTGTGAGTACGCCTATCAGTGTGCTAACCGGCGTCACCAGCGGGGCGGTATTGTTTGATTGCGCGAAAAGCGAAGACGAAAACACCATCAGGACGATTAGCGATTTGCAATAACACTTAATCACTTTGCCGCTCCTTTCCGCTCTTTGCATTAAGTAAAAGTCTTTGTGAATCCGATCCAAAGGACTGTTCATAGGAGGGAACTGAATTCAACCGCTATCTGCGGTTGCGCCCAAACTCAGCAGCTCCGCGAGTTCCCGATAAGTATAGCTTGGTTGGGAATGCTAGCGCTTGTCTGTTTTTCCATTTTCGCCTGAACGTGAAGTCATTAAAGGCGCGTGCATACAACTCGTCATCGGGCCGGAACAAATTGATCTGATGCTGTTGGAGAATCTTTATGACGACATCGTGTCGGATTTGTGCGCCGGCTTGATCGGCGGACCGGGGCTTCGATGCCATTAAGCAAAAACACATTGTGATAGAATTGCCGCCAGGAAACTCTATGGCCATTTCGCTCGATTCCAATTCCGTAACCAAACCGTCCACGCTGGCGAAGGATGGTGAGACTCTCTACAACACCCAGTTAAGAGCCGCACTCGAGGCCCAGCATTCCGGCGAGTTTGTCGCCATTGAACCGTTATCCTGCCGCTATTTTCTTGGCCAGACCGCAACAGCCGCCCTTATCACCGCTCGCAATGCAATGCCCGAAAGCCAGTTTTTTCTCACCCGAATAGGCAGAAACTCCGCTCACAAGATCGGCGGTCATGGCGCTCGTATCAGGTAGGGTTAATTCTTATAGAGAAGCTTTGGTACTAGTCCGCGTCCGGGAGGGCCGGGTAATTGAATGTGTGCTCGACACGGGTTTTGATGGCGGGCTGATGCTGCCGCGCGCGTTTATCTCGCAGATTCAAGTTTCAACAATCGGACAATTAATGTTCGAGATGGTAGGCGGCGCCAGAATGATCGCCGAGATTGGATTAATTGATATTGAGTGGATAGGCGACCAGCGACAGGTTGAAGTTGTAGTAAGCGAAGGTGACGACGCGTTGATTGGAACGGAACTCCTGATAGCTACAACTTTAACTATCGACTACCAGACGAGCACTGTTGCGATATCAACTGGCTCAACGGACTTGGGCGTGGTTTAGTCTTCCCTCACTTCTCCTTAGCGAATTATCCCACCACCCTCCAGCGCCGTATAAACCTCCGGTGAAAACAATCCCAGCCAAGGATCAGATGCGGGCGTCAGAAACAACTCGGCATAGACTTTCTTGTTCAGCTTATTGGCGTCGCGACTTTGGTCAGTGAGGAACCAACCATAGATCTTCGTATGCAGCAGATATTCGTTTCGCACTGTATCCAGGGCAATGTTTTGTTGCAGTCTCTGGAGAAGAGCGGTGAATGTCTTGTCCCTATTTTTATCTGAGCCATTTGCTGACAACGCCTTTTGAGTTTGTCGTTGAATCAGTGCAATGCTGCGAGCATCCAACTGCGCGTCTGCCATGTGAAGCTCCGCAATCTTGTTCCAGGTATTCTGGTCGGTAATTGTTTCCAGCGCCGCGGGCGCCTCGATGACGGCCCTTAGCAGGTTCGCCTCGGTGACTATCTTCGTCATCGCGAATCTTGCAGCCTGAACGGCTATGGGTGTTCCCTCGCGGTCTTGTTGCAACATAAAAAGACCGACAGGAATCTCTCCACCAGTCTTTTCAATGTCGGCAAACCAGGCCACGTTGACGGCGTTAAGCCGAGCGCGAGGGTAGGGCAACGAAGCCATAACCGATTTGTCGTTGTTACGCTGGGTTGGTTTCTTGGAAGCTTCTTCCACCTGGCGCAGAGAACGCATAAACGCTCCTGGTCCGTACAAACCCGGCAAAGCATCGATGACGCGCCCATCGGAATCGAGAATGTAATGGACGCTGTTGCCGGTTAAGGTTCGTTCCAGTTTTCTGCCGTCGCCGAAGTCGATCGTTACGCGCGGAACAGGGCGTTCTGACTGCCAGTAAAGAATGAAATCTTCGCGCAGCATTTTTGAGACCGCCGCATTCGAATAGAGAATGGTGCGGAAGAAGCGACTGTTGGCGCAGCTATACTCTTCATTCAACTTTCCCAACAAGCGCAACGAGAGAATTGGTTTGCCCGCGGCGCGCGCGGCTGTCTTCGCCAGTGCGAAGTCGGTATACCAGTAGAGCCCGGACAAATAACTGTCCTTCTGCTGGCTCACCGCATCGAGGGCCGCGCTCAGCCGCTGCCATTCAGGCGTTGCTGCGAGCAGAGGATTTGCGACCTGTTCGTTTATCTCCCGCGCGTAAGTCTGAAACAGCGTATTCAATCCCGCGGGACCAAGCGCGCGCAGTTCGGCGATGGCGGGAGCGGCTTCGTTGGAATTTTCCGAGACGGCCTTGAGCGCAAGCGTTTCCGGATTGGATTTGGCGAAAAGCGGTTGAGCGAAGGCGAGCAGGAAAAGCAGCAGGAATGTACCTGAAAACCTGGACTTCATATGAACCTCCAAGGCGAGCCGGGAATGACAGCTTGGGGAGCTGTGTCTTTTTGGAGTCGAGAAAGGTGGGCTGGGTTGTCTTAGTTGTATGCGCGATTCGGGTTGCTCAGTACCAGTCTGAAGCAAATTCTCACAAACCTAATCTAGAAAGAAAACTTGCAGTGGCCCGAAGGGCCGACAGTCAATAGCCACGTCCGTAAGGACGTGGATCCAGTGTTAGTCTCACCTGGAGGGCCGAAGGTCCGACACTTCATACAGGAGGAGACTCACTATGGCTGGAAAATACTTGAGTTTGCTTGTGCACTTCACTTGGAGCACCGCGGGACGCGAGCCATGGATCGAAGCAAGAATGCGTGATGATCTCTATTCGTACATCGGCGGAATAATGAACAACAAGAATGCAAAGTTGATTTCCGCCGGGGGCATGTTTGATCACATCCATTTGTATGCCTCGCTGCCGTCGACAATTAGCATCGCAGATTTTGTAAACGCTGTGAAATCAAATTCGTCGCGATGGATTCATGAGTACTCTTCACGACTGCGAGGCTTTGCTTGGCAAGAGGGCTACGGGGCCTTTAGCGTTAGCAAATCGGAAGAGGGCAAAGTGGTTCGGTACGTTTCTAACCAGGAAGAGCATCATCGCAAGCGAACGTTCAAAGAAGAACTGATTGGACTGCTGGAAAAGCACGGCATTGAATACGACAAACGGTACATTTGGAAGTGATCTGAAAGTGTCGGACCTTCGGCGCTTAGACTCGTTTGTTCGACCTGACCACGCCCTTAAGGGCGTGGCTATTAAATTCCGGCCCTTCGGGGCCTTGTTTGCAATCTTTAGCGCTTCTCAGCAGCGAGCAGCAATCTCTGCGCGCCCAGCTTGAAGGGTTCTTCTGTTAATGAACCGTAGCTGGCGACAGGTTCAAGGCTCGCCGCGCGCAACAACTCCGTCAGCTCGCGGTAGGTGTAGACCCGTTGAGACGATGGACGTTTGTCTACGACTCCGTTTCGTATGAAGGTGAAGTCGTTGAACATTCGAGCTTGCTCATGATCGTAGCGATGCTCAATGTCGACTTTGATGCCGGCAAGCTCGAACGAGCGGCTGGCTTGAAAGATTGGCAGGAGGCATTCAGCGACGGCGGGCGCATCGAGTATAAAACGGCCCCCGGGCTTTAGTGTTTGTGAGACGGTTTTGAGGAAGTGGGCATTCGCTTCGTCGTCGAGATAACCAAAGCTATTGCCAAAGCAGAACGCTCCGTCAAACTCGCCCGTCCACGGCAGTTCGCGCATGTCTTGAGTGTGCCACTCAACGTTCACCCCGGCTTGATTGGAGCTGCTCTTCGCCTCGTCCATGAATTCGGTGGCGAGATCAACTCCGGTTAACTCAAATCCGCGTTTGCTCAACTCGATCGAGAGCCGCCCATTGCCACAAGGCACATCAAGCAGCCTGCCGGAGCCGGCGAGTTGCAGTTGCGTCGCGATGAAGTCTGCCTCGAGGCACGTTTGTTCGTCGCTAATTGCCGCGCGCCAGAAATCCAACGCGACCCCGTGAAAAAAGTTTTCCCACCAGTGTTCGTGCATCGGGAGTATTTAACCGCCAAGACACCAGGTTCGCCAAGCTGTTTCTACTAGAGTTAATGAAGAAGGGGACACTACTGAATGCTTGCTCTTATTCGTGGCGTCCTTGGCGCCTTGGCGGTTAGCACGTTGGTTTTACTCAATTTCGAACGGTAGCGGGTGGGTTCCGCTCGCATTTTACGGACTTTACAGGTGCATCCCTGCAACCTACCCACCCGCTACCGCGGGGTGGTACTGACCTCATGACACACCGGTGTTTCTTGCCGGTCACTGCAGAGATGAAGAAAGACAATAGCGACAGACAGGAATGTCTGTCCTACTCAAACCTTAGCGCATCGATCGGATTTAGCCGCGCCGCTTTCCAGGCCGGCCACAAGCCAAACGTGAGTCCCAAGCCCACCGAGACAACAAAGCCAACCACCGGCGCCCAGAGCGGAATGTGCGTAGGCATGACGATTTGAATCAGCAGCGCAATCACGCAGCCAATGATGATTCCTAACATGCCGCCGAGCCCGGTTAGAGTCGCAGCCTCGATAAGAAACTGCACGATGATGTCGCGCCGGCGAGCGCCCATGGCCTTGCGCACGCCAATCTCGCGCGTACGCTCAGTCACGGAGACGAGCATGATGTTCATCACGCCAATGCCGCCTATCAGGAGACCGACGCTGGAGATCGCTACCATCAACGCAAAGACGCCGCCGGTAATCGCGCCAAACTGGGAGATGATTTGCTCCGAAGTAGAAATGCCAAAGTTATCCGGACTACCGAACGCCACCTTCCGGCGCCGTCGCAAGAGTTCGCGAATCTCTTCAACCGCTTGATTCATCAAACCCGGACGCGCCTGGGCCAGCACAAAGTTGTCGTTCACTTCCGGATAAAGTTTCCGCAAAGTGAGATAAGGCATGTACACCGCTTTGTTTTCGTTGTTGGGATCTTCAGCGCCCACCAGAAAGACGTCGCGCTCGGCTAAGGCGCCGACAACCGTGTAGCTGCGCCCGTTAATGGTTACCTGCTGATCGACCGCCTTGCTGAAAGGAAAAAGTGTATTGGCGACGTCGTTACCAATCACGAGAACATTGGCATGGCGCGAGTTTTCTTCTTCGCTATAGTAGCGACCTTCACCGATGTTGGTGACGCCCATCTTGAAATAAGAAGGCGAGGCCCCTTGGACTGCAGCGTTGCTCATCTCGATATCGCGATAGCGTACGTTAACGCGTTGCGTGAATGGTCCACCGAAGAAGTCCACCGGCGACATAAAGGCCGCTGAATAGGTTACGGACGGACACTCAGCCTCGATCGCCAGGTTGTCGTCATAACTTAGCGGCTTCCGCATGCGCTCTTCCTGCGTGGGATTAAAGTTGAAGCCAGGGTCGAAGCGGTAGATATAGATCGAGTTAGTGCCAAACGATTCAATCTCCCTGGAGACGCGGTCGTCGATTCCGGAGACGAAGGCAGCGATTACTATCACGGTCATCGTGCCGATCACGACGCCGAGAATGGTCAGGCTCGAACGAAGCTTGTGCTGCCAGAGCGTGTCAAGCCCCATCCGCAAATTCTCGAAAAGATGTCCCTGAAAAAGTTTCATTGGTTACACGAAGTCAGAACCGGGAGCGGTAGCGACCGGGTGTGAGTGGTGAAAACTCTGATGAGCAGGTACGCGACCCGGTCGCTACCGCTCCCGGTTCTGACTTATTCATTCCGATCGTAACGCTTCGATCGGATCCAAACCCGCCGCGCGCCACGCAGGATACACGCCGGAGATCAAACCCACACTAGCGGAAACGAACAGCGCGGCCGTGACCGCGAAGAGCGGCAAGACTGTTGGCACGGGCGTCAGTGTCGCCACCAACTTCGCGATCGCATAGGCGATGGCAATACCGATAGCGCCGCCCAACAGCGAAAGCAGTGTCGACTCAGCCAGGAACTGCTTGAGAATATCGCTGCGTCGTGCGCCGAGACTCTTGCGGATGCCGATCTCTTTCGTGCGCTCGGTAACCGAGACGAGCATGATGTTCATGATCACGATGCCGCCCACCACCAGTGAGATCGAGGTTATGCCGATGGCTGCGATTTGAATGGTGCCGAAGATTTTGTCGCGCAGTTCATTGATCGCGCTGGGCGTGATAATGCCAAAGTTGTCCTTTTCGTTTGGCCCCAACTTGCGACGTATGCGCATCACGGCTCGAGCTTCTTCCACGGCATCGTCGTAAGTGTCGGGGCCGGTCGAGGTCACACTGAGATTTATAGAACGACGCGAGCCGTAGCTGGCGAGAAACGTGGCGAGCGGCATGGAGACGTACATGTCCTGTGGTTGCCCGAAGACAGAGCCCTTGGCCGTGCCTACGCCGATGATTTCGAATGGTCGCCCGTCAATGCGAATCGTTTTGCCCAGCGGGCTGGTGGTGGGGAACAACTTGTTGGCTACGTCGGCTCCGATAAAGGTCACGTTGCGCCGGCTTTCTTCCTCGCTCTTAGTGAAGTAGCGTCCCTCGCCGGCTTCGATTCGTTCAATCTCGGCGATGTTGGGCGTCGTCGCGCTGATGTGAACGCGATAGAGATTTGTCGAACCAAACTTAACATCGCCGGCAATGTCTTCCTGACCACCCACGTCCTGAATTGACCCAGCGCGCGCCAGGAGTGCGGCAGCGTCGTCGAGAGTTATGTCCTTGTTTCGTCTACGCGCGGCATTCAGCGCCGCGACGCTGGAGAAATCTTCGATGGAATACTTGCTGATTGAAAATGCGTTCGTACCGATGTTTGCGATCTTCTCATCAACGTAGGCATTGAAGCCTTCGATCAGCGACACCACGACGATCACTGTCGCTACCCCGAAGATCACGCCGAGCAGAGTGAGAAACGACCTCAGCTTATGGCCGAGGATCGCTGAGACGGCGAGTTTGAGAGCTTCGAGAAAAGGCATGTAGCTATCCTGATCGCCGCGTAGCGGCAGATGAGTTTAGCCCGGCGTTTCAACGCCGGGAAAAACAGCGGCAATATCCTCGTCGCGTAGCGACGCCTGAAAACAGGATTCAACCGTCGCTACGCGACGAAGAATCTTTGCTCGACTTCGTTCTCCCGGCGTTGAAACGCCGGGCTAAACTCATGTTGACGCTACGCGTCAAGGATTCATTTTCAAAGAATTCTCTTGTCTCTTACGGATAGGCTGGACTGAGGTTTCAGAATGCGGCGCTTTACGTTGCAATCAAAAGAATCTATCGCCGCTTCTGTTGTTTCGTCGGCTTCTTCGCGGGCGCGTCCAATGCCGCCCGCACTTTTTTGGGAAGTTTCTCCAGCACCATTTGATAAGCGTTTGTCAGCAGCGGTTTTAGTTCGCGATCCGGCAGCGCATCGAAGCGTTGGAGACCCACCCAATGATGGCGGGCCATGTAAGGCGCGGGAATCATGCCCTCCTGTTCCACGAGTTCGGCAAACTTTTCGGGAGTACATTTGAACGAGAGCGCCACTCCATGACTCGGTTCCAACGCCGCCACCGCAAACATCTTTTCGCCAACGCGAAACAGCAGGTCGTTGCCCCACTGAACTTTTTCATCCGCGTAGGGAAGCGATAGACAGAAGCTGCGGATCGATTCGATGTCCATAGTGCGGTGAATAGTAAATGGTGAAGAGTGAATAGTAAATATTTGGAGCGGCCTAGATATGCACGACTGTTTCAGTCTGCTCATCCCAGCGCCACATGTGCTTCGTCGTTCCCGAAAGGTGAACGCCACCAAGCCAAAGGCCGACGCCGTTGATGACCACCGCATCGGCCTCGACATTCAGCACTGCCTCGCCCGAGGGCGTCAGCTTGAATCGAGCGGTTTGGACAACGTTGCGTGTCAACGTTTGCTTAAATAGGTTTTCATCCAATGTGCCGCTGACCTCAATCAGCGGCTGCCTACCTGCGCCCATCCACTGCAGAGCGTGCCAAAACTGCGCGTCGCCCAGACCGTAGACAGGTTGCATCTCTCCGACCTTAGCAAAGAGACTGCTGAAACTAATGAGACCGTCGTGGATTAGTTGCAAGGTGAGGTCCTCAATTTGATCCAAACCATTTCTGGTCGAAGGGAAACGGCGCAGATGAGCTCGCAACGCTGCGTCCAAAAAAGGCAGGACCGACGTGTCGGTCTGCAGAACCCTTTCAATGTCAGTTGGATTAGCAGAGCAGTAAGCCTGCCATGCGGCTGCGCCTAGCTCCAATTGCGCGGCAGTTACGTGTTGCCGCGCTGAAAACAACGAAGCCATCTCTTCCGGATTCAACTCGCCCAACCCGCGGAAGTTTTCTCTGCCGGG
>JBDUAQ010000062.1:0-15935 GCA_040004575.1 bacterium
AATGAAAGAATGTCCAGCCTGTAGGCGCTGTTTCTCTGACGAAGTCAACCACTGTCCTACGGACGGCGATGAGACTACGCCATCGCTTCAGGGCGAACCCATACTCGATGCGCGCTACCAGTTAGAGCGTCGGCTGGGGCAGGGCGGTATGGGCGTAGTTTTTCAAGCCCGTCACATCTTTCTCAAAACCTCTCACGCTATCAAAGTGATTTTGCCGGACTTAGTTGGCAACGATCCGATGCTTGTCACACGGTTTCGCCAGGAAGCGCTGGCTGCCGCTGCCATCCGTCACCAAAACATTATCGCGGTCACAGACTTTGGCGTCGTACGCGGCACCATGCCTTTCCTGGTGATGGAGTTTGTCAACGGGCAGTCGCTGCAGGACATTCTTGCCGAGGAAAAGGTAATGCCGCCGGAGCGAGCGCTGGAATTCGCCTGCGCGATCGCCGCTGGAGTCGGCGCCGCGCACAAACAGAATATTGTGCACCGGGATTTGAAGCCTCTGAACATCATGACGCAGAAGGGGCAGCCGATCTCGGAAGGTTTAAAGATTCTGGATTTCGGTTTGGCGAAGATCAAGTCGGGCGAACTGCTCGGCTCCTTTGTTCAGGCCAAGACCAGCGGCTTGATGGGCTCGCCTTTTTATATGGCGCCGGAGCAGTGGTCCGACGACGAGCCTGATGCGCGCGCTGACGTTTACAGCCTGGGAATAATTCTCTACCAGATGCTTACGGGAGATGTGCCGTTCAAAGGTTCATCTATTCCTTCAATCATGAAGAAGCATCTCACGTTGCCGCCGCCGTCCTTTAAGTCTGCGGGCATCGAAGTTTCGCCGCAGCTTGAAGCCGTTGTTCGTCACGCATTGGAAAAAGAAATCGTGGCCCGCACACCGTCGGTTGAGGCGTTTGTCGCGGAGCTGAAACAAGCGATGGCGGTCGGTGGCCTGACCGTAAAGTCCGGGCGCCAAACTGGTCCCGTTGCTGACGAGACGATTTACTCACCCGCAACCAAAACCGGTGAGACATCGCAACAGTCAAACTTCGGGGCATCGTTTGACTCGTTGGCCGGCACGGTTAGTTCGACGGCCTTGAGCGCGGAGGAGCGGGCAAAGCTTGCTGCCTCACGCGAAGCGCATGAGCGGGAGCAAAAGGAGAAAGAGCGGATTGCCCGCGAAGTGCTGGATCGCGAGGCCGAAGAGCACCGCAAAGCTGAGGAAGAGAAACAGCGCAAGCGAAAGGAACAAGAACAGCGAGTACTCAAGGAAAAGGAAGAGCGCGAAGCACGCGAGCGACAACAGCGCGAGCAGATGGAGCGAGTGGAGCGGCAGGCGAAAGAACTTGAAGAACGTCTGGCGCGTTTGGCGACCAGCATGCCGCCGCCGGCGGCCGGCACTGCGGTCATCGATCCCGAGGCGACGCAAGTACATCAAGGTCTCAGGACTGATGCTGTTGGAAAAAACAGTTTTCCTGGCACCGGCGGCGACGCGACGCTCTACGACAGTGTTACCCCACCTTTGGTCCTGCCCAAACCGAAGAGTAATTCGATGATGATGATCGGGGCGGTGGTCGTACTCGTGATACTGGTTGGCGGCGGACTTGGCTACTTCTTGTTGCGCTCGAAAACAACGGCAACCGGAGGTCCCGGCGCAAGCCCCACTCCGCTGGCGAGTCCGGGAACAAGTGGCGTCATCAAAGCAGATCTGGTTGAGATTCCCGGTGGCACTTTTCAAATGGGCCGCAACGATGGACCACCACAGGAACAACCGCAGCACGCGGTAACCGTCGAAAAGTTTCTGATGGATCGCACCGAAGTTACCAATGCGGAATACGCAGATTTTGTGCGAGACATGAATCATGAAGCGCCCAGCCACTGGGTCAGAGGAAGACCACTGCCGGGCCAGGAACGCTGGCCAGTTGTCAATGTGTCTGTGAAGGACGTTGAAGCCTTCGCGGCTTGGCGATCGAAACGAGACGGAGCGACTTACCGTTTGCCGACGGAAGAAGAGTGGGAGTTTGCGGCCCGCAGCGGTGGTGAATACAAGTCTTTTCCGTGGGGCAACACCTGGGCCACCAACCGCGCGGTAGTGAAAGAGGCAACTCCGCAGCCCGTCGGCTCTTATCCTGATGGGAAGAACCGCTGGGGAGTGGTTGACCTCATCGGCAACGTTTGGGAGTGGACGTCTTCGAAGGCATCAATTTATAACGGCATTGCTCAGATTCCACCGGCTACGAAAGACTGGGTAGTGGTTAGAGGCGGATCGTTTGCGAGCGACCCCAGCGACCGCCAGATACCCATCTCCTCCACTTACCGCGACTGGTTTCCGCCCGACTCAAAAAACCAAAACTTCGGGTTTCGCCTGGTGCGCCAGGCTCAGTAAGGTGGTGGCGCGTAACGCGCAAACTGTTAGTTTGCGATTGTATCGTTCCCTGTTTTCTCGCCTGGCGCCGCAAACTAACAGTTTGCGTTACACCTGGGCTACAATCCGCCACGGTTCAAGTAGAAGTTGTTGACCAGTTTATCGCCTGGATGACTCCAGCTGGGATCCAGTCGCACAGCCGGTTGGTGTGGGCTTACAATCACTTTGTTAACAGGAGAAGATCGATGCGAAGTTCCGCGATTTTTCGTTCAGCTTTAGCGGTGTTTGCGTTTTCCCTGAGCCTGTCTCTTGCTGGCATTTCTGCTCTGGGTCAGGACGTTGGTGCGGACGTGGGTGGCGGCGCCGGGATCTTCAGAGCCAAGAATCCGGAAGCGAAGAAACGCACGGTGCGAACGGCTCCAACCGCGAGGCGTGGCGGAACGCGGACAAACGCTGCGAGCTCGGGAGCCGAAGACCGGATTGAAGATTTGCTGGACAAAGGAAATCAACTTCGCGACGCGCGCCGTTTTGCTGAAGCGGAGGATTCTTACCGCAGCATCTTCAAGATAAATGCCAAAGACGGGCGCGCCGCATACGGACTCGGCAATATTTATTCCGATCAGCAACGCTGGGAAGAAGCGGAGACTGCCTACCGCAATGCCGCGCTCTGGAGTCCGACAAATGTGGATGCGCTGGTTGCGTTGAGCGTGGTGCTGGTGCAGCCACGGACCGGCGCCGGCAACGCCAGCAGGTTTGCGGACGCGGAAAACTTCGCCCGCCGAGCAGTACAACTGCAACCAAAAAATGCTGTCGCCTGGGATCGCTTGGGCGTGGCGCTGCAAGCGCGTGGTCTATTCAATAACGAAACGGAGAATGCCTACCGCAGGGCAGTCGAACTTGATCCGGAGTTTCCGGTGGCCTATGCCCATCTGGCGCGCGTGCTCAAACGCATGGGCCACGCCGACGAGGCCGCGCCGCTCTACGATAAGGCGTCCGAGTTAGCCAAGGATCCAGCGACGTTGAATCTGATTGCTGAGTCGCTGCAGGCCGAACAGCAATGGCAAGACTCTGAACCGGTTTTGAAGCGGGCGCTCGCGCTCGATGCGCGTAATTCCACTTCGCTTTATTTAATGGGCCGGATGCTGGTGGTGTTCAAGCGCTACGACGAGTCGGAGCCATATTTGAAGTTGGCTACCGAAGTGAGCCCGCGGGCGTTTCAGCCAGTCAATCTTCTGGCGCGTACTTATCTCGCCTTGGATCGTTTTGAGGAAGCCGAGGTCACTTACGAAAAAGCGGCCGAGGTGGCATCACCCGGAGACAAAAAACAACTCGCCGGAATCTACGGCTTTGAGGGCGTCGGCGATGGCTATATGAAAGCCAAGAAGAAACCCAGCGCGGCCCGTGCTTACGCCCGTGCCCTGCAACTCAATCCGGGAAATAGGCAACTCGAACAGAAACTTGCCAAGACCCACTAAGCAGCGACTGGGCCTGGCAGGCTCAACCCAAATTTCAGAAGGAGCGGACCTGACACATGAAGCGTTGCCCCAAATGTAGTCGTACTTACCCTGACGACAATCAAAAGTTTTGTACGGTTGACGGTGGTCTGTTGGTAGCTGGTGACAAACCCTTCGATCCCAACGCGACGATTCAAGGCTCAGCGAACATGAGCATTCCAACTGCGCCGCAACCAGCGCAACCAGTTAGCAATCGACCGCCCGATTTGAATGAAACGATCGCGGGTTCTGCTCCGACTGCGGTTCTTCCAAGAAAAACCGGCCCAACGGGTTTCCCGACGTCTGCCAATATTCCGAATATTCCGCCGCCAGCCCCTCCATCAGCGCCACCGCCGCCACCAAAGGCGAGTGCGCCCTCAGCGTCTCCGCCACGGCAACCAGCTGCACCGCCGCGGTCACCGAGCGCGCCATTGCCGGCAGCCGCCGGTGTGCCGCCAGTTGCCAAGAAGAAATCAAAACTGCTGCTGATACTTGGGATCCTGGCGATACTCTTCATCCTGGGTGTGGGTGCCGTAGTCGCGTTGTTTTTCCTCGTGATCAAGCCGCAACTTGATCGTCGCAACTCGGAACCACGGGTTGTGGTAACAAGGCCTGAGAACCCAGATACAAATAGCAACGCTAACACCAACTCTGAAACTAAGACTGAACCCGAGAAAACCGGGAGCGATTTTGTAGCGCCACCCGATACCACCAAGTTTACAAACTCCCAGGCGAACCTTGATGGCAAACTAGCGGAGCATTACCTCGACTTTTCGTTCTACTATCCAAACAATTGGCTGCCGGATCCAAAAGCCGGCGTGGCTGGCGCGAGTAACTTTGCGAAAGTCGAAAGAAGATTGCCGCCCGATTTCACGCAGGAGAACTTTGCCGTCGGTTGGTATACGAGCAAGGGAACTTACGCGGACGATGAGCCGACCTTCCCTCAGTTAGTGGAAGTTCTGGGCAAGAGCCTCGCCGCTAACTTTCCCGAGTATCGCCAAGTTTCAGAAGGACCAACGAAAGTAAATTCGCTTGATGCTTATGAGTTTCGCTTTGTGAGCGTCTCGAAGGGAACTGATAAGGGCGACATCCAGGTTTGGGGCCGAGTGATATTTTTGCCCACCGGAGTTGCGCGTACTCAGAGCGGCGCAACGCTGGTTATGCTGGCAACCTCACTTGCGCCAGAGTTGAGCGGAGTAGAGGATGTGGGTGAGAAAGGCGAAATGCCGGTCATCCTCGAATCCTTCCGGTTTGGTAAGCGTCCTTAGCTTCACTACGCCAAAAGTTGTTTCGAGTGTTATGCTTCATTAGGACTGGGTAATAATTAAGAAATGCAAGCCAAGAATAAAATCAATACCGGAAAAGCATTGTGGACGCCGGCGCGCATCGGCTTTACCGTTCTCGTGCTGTCGTTATTTGCCGCGCTGGGAATTTCAAGTTGCAGCTCCGGGGACGAAAGACGTCCCAATCCATCTGCGCCAAGCGTCGCCACGAACCCGACCATTCGCAGCGTGCCTCCAGTGCGGCCCGCTCCGCCACCGTCAATCACCACGTTGCCGACGAGCGTAACCGGCGCTGAACTAAGGGCCGTCAGCGGCGCGCCGATAAAACTCGCGAACTATGCCGGAAAAGTTTTGCTGGTAAACCTGTGGGCTACGTGGTGTGGTCCTTGTCGTCTTGAGACTCCCGAGCTGGTTAAGCTGCACCAGGAGTTTCGTTCGCAGGGATTAGAGGTTGTCGGACTATCGACCGAAGACCCGGAGGACTCCGCCGATAACGTGCGCGAGTTTGTTCACAATTATAAGGTGGATTACAGAGTTGGCTGGTCAGGTCCGGATGTGGCTATTGCCCTAATGCAAGGGCGTGACGCGATTCCGCAGAGTTTCATAATCTCCCGCAGCGGTCGCGTCGTTAAGCGATTCGTCGGCTTCAACCCGATGACAACGCCAGACCAAATAAGAGAAGCCATTCAGGAAGCACTCAACGATAAGGGCACTGCCGACTGATCAGTCGGAACTTTCTTTCTCATTTAACTCGCGCTCGGCCTCTTCGACCATTCGCTCCCCCTCTCGCGCAAGTTTCTTGTCCTGCATGCCGTCGGCTACGAATTTCTTAGCTTCGCCTTCCAGCTTCTTCATCTCAGCTTCGACGCGATCCTCTACTTGATCTATTGCCGCCGGCTCGCCGGTTTCGTCTTGAGTTTGAAAGTTTTTATCATTCCCCATGCTTAGACCTCTTTGGCAGGAATTCTGCCCTTCCGATATTCGACTGCAATGGAGCTCAGTCTAACGAAAGTTCACTGTTGACGCCAGCAGACGCTAAACGCGATTCACAATTTATTGCAGAAGCGAACTTTCCGGCTTGGTCCGGGCATTTCGTCGCTCCAATTCCGCGGATTGCCCTTAGATCTCAGTGACCGCGTGGCTCTGCGCTCGCCATTCACTTGGAATATCCGCGCGTTGACGCCGTGGATGACTCGACATCGACGTAAGAAGCAGTTTAGACTGACATGCCAATGAGATTTGTTTCCTCAATAAGAGTGGTTCGAGTGTCGCTCGCGCTGGCTGTGGGTTTGTGGATGGCGGGCGCCGGTTGCATGCTGGGCTGCGAAAATCTGATGACCGCCGCCGCGTCAAACGAGGTCGCGTCGTCGACAAGCTCCTCTATTATTGTCGCCGCCGGCGGAGCTTGTGCTTCGATGCACTCCGACGATAGTTGTCCCAAACATCGCGCCCACTCTGTCGCGAAAACTACCGCGCACTCAAATTCCATAACGACCTCAGCAAACGCGCCGGAGCTGGCTGCGACACCGGGCACGATGATGGACTGCCCACTGGCAGTCAATGCTACGGCAGCGCTCACGAAAGTCGGATCGGATCAAACCAGCATTGCGCTGCCTTCCTCCAGCGAAAGATCTCCACTTGCAAATTCCCCTGAGCAGACCAGCGCCTTTACGCGCCCGCTGCGACTACCCAATCGCGGCCATACCTACCTGCGCTGCTGCACCTTCCTGATCTAGAGATTGAGTAGGACAGACATTTCTGGTCTGTCCGGCTTTAAGACCGAGTAAAGACAGACAAGAATGTCTGTCCTACTGTGGGTATCAGTGTATTCACTGATATCAGGGCAATGATCTCAATGATCTACTAGTCAGGAGAATACAAATGAAAAACTTCAAAGGATTTGCTCTAGGCCTTGTGCTTGGACTCGGTCTCGCTATTTCAGGAATCGGGTTTGCGCAGAACGCAACATCAGCCGACCAAAAGAAAGAAGGGGAGTCGTGTTGCGCAATGATGCCAGGTTGTTGCAAAGGCGATTCGTGCGACATGAAAATGAAGCATGACGCGATGAAGATGAATTTCGACACGAAGGACGCTTCCACGAAAGCTGGGTGCTGCTGCTGTGGTGGTGACTCATGCGACCTGAAGATGAAGCATGACATGGCCGAGAAGCCGAAGAGCTAAACAAGGAGTACTGGGTCGCGGGCGTCTCGCGCGAGTTTCTTTCGCGAGGCGCCCGCAACAAACAAAGGAGTGGTGCAGTGAGTAAATTATTTCAGAACTACAAGCGTATAGTTTTGTGCGCAGCCCTGGTCGTATCGATCTCGATCTCGATGAGCCAAAGCGTGTTCTCACAACACAAAGGGCACGACATGCAGGGAATGAATATGCCGGGAATGAAGATGTCAAAAGCCGGCCCGAAAAAGCGGGTGGCAGCAGCGAAGCGCGCCAGGAGCAAACGGACAGTTCATAAGAAAGGTCGAAGCGCCGGCAAGAAACACCAGATGGGCAACATGAGCGGCATGAACATGCCGGGAATGAACATGCCGGGGATGCATATGCCACACGGGGCATCACGTACCCGCAAGCACAGGCAACCGCCGAAAACGGACATGTCAGGAATGTCCATGCCAGTCACGACGGCATCGCCTGGGGCTCCAGCTGGTACAGCACCGCACAAGCACATGCCCGGGATGAATATGCCGGAGATGAACATGCCTGCATCTCCCGGCGCCACGCCCAGTGCGACGCCGCATACAAACATGCCCGGGATGAATATGCCGGGAATGAATATGCCGTCTCCGTCCGCATCTCCAGGATCGTCGCCGCAAAAGATGGACATGAACATGCCGATGCCGGCGGCGAGTCCAGCACCTGGAACTCACGGCCACGATGAACCCTCAGCCATGGGCAACATGGACATGGGTACGCCTAACAAAGGGCAGCCCGATTCAATGAAAGGCATGGACATGTCGGGCACGCACGCGATGAACACGGGGCCTTTGCTCGTTATGAATGACAACGACATGGGCATCCGCGTTGGTTCTAGCGAGAAGAACCTAGTCTCCATGGGCGCGATGGGTTCGGGCACGACCTGGCAACCGTCTTCGGGTCCGATGCACATGTTCTATAAACAATCCGGCGACTGGCTGCTGATGTTTCACTACAACGCGGTCGTCGGCGTGAATTCCGAAGGTGGACCACGCGGAGTGACAAAGTTTGAATCCGGCAATTGGTTCATGCCGATGGCCTATCACAAACTGGGCAAGGGAACTCTGCAACTCCGCGGCATGTTCAGCTTTGAGCCTTTTACTTTTCCACCGGGCGGCTCACCTCTGCTTTTCCAAACCGGCGAAACTTACAAAGGCCAACCGCTAATCGACAAACAACACCCGCACGATCTTTTTATGGAACTCTCCGCGCAGTACACGCACCCGCTGGGAGATCACGGGACCTGGTTTACTTATTTTGGTTATCCGGGCGAACCGGCGTTGGGACCTGTGGCTTTCATGCATCGCGCGTCGGCGTCAGAAAATCCTTCAGCGACGCTTGCGCATCACCTCCAGGATTCAACGCACATCAGTTTTGGCGTGCTGACAACCGGTTTCACTTATCGCTGGCTGAAGCTTGAAGGATCAGTATTCAACGGCCGAGAGCCCGATGAGAACCGTTACAACTTCGACGCTCACAAGTGGAACTCGCGCTCCGTTCGGCTTTCAGTCATGCCGAATCCTAATTGGACCATGCAGGTGAGCTACGGTTTTCTGCGCAGCCCGGAAGCGTCCGAACCGACCACAGACATTCGTCGCACCACGGCTTCGGTGCAATACAACCGGCCGATCAATCGTGGCAACTGGGCCACAGCTTTCATCTGGGGACGTAATCACACGAGCAGTCCCGGCGAAACGCATAATCTGAACGGCTACACGTTCGAGTCCACTATCAACTTCCTCGATAAGAATTACCTCTACGCGCGGGTGGAGTTAGTGGACAAGAATGAATTGCTGCGCGCAGTAGATCGCGCTCGCCTGGGGATCACCGACGATCATCCGAGTTTCCGCATTGGTGCTTACACCTTTGGCGGCGCGCGGGATGTCGTAACGAGTGAAAAGTTAACAATGGCCATTGGCAGCGATCTCACGTTCTATTCCAAACCTGCCGTGCTCGATCAGCTTTATGGCAGCAATCCGGTTTCGTGGAAGTTGTTCTTGCGCTTTCGTCCGGGCAAGATGGACATGAGCATGCATGGGATGCACGGGAGCACACATGAGGATCAGAAACCGAAGCCATAGCGGGAGGGGGAGACCAGTTATGATTAAGCTACTGCTAAGACGATCGATCGGTCGCGGGCTGATTATGGGGGGACTGGTCTTCGTCTTTGCGCTGGCGCTGTCGCCGGCGGTTAGCTTTGGTCATGCCAAGCTACTGCGCTCGCAGCCGGCGGCAAATGCAAAACTCACGCAAGCGCCAAAGACAGTGGAGTTGTGGTTCAGCGAAGAGCTTGAGCCGAGTTTCAGCACAATCATCGTCCACGATCAGAACGGCAAGCACGTTGACAAAAACAACGTCAACATCGCCGACGGTGGCAAGAAACTTCAGATCGACCTGGAAGATCTCGCATCGGGAACCTACACGGTCGAGTGGAAGGCGCTTTCGACAGATCAGCACACGATGAAGGGAAAGTTTGGCTTCACGTTGGCGCGTGAGGAATCCGCTGCGAGTACCTCTTTCGCAACTCCATCCGGCGCCGAGGCAAGCACTGAGAAACAGCGGCCCGAGCCGGCAACGACGGTATCCACAGTTTCTGAATCCCAGTCTGGCACCGATTGGACGATGAGCTTCGTGCGTTGGTTAGAGTATCTGGCGATGATGACGCTCTTCGGCGGCTTTGCCTTTCGCCTGCTCGTGCTGAGACCGACCCTCAGAAAAGCGCCTGAGCTGGATGACGAGCAGACCGCAGCGGCGCTCTTTCTGAGTCGCCGGCGATTTGTTTCGCTTTCCTGGTTCAGCATTACGTTGCTCACGCTCGGGACTCTTGCCGCGTTAGTTCTGCAAACCGCTGCTGTGCTCGACCTGAGTGTCGGGCAGGCGTTTTCACTGTCCCCGATGTCTCAGGTTATTAGGCGGACGAGCTATGGCCGGCCCTGGCTGCTCCAACTCGCGACCTTGGTTATTGTGGCCGTAGTTATTTTCTTGATCTCGCGGCACAACCGTCAGAAACAACCTGCCGAAGATAACTCCGGTGTAGCTTCGCGCACCTTACTTCTTTGGACTGGCTTGGGCATTTCTGCCTTGATGTTTCTGTCCCCGAGTCTGACCGGGCACGCCGCCGCCGCAGCTAAAGAGTGGCCGCTGGCAGTTTTTTCTGACTGGCTGCATCTGGTCGCTGCCGGCTTTTGGGTGGGCGGTTTGTTCCATCTGGTCCTGGCCATGATGCGTGTAACCTCAGAACTTGATGGACGACAACGCCTCAGTGTGTTGCATAACGTAATACCAATCTTTACTCGTTTGGCGGTCGTAAGCACAATGCTGATCGCAATCACGGGCGTTTACAACTCGTGGATTCATATTGATCGACTCAACGCGCTTTGGAGCACGCCATACGGCAAGACGCTCTCGATCAAAGTGCTGTTCTTCATTCCCATGATCGCGCTGGGTGGATGGAACACTTTTGTTATTCATCGCCGCGCACAACGTTTAGTTGGGCGCGATGACGGCAAGGAAACTTCTGACCACCTCAAGCTGGACCGCACCTTCCGGCGCTCGATCACGATTGAAGCCACGCTGGGAGTTGCGGTACTACTGGCCGCGGCGGTGCTGGTCTTTTTGCAACCCGCACGGGAGCATCCGGTCATGACTGAAGTACAAACGCAGAGACAGATGAAGTAAGAAACGGAGAGCAGAAAAATGTTGAAACAAACAAGAGGTTGGAACCTTGGCAGAGCGTGGCCCGCGCTTCTGGTGGTTGCCGTTTTCGCAGGATTGACTGTGGGCCATCGGCAAGTGGCACTCGGTCGCAGCAGCGATGAGGCGGCTGTGCGAGAGGCGTTGCTCAAGAGCGCCTCGAGTTTCGCGCAGAACGATATGTCTACGGCGACGCAGGTGTGGGTAAACGATGAGTCATTGACAGTATTTGAAAGCGGCCACGCGAATTACGGTTGGGCAGATTATCGCGACAATCATCTGGGGCCTGAGATGCGCGAGATGAAAAATACCAAGTACGCGTTCAGCGATATCAAAATTCATCTGGCGGGCAAGACTGCCTGGGCCACTTTCAAGTACACGATCGCCGCCGATGTAACGGAGAACGGAAAGCAGCGCCACGTCGATTGCGGCGGCCTGGGCACCGCAATTCTCGAACAACGTGACGGTCACTGGCGGATTGTCCACTGGCACTCAAGCGCGCCACGCCGCGCTCCCGCTCCATCGCCGGCGCCCACAAAACCGTAGGGAGTCGATTGCCCTTTACCGCTTTTGTGCTGATAACAATGGAAACTTCAGACTCGACCACAGCTATGCAAGCCAGACGTGACCCGGTGTGCGGCATGACTGTGGATCCCAAGAACACTGCGGGCTCCTTTGAGTACGACGGGCAGACCTATTTCTTTTGCAGCTTAGGCTGCCGCGAAAAATTCCGCGCCGATCCGCAAGCCTTTATCAACAAAGTAGCAAGTCAGAACCACCTGCGTGAGCGGGTGGCATTAGCAGGGTCCATACCAAAGGCTAATGAAACTACCGGGCCGCCCGCTTACGCAGGCGGTTCTGACAAGAGCGGTTACACGTGTCCGATGCATCCCGAGGTGCGGCAACCGAAGCCGGGTTCTTGTCCGAAGTGTGGCATGTCTTTGGAGCCGTTGACCGTGACCGCGCCAAAGGAGAAGGTCGAATACACCTGCCCGATGCATCCGCAAATTATTCGGGATGCTCCCGGCGCTTGTCCGATCTGCGGCATGGCGCTCGAACCGCGCGTCGTCACTCTCGATGCGGAAGAAAATCAGGAACTAGAAGATATGCGCCGGCGCTTCTGGATAAGCGTGGTGCTTAGTCTGCCGCTGCTCGTCATTGGTATGAGTGAGTTCATTCCCGGGAAACCTTTGGCACGTCTCGTTTCGATGAGCGCACTGCCCTGGATTCAACTGGCGCTGGCATCGCCGGTGGTGCTCTGGTGTGGTTCGCCCTTCTTTGTGCGTTTCTGGCAGTCGCTTGTGAACCGCAGTCTGAACATGTTCACGTTGATTGGGCTGGGCGTCGCCGTCGCTTACGTCTACAGCCTATTTGCCACGTTCCTGCCGCAAATCTTTCCGGTTTCGTTTCGCGATGAGATGGGCAACGTGCCCGTCTACTACGAAGCCGCGGCTGTCATCACTACCCTTGTTCTATTGGGCCAGGTCCTGGAACTCAAAGCCCGCAGCTCTACGAGCAGTGCGATCAAAGCGCTCCTTGGCCTGGCGCCGAAAACCGCGCGACGAATTGGCCCTGATGGAACTGAACAAGACGTGCCGCTTGATCAAGTCAACAAGGGTGACCGCTTGCGCGTGCGGCCGGGCGAGAAGATTCCTGTCGATGGTGTAGTCGCTGAAGGCAGCAGTTCGGTAGATGAAGCGATGGTGACGGGCGAACCAATCCCGGTCGAGAAGCGCGCCGGCGATCGCGTTATCGGCGCCACGGTAAATGGAACGGGTTCGATAATTATTGAGGCCGAGCGCGTTGGGTCCGAGACTCTGCTGTCGCAGATCGTGCAGATGGTTGCGGAAGCGCAGCGCAGCCGCGCGCCTATCCAGAAGCTCGCGGACGTCGTCGCAGGCTATTTCGTTCCGGGAGTAATCCTGATCGCAATCATCACCTTCATCGTATGGGCGACTGTTGGCCCAGAACCGCGGCTGGCCTACGCGATGATCAATGCAGTCGCGGTGCTCATCATCGCCTGTCCCTGCGCGTTGGGCCTGGCGACGCCGATGTCGATCATGGTTGCCACCGGCAAGGGCGCACAGATTGGCGTGCTGTTTAGAAATGCCGAGGCGATCGAAGTGCTTCGTGAAATCGACACACTGGTAGTTGATAAGACCGGCACGTTAACTGAAGGCAAGCCGAAACTGGTCACGATTGCGCCCGCTCTAGGCTCGAATGAACAAGAGCTGTTGCGCTTAGCCGCGAGTCTTGAGCGCGCCAGTGAACATCCGCTGGCGGCGGCGATAGTTGCCGGCGCTGCGGAACGCGGCGTTGAACTGGCAAAGACAGAATCATTTGCATCAATCACGGGCAAAGGCGTCAAAGGGCAGATTGATGGCCATGCTGTCAGCTTAGGAAATCTTTCGCTATTGGAAGAACTCGGGATTGATGCAGGCGAACTCGCAGACCAGGCGGAAACGTTTCGCGCTGACGGACAGACGGTGATGTTCGTGGCCATAGAGGGAAAACCCGCTGGACTACTTGGCGTCGCCGACCCGATTAAAGGAACAACCCCGGAGGCGATCAAGCAACTGCACGAGCAGGGAATTAAGGTCGTCATGCTCACCGGCGACAGCCGCACGACCGCAGAGGCAGTAGCGGGCAAACTCAACATCGACGAAGTAGTCGCAGAAGTTCTGCCGCATCAGAAAGCCGAAGTCGTGAAACGCTTTCAGAGTGAAGGCAGGAAGGTGGCGATGGCGGGTGACGGCATCAACGACGCTCCCGCGCTCGCGCAAGCGCAGGTAGGTATCGCGATGGGAACGGGAACGGATGTGGCGATGCAGAGCGCCGGCGTCACGTTGGTCAAAGGAGATTTGCGCGGAATTGTGCGCGCCATTCTTTTAAGCCGGGCGACGATGCGCAACATCAAACAGAATCTCTTTTTCGCTTTCGTTTACAACTCCGTAGGCGTGCCCATTGCCGCGGGCGTGCTTTATCCGTTCTTTGGTTTACTTCTCAGCCCGATGATCGCAGCGGCGGCGATGAGTTTCAGTTCAGTATCAGTAATTGGCAACGCACTAAGGTTGCGGCGCGTATCGCTTTAAGAGCAGGTGCGCGACTATTCAAGGGGGACATAAATTCTGTGCAATCTTTTTCTCTAAAAGTCATTCTCGGTCTGTTGGTCTTTTTGGTGTTTGTTGCGGCTCCTCGAGTAAGCGCTCAGGATTCGGCAACTACGGCCACGTTAACCGGCTTCGTTCGCGACGCCGCCGGAGCCGGTATTCCCGGCGTGACGATCGCGTTGCGTAACCTCACCACCAATCAAACCAGAAACGTGACGAGCGAAGCGGACGGCAGCTATCGCGCCACCGGACTGGCTGTTGGCGACTACGAAATCAAGGCGCAGGCGCCTGGCTTCGGGCAGTATCTAAATCCCACATTAACGCTTGCGCTTGGTCGCAGCACAAATCTTGATATCCCACTGGTGGCGGGAGATGTAAACGCACAAGTGACGGTTACCGATACCCCGCCGATACTTGATGTCACGCAGACGGCGGTGACTACTTCAATCGATCCGGAGCGGATTGAAGAGTTGCCGATCAATAGTCGTAACTATCTGGAATTTACTTTGCTCGCGCCCGGCGTTGCGCCGTCAAACTCACAAACAAGCAGTGGCGGCGCAAACGCTTCGCCGTCATCCGGCGCCCCCCTGGCCGACAGCGGATTCACCTTCGGCGGCTTGCGTCCGCGCAGCAACTCTATTTCGATTGATGGGCTCGACAATACGGACGAGACGACGGGCGCCGCACGCGTTGCTTTGTCGCCCGAGACCGTGCGCGAGTTTCAGATCGTCAACAATGGTTTGTCAGCAGAGTTTGGCGGAGCCGCCGGTGGCGCTATCAACGTAGTCACACGGGTCGGACAAAACCAGTTCCATGGTGATGTCTTCACCTTCGTCCAGAACGAACGGTTCAACGCGCGCGAACCTTTTTCCGATCCCCCGCCTGCCAGTCGTTTGCGCTTTCGCCGAGTCCAACCCGGCGCCGCTCTCGGTGGCCCGCTAAAACGCGATCGGTTGTTCTTCTATGTTGCCGGCGAACAGGAACACTTGTCGGCGGATGACGAGTCGGAGATTAACCGCAATGCCGGCAGCACCATCAACACTTTGTTGGCTGCGGGCTTCGCGCCGCGGTTTAGTGTGCGAAGACTTGCCGCCGGACGTTTTCGCGTTGGCGCGGACGAGACAGAAGCAAGCGGAAAACTAACCTACACGCCGGGCTCGCGTCATACCTTTAATTTTGGCTTTGCATTTACGAACGCGCGCGCCCGCGGAGAAGGATTTAATACGGACGTGTTAACGGATCCGTCAGCACGCGGCAGCGTCTACACAAAAGACTACCAGTTGACCGCTTCGGCTGTTTCCGTTCTCTCTTCTCATTCAGTTAATGATCTCCGTTTTCAAGCGAGCACGCGGTATGTCGCAACTCGCGCCGGAGATACTACCGGCCCAGGGATTGAAATTGCCGGACTGGCTCGTTTCGGTCGTCCCTACAATGCGGATTCGGCTCGCCGCGAAACTCGCCAACAAATTGTTGACAATATTTCTTTCGATCGTTCAGGTAGCCATTGGAAGGCCGGAGCCACTGTGAATCACGTCTCGTTGGACAATGACGCACGCGATGGCTTTGGCGGTCTTTATCTGTTCCGCACACTCGCTGATTTTACCGCCGGTCGCCCAGCAGTGTGGCGGCAGGCGTTTGGTTCGTCGCCCACGCAATTTGGCGTGATCAGTTTTGGCGGCTTCGTGCAAAACCAGTGGCAGGCAACCTCTCAGTTGACGCTCAATCTCGGTACGCGTTACGACATCGAGAGATTGCCATCAGCTTTCAGAACCGACGCCAACAATTTCAGTCC